>NZ_JADOVE010000010.1:0-145329 GCF_015752225.1 Polaromonas sp. CG_9.11
TCGTTCTTCTTGGGTCAAGTGTTTATTGCGCATCGCGTTTCTTTCGACTGGCTGGTCTGAAGGACGCATGCTATATGCCCTTGGCCCACCCGTTTACTTAACGATGCAGTTTGTTCTTGAATCCGCGATTTGATTGGTTGGAAAAAATTCCGCCAGGCAACGGGTTTTGCGGCGCAGGCCGCATCGCTTGCGTGCTGATGCCGGCCTGATCGCCCCGCTTTAAACTCTGCCCATGCCTCCCATCCTTCAGCGCGCCACCTCCTTTGCCAGTGTGCAATTCCACCGCCTTGTCAGCCTGCTCAGCCAATACCCCGTCCGGGCCGCCCTGGCGCTTCCGGCGCTGATGCTGCTTTACGTGCTGGTGCTGATTCCGTTCACGCCGGGCATCGGCGACCTGCGCAAGGCCAAGTCCGAAACACCGTCGGTGCTGCTGGCGTCCAACGGCACGGTGCTGGCAGAGTACCGGCGCAGCAACCGGCGCTGGGTCACGCTGGACAAGATATCGCCGCATGTGGTCCATGCGCTGATCAGTACCGAAGACCACCGCTTCTACCAGCACCACGGCATCGACTTGCGTCGTACCGCCGGCGCGCTGGTGAGCACCTTGTCTGGCGAACTGCAGGGCGGCTCGACCATCACGCAGCAACTGGCGCGCAACCTGTATCCGGAGGAAATCGGCCGTGCCGCCACCATCACCCGCAAGGTCAAGGAAGCGATCACTGCGCTGAAGATCGAGGCGGTGTATTCCAAGGACGAAATCCTGGAAACCTACCTCAACACCGTGCCTTTCCTCTACAACGCTTTCGGCATCGAGATGGCGGCGCGCACCTACTTCGACAAGTCGGCCGACAAGCTCGACGTGCTGGAAAGCGCCACGCTGATCGGCATGCTCAAGGGCACCAGCTACTACAACCCGGTGCTCAACCCCGACCGCGCGCGCAAGCGCCGCAACCTGGTGCTGGGGCAGATGGCCAAGCATGGCAAGCTCGACCCGGCCCGGCTCGACGCGCTGGAAAAACGGCCGTTGCGGCTGGATTTCGAACGCCAGGTCGAACCCCTGGGCATCGCCCCCCACGTCGCCCAGCACCTGCGCAAATGGCTGATTGCCTGGGCCGACAGCAAGGGCTATGACATCCATGCCGACGGCCTGCGGGTGCGCACCACGATTGACGCCAACATCCAGAAGCTGGCCAACCAGGCGGTGGCGCGGCAGCTGGCGCAGTTGCAAAAGCTGGCGGACGGCCAGCGCAAGGCCGGCGCCGAGCGCGCCCTGCTGCAGGCCGGCTTCCTGGCGCTGGACCCGCGCAGCGGCGCGGTGCGGGCGTGGGTCGGCAGCCGGGATTTTGCGCAGGAGCAGTTCGACCACGTCAGCCAGGCGCGCCGCCAGCCCGGCTCGACCTTCAAGCCTTTCGTGTACGGCGCAGCCTTCATGCAGGGCCTGAGCCCGTCGTATGCCTTCATTGACCAGCCGGTCGCCATCTCGTCGGGTGGCGGTGACGTGTGGTCGCCCAGCGATGCCACGCCGCCCACCGGCCAGCCCACCACGCTGCGCGATGGCCTGGTGTATTCCAAGAACACCATCACCGCCCAGCTGGTGCAGAAAATCGGCCCGGCCAGCGTCGGCCAGCTGGCCCAGGCCCTGGGCGTGCGCCAGAGCAAGCTCGACCTGGTGCCTTCGCTCGCGCTGGGCACCAGTCCGGTCACGCTGCTGGAAATGGTCGCCGCCTACGGCAGCATCGCCAACGGCGGCCACTACCTGCTGCCGGTGCTGGTGGCCAGTGTCGAAGACCACCAGGGCAAACTGCTGGAAACCTTCGCACCGGTCAGGGAACCGTCGCCGGCGATGCCGCGCGCCGATTCCCTGACGCTGGTGGACGTGATGCGCGGCGTGATCGACCAGGGCACCGGCAGCGCGATTCGCCAGCGCTACGGCATTCAGGCCGACGTGGCCGGCAAGACCGGCACCACGCAGGACAACACTGACGGCTGGTTCATCATGATGAATCCGCAACTCGTGGCCGGCGCCCGGGTCGGCTTTAACGACAACAGCGCAACGATGGGCAACTGGGGGCAGGGCGCACGCAGCGCATTGCCCATGGTCGGCGAGGTGTTCCAGGGTGCGTTTCGCAACCGCTGGCTCGACCAGAACGCCGAGTTCGACATACCGCGCCGGCGGCCCACACCGCCGCCGGCGCCACCCCAGCAGCAGCAGCGCAACGATCCGCTGGCAGACATCGTCAATGGCCTGTTCGGCAAGATATTGAAGCAGCTCCAATAGCCGTCCCCGCAAGGTCCGTCCATGTCCTCCAGCGTTTCAAACGCGGCTCCGGCCATCAGCCCGGCCACGCGCCGCTCCATCCTGCTGCTGTCGTTTGCCACCTTCGCCAGCATGGCGGCGCAGCGCATCTGCGACGCCATGCTGCCCGAACTGTCGCGCGTGTTTGCCGTCGGGCTGGCGCAGGCGGCGCAGGTGGTGTCGGTATTTGCCATCACCTACGGCGCCGCGCAGCTTTTCTATGGCCCGCTGGGCGACCGCATCGGCAAGTTCCGCGTCATCACCTTTGCCACACTCGGTTGCAGCATTGGCAGCGCGCTGGCGGTGGCGGCCGGCACGCTGGACATGCTGGTGTTTGCGCGCCTGCTGATGGCGCTGGGCGCCGCCGCCCTGATTCCGCTGTCCATGGCCTGGGTCGGCGACGCGGTGCCCTCCGACCAGCTCCAGGAAATGCTGACGCGCACCGGGCTGGGCAGCACCCTGGGCATCGTCGGCGGCCAGCTGGTCGGCGGCGTGCTGACCGATGCGCTGGGCTGGCGTTGGGCCTTCGTGTTCATGACGGTGCTGTTCGGCGCGGTGGGTTCGCTGCTCTGGCGGGACCTGCGCCGTCAGCGCACGCCGGCCGCGACGGCCCAAGCCCCTGCCGGGGCGGCAGCGCTGCGCCATGGTTTCGTCACGCAGGCGGTGCTGATCGTGACCGGCCCCTGGTCGCGCATCATCTTGCTGATGGCGCTGGTCGAGGGCGCTGCGGGCTTTGGCGTGCTGGCGATATGGGCATCGCACCTGCACCGCTCGCTGGGCTTGTCGCTGTCGCTGGCTGGTGCCATCGTGGCGCTGTTCGGCCTGGGCGGCATGCTCTACATGGCGGTCGGTCGCCACCTGATTCGCCGTTTCGGCCAGCAGGGGCTGGTGCTGTTCGGTGGTGGCATTGTGGGCGTGTGCGCGCTGGTGCTGGCCTACACGCCGCACTGGGGGCCGGCGCTGCCGGCCAGCCTGCTGGCGGGCTTTGGCTTTTTCATGTTCCACAACACCATGCAGGCCAACGCCACGCAGATGGCGCCGCATGCGCGTGGCACGGCGGTGTCGCTGTTTTCCTCGTCCCTGTTCCTGGGCCAGTCGATCGGCGTGGTGCTGGCCGCCAGCCTGATCGACCGGATCGGAACCGGTGCGGTGATTGCACTGGGCGGCGCGGTGATGGCGCTGGAAGGGGTGTACTTTGCCTGGGTGCTGCGGCGGCGCGAGCGGCTGGCCAAAGGCTGATTCCGTTTGCCGATCAGTCCAACAGATCGTTGCTGGGCCTTGGCCGTTACCGCACTGGCTGCGGCTTCGCGTCTGATCTCGGATTGATCTGGCAACGCAAGGGCGCCAGCGCGCTGGCGAATATCTGTTTTAACCCAAACGCACAATTTAAGGCATCAAATATGCAGTTTGCGCAAAGCCCCCTTGCTTTTGCAGCTATGAATTAAATAGCTGCGTGCATTGCTTACCGGCGGCCCATTTCCGGTTCCGCAGCCAGCGTCAGGTCGTCTTCCGTCATGCTGGTGAAGTGGTCCAGCGCCGCTGCATGCAGCGGCGAGTCAACAGCGTTCACAACCCTGTCCAGTGCAGCGTAATGCGCCATGTGGCCGACGCCGGGTACGAGAAACAACTCGCTTTGCGGCAGTTCATCGTGCAGCCGGACCGAATGGGCTTGCGGATCAACGACCACGTCATCTTCTCCGGCAATCAGCGTGACCGGCAGGACGAGTTCGCCGTAGCGTTTCGACAGCGTATTGGCCGCAGGGACCATGAAGGCGGCATCCTCGGCATTGGCGCGCAGCTGCACGGGCCGCAGCATCATCTCGCGCGAAAGGGTCGGAAAGAAATTGTCAGGCAGCTCCCTGGGCACAAACATGCTCTGGGCCATTTTCCTGAGCATGAGCCGCCCCGAAATCGCCGTGACCGTGTAGCGCATCACATCGCCCACGACAGGCAGGGCGACCGGCGCGGTCAGCAGGGCATCGACGCGAAAGCTGGGGTAGAAGTAGCCGCCCACCAGCACCAGGCTGCGCACGTTTTGCGCATGCCTCAGCGCCATGGCCACCGCCACCATCGTGCCCATCGAATGGCCGACGACGACCGGCCGCTCGATGCCAAGGCGTTCCAGTGCGGCGCGGAGCAGGTCGGCTTGCGCGGATGGCGTCCAGAGCCGGTCGCGTGGCCGGCTGCTGTGGCCGAAACCGGGCCGGTCGAAGGCAATCACGCGGTGGTTGCGGGCCAGCCGATCCATCAGGCCGCTGGCAATGAAGTCCGCATGCGTCACGGTATTGCCGTGGATCAGCACGACCGGCGGGCCTTCGCCGCGCTCGACATAGTGCAGGTCAACGCCGTCAATGTCGATGAAGTCGCCGGCGGGCGGGTTGTCGCGCTCGGCACGGCGCGCGCGGGCTTCGACCCAGGCGGCGGTTGCAGCCGCGCCGACAACAGTGGCAATGGCAACCGCGCCGGAACGGGACAAGGTCAGGGGTTTCGTGCTGGAACTGAAACGGTTCATAAAAACTTTCAGGGGTATTGAAAAAAATTACGCCTTGCCGGAATGCAAAACTACAAAATAAAGATTAACGGGAATTGGCGTTTACCCGCGTGACAATGTGTTTTGTTACTACTCGAGCACGTGCCGCAAGCTGCCCAAAAAAAGCATGTGGCATGCCTCCAATGCGGCCTTTGCCTACGCCCGGGTGCGCCACGCGGATTTAATGTTCAGCCTTTGACAAATGAAAAGGAGAAAAAAATGGCGAATGACTTTCTGGGGCAGATCCTGGGCAGTGTGCTTGGCAATGCCAGGTCCGGCCAGCAACGCCCGGTGGGCGGCGGTGGACTCGGTGACCTGCTGGGCGGGCTGATGGGTGGCGGTGCAGGGAAGGCCGGTGGCGGCTCGGGTGGCCTGGGTGACTTGCTCGGCGGAATGTTGGGCGGCCGCGCGGGGCAGGGCGCAAACCGCCCCGGCGGATTGGACGGCAACGTGGCCGGCATGGGACAGGGCGGCACGGGCCTGGGCAACAAGGGCAGCGCGCTGATGCTGCTGCTGCTGCCGCTGGCGATGCAATGGGTGCAGCGCAATGGCGGCATTGGCGGGGTGCTGGAGCGATTCCAGAACAAGGGTTACAGCCAGCAGGCCGCCTCCTGGGTTTCAACGGGAGCAAACGAGGAACTGCAGCCGCAGGCGGTCAATGACGTGGTCGGCGCTGATGAGCTTTCCCGGCTGTCGCAGCAGCTGGGTGTCAGCCAGGAAGAAGTCTCCTCGGGCATGGCGCAAATCCTGCCTGAAATGATGAACCAGCTGACACCACAAGGCGGCGTGCCGGATGACGGCGACGAAGTGCTCAACCGTGGAACGTCGATGCTGGAGCAACTCATGAACGCTGCGCAGCGCCGCTGACGCTGTCGATTCACGGGGCGAAGTGCAAAAGCGTGCCGACCCGCGCCGCCCTAGAATCGCGGCCATGAAAACGCCTCTGCCCCGCTTCGAGCACTACGCCGCCTCCCTTGCCGGGCGGATGTCCCGCCTGACCCGGCGGGACTGGGTCTGGGGTGTGCTGGCCTTGCCTGTCCTGCTGATGCTTTACGCACTGGTCCAGCTTCCGTTCACGCCCAGCATTTCCGACCTGCGCAAGGCCAAGTCCGAAAAGGCGTCGGTGTTGATGACCTCCGACGGCCAGGAACTGGCTGTGTTCAGGCACGCGAATCGTGAATGGGTCAGTTTGGCCGGGATTTCGCCCAAGGTCATCGACGCGCTCATTGCCACCGAGGACCGGCGGTTTTACCAGCACCATGGCATGGACCTGAAGCGGACGGCTTCGGCGCTGTTTCAGACCGTCAGGGGCGATTTGCAAGGCGGCTCGACCATCACGCAGCAGCTGGCGCGCAACCTGTTCCCCGATGAAATCGGCCGTGCGGCCAGCCTGACGCGCAAAATCCGCGAAGCCATCACCGCCCTGAAGATCGAGTCGGTCTATTCCAAGGACGAGATACTGGAAACCTATCTCAACACGGTTCCTTTTCTCTACAACGCGCACGGCATCGAGATGGCGGCGCGCACCTATTTCGACAAGTCGGCCGGCCAGCTCGATGTGCTGGAAAGCGCCACGCTGGTGGGCATGCTCAAGGGCACCAGCTATTACAACCCGGTACAAAATCCCGAGCGGTCGGCGCAGCGCCGAAACACCGTGCTTGCGCAGATGGTGAAGACTGGCACGCTGCCAGAAGCCAGTCTGGCTGCCCTGCAGAAAAAGCCGCTCAAGATTGATTTCGAGCGGCAGACCGAGACGCTGGGTGCAGCGCCCCACCTGGCCCAGCAGCTCAAGCGCTGGCTGATTGAATGGGCCGACCGCAACAGCTACAACATGTATGCCGATGGACTGGTGGTGCGCACCACGGTCGATTCGCGCCTGCAGGATATGGCCAACAAGGCCGTGACACGCCAGGCTGACAGGCTGCAACGGCAAGCCAGCGCGGCGTGGAGCTTGAACACCGGCTGGAAGGCGAGACAAAACCTGGTGCAGTCTTTCGTGCGCGCCACGCCCGACTACAAGGCCGCGCTGGATTCGGGCCAGACGCCGGCACTGGCGCTGCAGCAACTGCTGGCTGACGCGGGTTTCATGCACAAGCTGCATGACAACAAGACGCGCCTGCAGGCCGGCTTCATGGCACTGGACCCGCGCAATGGGCAGGTGCGGGCCTGGGTCGGCAGCCGGGATTTTGCGCAGGACCAGTTCGACCATGTGCAACAGGCGCGGCGCCAGCCCGGTTCGACCTTCAAGCCTTTTGTCTATGGCGCGGCGTTCGAGGATGGCGCCAAGCCGAGCGATTCCTTGGTCGATCAGGTCGTGTCAATTTCGCTGGGCAATGGCGCTTTCTGGCGGCCCAGCGATGGTGGCGGCCCGAGCGGCTCCGCCATGAGCCTGCGCCAGGGACTGATGTATTCCAAGAACACCATCACCGCCCAGGTCATGCAGCAGGTCGGGCCTACCCATGTCGCTGCATTGGCCCGCTCCATGGGGGTGCGTGACAGCCGGCTGGAAGAAGTGCCATCGCTGGCGCTGGGAACCAGCCCCGTGACGTTGAAGGAAATGGTGACGGCCTACGGCACGATTGCCAACAACGGCAACTTCATCGAGCCGGTGCTGGTCACGCAAATTGAAGACCGCCACGGCAAAGTGCTGGAGGCATTTGCGCCAAAGACGCCCGAGATGGCCCTGCCCGCCGAAGTGGCGCAAACCCTGCTTGATACCCTGCGAGGCGTGATTGACCAGGGAACAGGCACCGGCATCCGCAGCCAGTTCGGCATTCAGGCCGATGTGGCGGGAAAGACCGGCACGACGCAGGACAATACCGACGGCTGGTTCATCCTGATGCATCCGCAACTGGTGGCAGGCGCCTGGGTCGGCTTCAACGACAACCGCATCACCATGGGCAATGCCTGGGGGCCAGGCGCCCGGAGTGCGCTGCCGATGGTGGGGGAATTCTTCCAGCAGGCCCTGCGGGCCAAGGTGCTGGACCCGGCGCTGCTGTTTGACGCGCCAAAATTCGGCGGTTCTGCCAGGCGGTGGAACACTCTGGACGGATCAGAAGAAGCCGAGACCCTGCCGGCAGAGGAAAGCGGCATGCAAAACGGTGACCTGTCGTCTCAAGGTGCCGTGCAGTCAGACCCTGTTTACAGGGACGACCGGCCCTACAGGCTTTATCGGGACGAGTCCGGCGCGATAACGCCTGAAAACCTGCCGCCCCCGCCCATGACTCGCTACCTCACGGTTCCGCCCCCCGCGCAAGACCGCCAGAGACTTCCGCTGGAAGGGCAGGCCATGCCCAGGGCGTATGAATTGTTGCCGCCCGAGAGACGCCGGCCGCGCCCTGAGGAGCTTGCGCCGCAAACCGTTCAAGGAGACCCTGATTACCCGGCCTTTCCCTACGGTGCCCAGCCTGTCCAGCGCTGAACGGTGGGCAGCCATGACATCCGGGGCTTGGCGTGCATTGGTTTTGGCCAATCAACATAATTTTTGAATCAAATAGGCCTCAGGCGCAGACATGGTGTGCGCCAGTAGCTATAAATACAGTAGCACGAAACGGTCGTGCAACTTTGGTATTGCGGAGAAACAGCCGGATGGTTTCGCCCTTCCCTTGGTTGCATTCAGTGCGCAATCAGTTGATACATCTGAAATCGGCCTGCTGGTTACCCTATTGCGGATGAGCTGGTGCACTGCGGATTCATAATCGCTGCTTTTCAAGCAGTTTGAAGCCCGTCCGCTTCCTGCCTCTTTGCACAGTTCATCAGGCCCTGCTCTAACCTGAAACACCTGGAAATACGGGTGATTTGAAAAATGAAAATATTAACAATCGTGTGCTGCTTGTGGTGCTGCACGTTGGCACAGGCCGGGACCGAGTGGTTCAACGTCGTGGGCGACGCGGCCGACGAAAGCGTCAACACCATCGAGGTTGACCCGACCCCGGTTTCCATCACGGCCGAGACACGGATCATGCGGGTGCGGGTAAGCCGTTCGCAAGACCGCGTCAACTGGGACGGCGTTCCCTACCGCTCACTTGTCGCGGACGTTCTCTTTGATTGTCCCCGCAGTTCGGCCCGCTACCTGTCGATAGACTATTACCGCCTGCCGGCCTGGAAGGGCGAGCCCTACCTGAGGCGGGTGTACTCGCAGATGGAACCGCGCATGATGCTGTTTCGCGATGTCGAGCCCAACCCCCACCAGCGAATCATCCGGGCCGCCTGCCGTACCTCGAACATCATCAACAACTGAAATGCCTGGAACAGGTCCTTTCTTTGGCCAGCGGAGGGCTGAAGACAGGCAACGTGCATCCAGCAACCCTCCGACCATGAAAAAAGCCTTATCAGCCACCGGCCTCGTCTATTCGACCGACGCCGGACGAATGTGTCCCGACTGCCGCCAGCCGGCATCGGCCTGCGTATGCGGTCTTGCAAAAGCGCTGCCCAGGTCGGACGGCGTGGCGCGCGTTTCCAGAAGCACCAAGGGCCGCGGTGGAAAGACCGTCACGCTGGTGAAGGGCCTGGCGCTCGGCGAGCCGGCGCTGGTGCAACTTGGCAAGCAGCTCAAGGCCGCTTGTGGCTCGGGCGGAACGGTCAAGGACGGGGTGATCGAAGTGCAGGGCGACCACTGCGAACAGGTGATGCAGGCACTGTCCAAACAGGGCTTTACCGCCAAAAGGGCAGGCGGCTGAAGATGAGTCCCGATGACCTCCCGCTGCTGTTGACGCGTGTCATGCCCTTCGGAAAATACAAGGGAACGCCGATTGCCGACCTTCCGGGCAACTACCTGAACTGGTTTGCCCGCGAAGGCTTCCCCAAAGGGGAAACTGGCCGCCTGCTGGCGTTGATGCAGGAAATCGACCACAACGGACTCTCGTCACTGCTGGATCCGCTGCGCAAGCGCTGAAGGCAGCCACGGACCCACTGACCGGCCAGTTGCGCCCGCGCGAACGGCTCGGGTGCCTATCGCTAGTGCAGCGGGCAGCTGCAGCCGGGTGCGTCGTCCTGTGTCGTTGCGGCCGATCGATCGAGCCTGGCGTTCATCGCGCCACCGTCGCCTCGACAATCGCGGCGAGTACTTTGCGCACGTTGTCTGCGGCGGGGCACTCGGGGGCGCCATGCCGGTGAATCAGCCAGGCCGGATCGTTGTAGCCGAGCCAGACCTGCCCGTCGGCGTCGGTCCAGATCAGGGCCTTCATCGGCAGGTCGATGCCGACGGTTGGCGCGCACTGCATCAGCGGCGTGCCGGCCTGTGGATTGCCGAAGATAACCACCTCGTTCGGACGCAGTGTCTGACCGATGCGCTGGGCCGCGGCCGCGTGGTCAATGCGCGCGGTAACGTTGAGGTTGCGCTGGCGCACCTGGGTTTCGAGGCGGCTCACCGTCTCAGCCTGGCTGTGCGAACTCTTCACGCTCACCATGCCGTGCGGGCCGTACGCACCCTGCGTTCCGGGGTAGCTCTGACCCAGGGCGCCACAGCCGGCCAGCAAAACCAGTGTGGCGAGTAACGAGCTCATGCGGGTGGGGGTCATGTGGATCTCCTGAAGTGGGGTGATGAAACCAAGTGCATAGGTTGAATGCTGGCTTGCTGTACGCCGCTGGCGTGTAGGCCGGTGGCAACTCCGCCGGAGCGAGGCCGATACAGTTCCTGCAAGTGGCCAGGCGTCAAGGCGCTGAGGGCGACATCCCACTGTAGCTCGCCATCGGCGATCCCGATCACGCGCGAGGCCAGCACAGGCAGCAGTTCGGGGTCGTGGACTACGCTGACGAGGGTACGTCCCGCTGGCTCCGTCAGCGCCAGCAGCGCGTCGCAGACCTGGCGCGTGGCGCTCGGGTCCAGCGCCGAGGTCGGCTCGTCGGCGAGAACCAGCCGCGGCTGCTGCAGCTGCAGGCGCGCCAGCGCGACCTTCTGCCGCTCGCCGCCGGACAGGCGATCAGCCCGCGTGCCCGCCCGCTCGCCCAGCGCCAGCGCCGACAGCGCCAGGTCCGCCTCGCGCGCCAGCGCCGGGGGGTACAGACGCAGCCAGCTACGCCAGGCGTCGATGCCGTGCAGCCGGGCCAGTGCGCCGATGATGACGTTTTCGCGGGCGCTAAGCCGTGGCACCAGGTGCAGGCCCTGCATCAGTAAACCGATTTCCTGCCGCGCCAGGTCATGCGCCGGACGCCCCAGCACCCGGACCTCGCCGGCCATGGCATCGATCAGGCCGGCCAGCAGGCGCAGCAGCGTGCTCTTGCCCGCACCGTTCGGACCGACGATGGCCACGCGCTCGCCGTGGCGCACCTCCAGCCGTGGCACGCTCAGCAAGGTACGGCCGGCGGCCTGCACCCGCACGTGTTCGAGCAGGACCGCGAAGGGGCCGTCGTCATGCGGCAGCGGGTTCGTAATGTTCACTGCAACGCCTCCCGGATGCGTCGCGACAGGGTGTCGAACGCCATGACCAGCGCCACCACCACCAGCAGGATGGTCGCCAGCCGGCTCCACTGGAACAGGCTCACCGCCTCGCTGATCAGCAGCCCGAGGCCGCCGGCACCAATCAGACCCAAAATGGTCGAGTCGCGGATGTTGAATTCCCACACGTACAGGTGGTGGCTGACAAACTGCGGCAGCACCGATGGCCACACACCGTGGAAGAAAACCTGCGCGGCAGAAGCCCCCGTCGCCCGAACCGCATCGATCGACCCCATGTCGAGCGCTTCGATGCTTTCGGCGAACAGCTTGCCGTAAGTGCCCATCGAGTGCAACGCAATGGCCAGAATGCCGGCGGTTGGACCGAGCCCGACGATGCCCACCAGCACCAGCCCGAACACCAGGGTGTGGATGGAACGCGCCACGTCGAGCACGCCCTTGGCCGCCCACGCCACAGCGCGGGGAGCGCGCAGGTTGCGCGCTGCCGCCATCGACAGCGGCAGGGCCAGCGCCGCCGCCAGTAAGGAGCCCAAGGTCGCGATCTGGAAGGTGGTCCAGGCAGCGCGCCCGAGGCCGGCGAGAAAGCTCGCCTCCACCTCGCGGCGGTTTTCCACGCGCAGCACCGTGCCGTCATCGCTGCGGTACTCCAGGCGCTCGGGGCCAAACCACACATCCAGAAAGCTCGGTCGTGAAAAGTCACCCAGGGACTTCAGGAGGTTGTCCCAGGGGTTGCGGCCCAGCGAGAGATCCCCGGCCGCCGCCAGCGTCCACAGGCAACCCAGCACCAGGGCGGCATATACCGCAGCCAGCGCCAGGAAGCCAAGGCGGCCACGCGCCTCCGAGGCGCTTGCCGAGACGATCACCGCACGCATCGCCTGCTCACTTGGCGCTCAGCGTGCCGGTGGCCAGGCCGGCGTCCCGGATCGGCTTGTAAAAGGCGTTGTCGGTGTTGACGAAGCCGGTGTAGTTGGCCGGCAGCAGCGTGGCTTGTGCCGTGAGCAACGGCCCCACTTCAACCAACGCGGCTTGCAGCCGGCGCACGAAAACCTTGTCCTGGAACAGCGCCGCGCTGACCGCCACGGCGTCGTTGGGCAGCGGCGCCGACTCCCAGATGATCTTGCTGCGGTCGGGGCGAATCAATCCTTGGTCGATCATCGCGGTGCGGTTGCGGTTGTAGTCGGCACCGGCGTCGATCTGCCCGGCCGTTACCTGGGTCTGGATCGCCTGATGCTTGGTGTAGACCACGCGGCCGAAGTGCTTTTCGGGATCGATCCCCTGCTGCATGAAGAAGTGCCGGGGAATCAGGTAGCCCGAAGTGGAGCCCTTGTCGCCGAACGCGAAGCTGCGGCCCTTGCCTTTGGGGCCGAGCAGATCGTGGATGCTATTCAATCCTGAGTCCGGGTGCGTGACGATCATCGCGAAGTATTCCGGCTTGCCCTGGTACAGGATGGTGGATACCACTTGCGCGTTGGCAAAGTGGTTGGCCAGCACGTAGCCCCAGGGGCCCATCAGGGCGATGTCGGTCTCGCCATTGGCCAGGCTCTTGGCCAGACCCTCCCAGCTGTCCACCGTGCGCAGTTCAACCGGGCGGCCCAGGCGTTGCGACAGATGCTGCGCCAACGGGCGGTAGGTGGCGTCGTTCTTCTCGCGGTCCGGCTGAAACATGCCCACGCCAAACTTCAGCGGTGTACCCTGTGCCCGGACCAGCGCGGGCAGGGTGAGGGCGGCGGCCGTGCCGGCGAGGCCGGTCAGGAGGTTGCGGCGTGAGTGGTTCATGGCGTGTCGCTTTCTAAGGCAGTTTAAGAAGAAATTGGAGGCATGGCAAAGCGCGCAATAAAACACCGGTCAATCTGGTCTTTCCGGCGCCAGGCCCAGGCCGAAGATCGCGCCCGCAGCCAAGGTCAGGATCATCGCACCGGGGATCGACAGAGCGGCCGCCGCCCCATAGATGGCGAAGAAGCCCACCGCCGTGGACAGCGGCTGGGCCTGGTGCCGGCTGTCCAGCGTGAGCAGCATCCCCGATGCCGAAGTGACGATAGACCAGCACTGCAGCGACTGCGGCGAGGCCGGCACCCATCCACGTCCCGGTTTGACGATCGGACGCATCAGCGTATGCGCGTGGGTGCGAACTTCAGCACCGACTCCTGCGGCTCGGACGGCTCCAACGCGCCACTGCAGCTGCTGCCCTGGCCGGCGGTGCAGCCGTAGCAGTGGTCTGCGATGCGGATGTCTTCGTCATCGGGGTCGTGCGTGAGCAGGTCGCGCAAGTGCGGGCGCTCGATGTCCCCAAGTCGGGCGTGCAGGCCCAGCATTTGGTTGAAGTCGCAGTCGTACAGGTCGCCCTGCCAGTCCACGCTGACCATGCTGCGGCACATCACCGTGTCCAGGTTCTCGGCCTCATAAGCGCCGCGCAGCAGCTGCATGTAGCTGGCGAAGGTGCCCTTGCTCACCAGCGTGCTGCCGAAGCGCTGCACCGGCATGTTGGTCAGCGCAAACAGGTGGTTAAAGCGGATGCTGAAGTGCTGAAGCAGCTCGCGCTTGTAGTCGGCGTGCAGCTCGCCCTGCGGCGGCGGCAGCGACGCACCTTGCGGGTTGTAGACAAGGTTCAGTACCAGGCTGCTGCCGTCCTGGCCGTAACCCAGTGCATTGAGCTGGCGCAAGCCGGCGATGCTGCGGTCGAACACGCCGTCGCCGCGCTGGCGGTCAACGTGGGCCGGCGAGTAGCATGGCAGGGAGGCCGTCACCTCCACGCCCTGCGCCGCGAGAAAGGCTGCGAGGTCGTCCTGCCCCGGTTCCGAGAGGATGGTAAGGTTGCAGCGGTCAATCACGCGCACACCCAGGGCGCGGGCGCCGCACACCAGTTCGCGGAAGTGCGGGCTCAACTCTGGCGCACCGCCGGTCAGGTCCAGTGTGGAGATGCCGCGCGCACGCAGTACCTCCAGCACCAGGCCCGCGTGCCCGGCGTCCATCATCTCGGTGCGCTGCGGACTGGCGGCCACGTGGCAGTGCAGGCAGCTCTGGTTGCATTTGTAGCCCAGGTTGACCTGCAGGGTGTCAAGCAAGCGTCGGCGGATCGGCGGGAAGTCGGTGGCAGCGAGCAGGGGGAGGGTGGCGTGCATGGTGTGGTGTTATTTTTAAGAGTGGTTCATTGGCTGGTGTTGAAGCGGCGCTTCACCGCTTCTCGCAGGCGGCCTGTTCGGTTACCCAGTGCAAGTCGGCAAATCCGGCGCGCGCCGTCTCGCCGGTGTTGTCGGTGTCGGCGGTGATAGCCAGCTGGACCGGCGTGGCCGATGCGCCGTAAAGCCGGACAATGTCGCGCCCGACGTCGCGCCGCTCCTGCACCCAGCCGCCCGCATCGGCTGCACCGCTGCGCAGCACGACCATGGTGGTGCGGTCGGTATAGGCATTGGGCCGCTCAGTGCCCACGGGCTGGCGGTTATCCCAGACATAGTTGATTGCCGCATCCGGCACCGAAGCCCCCCAGATCGAGCGGGCAATGCGCAGCTGCGTGCGCAGGCCCAGGCTTTTTTCGGCGTCGGGCAGGGCCAGGCTGACATAGAGCCGGGCCGCATAGTCATCACCACTGCGCTGCGTCAGGTCGGCCGACTTCAGCGGCGCGTCGACCCGCCAGCGCCAGCACAACACCGGCGTGCGTGCCAGGTCCACCATCACCGGCCGGGCCAGCAGCGACATGCTTGCGGATGACTGCACCTCCAGCGCGGCCACGCCGTCCCACTCTCGCACGGTAAACGTGTTGGGCTGAAGTTTGGTGCTCAGACGAACCTCTTGCCAGGGCGCCAGGCCGCGGTCGAAGCGGCCGACCCAGATCGGGCCTTCGCCGGGGCTTGCAAAGGCATTACTGGAAAGCGGCGTCGCGGCCATCAAAACCAGCAGCGCTGTAATGGATGAGTGTGAGTTTATGAACTTCATGATGTGTAGCTTTCATGTCGTTGGCGGAGAGGGTTTGGTTACAGCAGTGCAGAATGGCGCCTTTTGCACGGCTGCTGTAACCAAAGTACGATTTCCAACGACATGTCGGTTGACGAGACCCCCCATGACAACTTCGAACGCGACCTGAAACCGCTTTGGATCCTCGCCCAGCATGGCGACGAGGCCGCCTATCGTGAATCGCTGCAACGCATCGCGGGCCGGCTGCGTGCGTATCTGCGCCGCCGTCTGCAGGATTTGCCGGATGAAGTGGAGGACTTGGTGCAGGAAACCCTGCTGGCGCTGCATGTGCAACGGGGCACGTATGAAGAAACGGTGGTGGTCAGCGCGTGGGTGCTGGCGATTGCGCAACATAAGCTGGTGGACTTGTGGCGCCGGCGAGGGCGCCGTGACAAGTTACACGACGCGCTGGATGAGGTGGACGAGTCGGGCTTGGTGGCCCAACCATATGACGGTGAAGCGCAGCGGGATTTGAATAAGCTGCTTGAAGCGTTGCCGCGAGCACAACGGCAGGCCATCATACTGGTCAAAGTTGAGGGGCTTTCGGTTGCCGAGGCTGCCCAGCTTACAGGCGCCTCGGAATCGGCTATCAAAGTGCAGGTGCACCGCGGACTGAAGCGGCTGACCCAACTGGTGAGGAAAGACAGACGATGAAGACCGATGCATTGATCGACATGCTCGCGCGTGGCGCTGGTGCGGCGCCCCGTGCCGTGGCGCTGCGGCGGCTGGCACCTGCTGCGGTAGCCGGGCTTATGGCAAGCTCCCTGCTTGCAGTGGGTATATACGGGCCATTGCCTTCGTGGATGTTTGCTACCTCGGCCCCATGGATCAAGTTGGTGTACTCGGGATTGCTGGTGGCAGCGGCCTTGTGGCTTGCTGCCCGCGCAGCTTTGCCGGTGGTCCGCATGACTGGACCATGGCGGGCGGTGGGAATTGTCGTACTGGCCATGTTATTTGTGGGCGGAGCAGTGATGTTCTTCGGCATCGTTCCTGGCCAGCGTATGGAGTCGTTGATGGGTCAGACCTGGAGGCAATGCCCGTGGAATGTGCTGGTGCTGTCATTGCCGGCATTGGCGCTGATCTTGTGGGCAATGCGCGGCCTCGCCCCAACCCGACCGTGCCTGGCCGGCTTCGCTTCCGGACTGCTGGCCGGTGCGCTGGGCGCGTTTGGCTATTCCCTGTCGTGCCCTGAAGCTTCCCCGGCTTTTATCGCCGCTTGGTACTCGCTGGGGGTAGTGCTCACCGGGGCGGTGGGGGCGGCCTTTGGGCCCCGGCTGTTACGATGGTGATGTATTGGAAATGAAACAGTCTGCACGCCAACGAAAAAACGAACAGTGTTCACTGCCCGGGCTGGTGGCGATGGGATAGCAAATCTGGACCACGCTGTCTTTCACGATGACCCGGTCAACCAGAAGTTCGATCAATTGGCACTTTGGCGCGAAGCCGTCGCTCGCTAATGCACTCTGGACACCTGCACAGAACGCCTGAATGCTGATGGCAAGGCTGGCGATCTCGGTATGCACCCGAGCTCAACCCGGATGAGCATGTCTGGAATGAGTTGCGTGAGAAGTTCTTTCATAAACGCACTTTTCACAGTCTGAAATCGTTGGAAGACCAGCTGGAGCTGGCGCTCGGCACACTGGAGCTTGACCTCCCCGGCAGAGTCGGCTCCATCGTCTCGTAGACGTGGATTGTTGCCTCGCTTTTTAATTCATTTATGAATTAAAAATGGAATAAATTGATCAAAATCAATTCACCAGCACGATCGGCTCCAGCACATCACCTTGGGGAAGAACACGGCCGATGATGCCAGCGTTTTCGTAGCCCAACTCTCGCAGGGCAGCCACGCATGATTCAGCACGATCTGCTGGCACGCTGGCCAGCAGGCCGCCGGCAGTTTGCGGATCAAAGATCAGAGGGTAGCGCGGATGATTGATCCAGGCGGGCTGGTCGCGCAGGGCACGGCGCAGGCGCACGTTGGCCGGCTGCAGCGAGCTGACGATGCCCGCCGCCACCGTGTCAAGTGCCCCGTCGAGCATCGGGAGGGCCGACAAGCTGATCTCAGCGTCCACCCCGGACGATTTAGTCATTTCCACCAGATGCCCCAGCAGGCCAAAACCGGTTAGGTCGGTACAGGCAGTGGCGCGGTGCGCCCGCAGACATTGCGCACCGAGCCGGTTGGACTGCATCATGGACTGCAGGGCAGCGTCAATCCAGCGGCCGCGCGCTTGCAAGCGGGCGTGGGCCGCAAACAGCGTGCCGGTGCCTATGGGCTTGGTCAGGATCAGTACGTCGCCGCTTTGCATGCCGCCCTTGCGCGTCAAGTGGGCCAGGTTGTCGTCAATCAGCCCGTTGATGGCAAAGCCCAGCGCCAGTTCGTGTCCCTCGCCAGTGTGGCCGCCCACCAGGGCACAGCCGGCTTCGTTGAGCACTTCCACCGCGCCGGTCATCATCTGAAACAGCACATCTTCCACCTTGGCTTCTAGACCTGGCGGCACGGTGGCAATGGCGGTGGCAGACTGTGCCTCGCCGCCCATGGCAAAGATGTCGCCCAGTGCATGGTTGGCGGCGATTTTTCCAAAGATGTAGGGGTCGTCCACAAAGGATCGGAAGAAGTCCACCGAGTGCATCATGGCTTTACCCGGTGGCACCCGCACCACGGCGGCATCGTCGGGTGAGTGCAGGCCTACCAGCACGTCATCGCGCTCGACAATGTGCAGGTTGCCTAGTGCGCGTGTGAGCACGCTGGCCCCCACCTTGGCACCACAGCCACCGCAGCGCATGGCAATTGCGGAAATTGCCTGCATGGACTCTTCTTGGTTTAGCGCCAGCCCCGAGCCAGCAGCGCCAATGGCGGGTACTGCGTGCGAGCTCATCGATTCAAAATCGGAAAACTTGCGCATGAAGCGCCGGTCAATCCAGTCTTTCCAAAGCCAGACCCACTGCCCTGCAAAGCCCAACGTGCCACGCGAAGCCACGGCATAACGGTCGCCGGTGCTTATCAGCGCCAGCCAGCTGCTTTGAGGGTGGTAGGGTTTAAGTTTTTTGCCCGCCACGCTCAGGCGCAAATTGTCGGCCAGCGGTCGCCCTTGGCGCACTGCAAACACGCCCGCCTTGGGCAGCGGATAATTTTCCATGGTGGCAATGTCACCAGCCGCGAAGACAAGGGGGTCGCTGATACTTTGCAGGCAGTCGTTAACGACCAGGAAGCCATTGACATCGAGCGCCAGCCCGGTATCTTGCAGCCAAGGCGCACCGCCGGCTTGGGTGACCCACATGATCTCGTCGGCCTGCACGACCTGGCCGTTGGCGCACACCAGCCGGTTTGCCTCAACCTGAATGACTTCGCTGCCCAGGTGCACCATTACGCCGCGCTCGGCCAGCACACGCATGAAGTGCTGTCGCACCCTTGGGTTGTGGGTGGGCAAGATGGTCGGTTCTGCGCCCAGCAGATGAAATTGAAGCAGGTCAGCATCCCGACCCAAGGCTTTGAATTCGCGCAGCAGGCGGTATTGCATGGCCAGCAGCAGCTCCACGCCGCCAGCACCTGCGCCCACCACGGCCACACGCAAAACACCCTGAGAGTGTTGCTGCACCCTGCCAAGTAAGGCCAGCCAGCGCTGGTTGAACTGATGTATGGGTTTGACGGGCACAACATGCTGCTGCGCGCCAGGCACTCCTGCAAGCTGCGGTGTCGAGCCAATATTAATGGATAGTCGGTCATAGGGCACTGGCGGGCGGTTGCGGCACAGTACTTGTCTTCCAGCACGATCGAGCCCCATAACCTCATCGCGGTACAGCCGGGCACCGGCAAACACCGCCAATCGGCTCAGGTCTATGTGGACTGCGTCATAGTCGTAGTGCCCGGCGACATAGCCTGGCAGCATGCCCGAATAAGGGGTATGCACGTCGGTACAGATCAGGGTCAAACGCAAGCCGGGTTCCGGCTGCATGGCAAAGCGCTTGAGCACGCCCACGTGGCTATGACCACCGCCTACCAAAATAATGTCACGGGCGATCGCTTGCGTTTGTGGTTTCATCAAGTGATTGTGTACGATGAAATGCCCGGAAGCTTAATTGCGCTGCATGCAAACAGGTTGTGACAGGTTCTGAAAGAGAGGTGGCTCCGGATATTCAGACAGCGCGATAAGTGTGGAAACTGCTCCTTGAAGGCGAGTCTATCGCCTGTGAAAACAGGAGCAAAAATGTCCAAGATAATCTGCCGCACGCACTCAGCCGTATTTAAGGCCAAGGTGGCCATGGCCGCTTTGAAGGGCGACAAAATGCTGGCCGAGTTGGCGCAGCAATTTGACGTTCACCCCCACCAGATCAGCGACTTGAAGAATCAGTTTCTCAAGGGGGCAGCCGACCGGTTTGGGGGCGATCATCGCAGCGCCGAGCCTGTGATCGATCTGGAGGCGTTGCACGCCCGGATCGATCAGCTGACGTATGGAGAATGATTTTTTGGAAGGCGCGCTCACCAAGATCGGCTTGCTGAGCGCAAAGCGATGATCAATCATGACCTTGCGGTGAAGCGGCAAGCCCGGACCGTGAAAATCGCTTGAAGCTCGGCGTGCTACGCGCCGCGTCCGGTGAGCGATGCTGACAATACGGTGTTGTAGCGTTTATTCCTGAATTTAAAGATGGAGCGCGTTTGGCAGAAAGACGATGCCAATCGCGCAGAAGCCATTACCGACATTGCAGACTACATCGTTAAATTTCATAACGCTGTGCGTCTGCATTCAACCCAAATCTGGGCAACTTTTCACCCATTGCTTTCGAGCATCAATCAGCATCCTTCAAACTTTTCGAGCTGTCCGAAATAACTTGACCACCACAATTGATGCAATTGGGCAAGCGCGCGAACCGATGCGCGCGGAGCGCCCAGTTCCATGCCGGTACGGGCAGCAGCGTCAAGCATGCAGCCACGACATTGACTGCACCAGGACTGACCTCGACATGGGCCGCTTCATCGGCCGACATCTGCACACTGTGTCGCCGGCGGAGCCGGCGACCACAAAGCGCTTGCCAGTGGTAAAAAACTTCAACCTCCTGCCCGATATGAGCAGAATGACCCTGTGATTGCTATTAAGCGAAACAAGTAGATGTTTGCAGGCTCCTTGCACACGGGCCGCCGCGCAGCTCCAGTGATGAGGCTTATTCAAAGCGCCAAGCTTAACGGTCATCACGCCTATGATTTTGGTATGTTAGCGGGTTCAAAGCACCTTGCTCAGGAAGCGGCGCGTGCGGTCTTGAAGGGGATTGTCAAAAATCTCAGCAGGCGTTCCCTCTTCAACGATCACGCCTTCATCGATGAAAATCACCCGGTCGGCCACTTGGCGTGCAAAGCCCATCTCGTGGGTCACCACCACCATGGTCATGCCTTCCTCGGCCAGGGCCTGCATTACCGCCAGTACTTCGCCAACCATTTCGGGGTCCAACGCGGACGTGGGTTCGTCAAACAGCATGATGCGCGGTTGCATCGCCAGCGCCCGGGCAATCGCCACCCGCTGCTGCTGCCCGCCGGACAACTGGCTGGGATAGGCGTTGATCTTATCGATCAGCCCGACTTTTTCCAGTAACGCGCAGGCGCGAACCCGCGCCTGCGCTTGCGTGAGACCGCGCACCTTGGATGGCGCCAGGGTGATGTTCTCCAGCACAGTCTTGTGAGGAAAGAGGTTGAATCGCTGAAACACCATGCCAATTTCGGAACGCAGCCCATCGACATCTGTTTTTGGTTCGTGCACCGACACGCCGTGCACGAGCACCTCGCCGCCCGAGGCATCCTCCAAACCATTGAGGCAGCGTAGAAACGTGCTCTTGCCAGAGCCTGACGGACCGATGACGCACACCACCTCGGTCGCCTTGATGGCGCAGTCAATGCCTCGCAATACCGCCAGCTTGCCAAACAGTTTGGTCAGCCCCTTAACGCGAATCACCTCGTCCATAGCGTGCCTCCAGTCGTTTCACGCCATAAGCCAGGCCCAGCGTTAGTATCCAATACATCAGCGAAATCGTGAGATACGGTTCCCAGTAGCGAGAATAGGCGCCAGCCACGGTACGCGCCGCATAGGCGAGTTCGGCCAGTCCAATGGCCGAGATTAGTGAAGAGTCCTTGAGTAGCGAAATCGCATTGTTGCCCAGCGGTGGCAGCATTCGGCGGAAAGCCTGCGGCAGGACGATGTGGTACATCGTCCGGGGAAACGACATGCCCAGCGAGCGGGATGCCTCGACCTGGCCGCGGTCAATCGACTGGATGCCGGCCCGGAAAATCTCTGAAATGTAGGCGCCAGAATTGAGCGTCAGGGCCACCACGCCAGACAGGAAGGCGCCATAGTTTTGCTTTAGGTCGCGTGCCGTCTCCCCTGAAATCAGCAGGCCGTCCGTCGGATTGATGAACAGCGGCAGCAAGGCAAAGTGAATCAGCAAGATCTGCACGAACAGCGGCGTGCCCCGAAAAAAGCTGACATACACCGCTGCCGGCCACTGCAGCAGGTATTTGCACAATTGCTTTGCCGGCGCATGGCGCGCTTCGGCCACGCGCGCCAGCCCAACGGCCAGGCCCAGCGCCGTGCCCTGCACGATGCAAATCAGCGTGACGGCTATGGTCATTTGCAGACCGCGCCAGAACAGGCCGGTATATTGGGAAACGATGTCGGCCCGAAACCAGCCGAACCAGAGAACTTGCTCCATAGTGGGTCCGGCCAGCATTCAGCAAACGCGAGGCATGGGTGCAGCTTTGTTCATGCTATTCCTGCATTGCACCTGAAAGCGTCTGCCAAATGCCACGCAAAGGGTGTGGAGAAAAGCCGAAATTGTGTACAGGAGGTTCATGATTGATTTGAATGGGTAAAAGTAAAGGCAGGCGGCCAGACAGTAGGCAATGCAAAAAATCGGGATGTGTGCTTGAAACGCTGCAGAACATGTTAACGCGTGCTGGCGCCATGCCAGTCGTTGAATCCGGTTGCCGTTCGCCTCCATCTCATTCATGATAAAAAATGGTTTTTTGTTCCAGTATTGACGATGAAATGTGTCTTAAAGACGGCAACCCGCTGACCCAGAAGTAGCCCCGCAAATCTGAACAGCGCTATAGGTGCAAACTTCGGGCATAAGGCATGGCCGAAGACGTCTGGACATGAAAAATTTTTCGATGGTCAAGAAATCAGCGCGTCGTACACGGCGTACGCATACGCCTGCGTTCAAGGCGCAAGCAGCATTGGCAGCATTGCGTGAGGACAAGACAATGGCTGAGCTTTGCAGCCAGTTTGAACTGCACCCCAACCAGATTACCGACTCAAAGCGGCAGCTGCTTGAAAATGCCGCCAACGTCTTTGGTGGAACAGTTGGACAGGAAAAACCCGTTTGGTGCCACTGCATGCCAAGATAGGCCAACTCACGCTAGAGAATGATTTTTTAGAATACGCGTTCACCAAGGCGGGATTGCTGAGCGCAAAGCTATTGAATGGACCGTCGCCTCCAGTCCATCACGCGCCAGGCCAAGCTGCTCAAGCTCATCCGGGGCACGGTGTACTACCTGCCCGAGCCTGTAAGCCCAGCTGATCTGGCGCTCATGCGCCAGATCAGCTGGGCTGCATCTGGAGCATCCCTTCATGGGCACCAGAATGCTGCGCTACCAACTCAGTCGTGAAGGCATTCACGTAGAGCGACGTCACATCTGAACGCCCATGCTGCGCATGGGCATCGAGGCTCTGGCGCCGCAACCCGGCACCAGGAAGGCTGCCCCTGGAAACGAATAGCGTTTATCGGCCGCTGCCACGATGCAGGCCAAGCTCACCGCGGCTGATCAGCGGCAGATAAACCTGTTGGACTGAACCGCCGCCCTGGACGGTGGCAAGAAGAGGGGATTGAAAGCTTCGCTGTGCCAGCCGGATCAGTTCAAGAGGGCGCTGGCGCTGCAAACGGGCATGGTGCAAGGACGCCGCTCACGCAACGCGGCCTCGACCCTGGGATGGCATGGTCGTTTTGGACGATTGGCGCAGAGGTTTGACAATGCCGCGCGCAGCACGGCCGGCAACGACAGGTCGCGCCATGCAAGAGTCTGTGCAGAGAGACGAAGTCTGTGCGTCATGGTGGCCCCCGACCTTGTGGCCATACCGTGGTGGTGCCGGGCGCTGGCAACTGCTTGGCGCCTGGCAGTGCCCGGCTGACATGCAGGCGTCCCGTCCCGCAGCACGGGCACAGGTCCACATCGAGCCTGGCCACCCTGGCCATGAAGGCTTTGACCGGCTCGACGACCCGAGGGTCGATAACTGGCATCTGATGTGCCAGGCGTGCAGCACCCAGCTTGACTGCCTTGCAGCTCGAAGCGAGCACCCCATAGTGGCGAATGCGCTTGAGGCCGCTGGGCAGCACATGCTGCAGGACGCGGCGCACGAACTCCACGCCGGGCAGCCGAACGGTGCGTTTTCCTCCATGCGCATCGGCGCGGACTTTGAAGGCGACTTCGTTTGGACCGATCGAGGAGATGCGCTCATTGCTGATGGGCGTGCGGTGTGTGTAGCGGCTCAGGTAGTCCAGCACCTGCGCCGGCCCGCCCAGGGGTGTCTTGGCATACACCACCCAGTCATGACGGTAAAGCTGCCGGTGCCGCTCGCGCCAGTCGGCCGCCCGTCCTTGCGGGTCGCGTCCAATCTTTCCGGCTTTGCGCGCGCTGGAAAGCGCGGCCATGAACTTTCCCCGAAATACCCTGGACAGCGCATGCACCGGAAACAAGAAGCCGCTCTGGCGCGCGGGCGCTGACCACTGGCCGTCTTGGGCCAGCACCCCGCAGGCCATCACCGCATGCAGGTGAAGATGGGTTGCCAGGTCCTGCGTCCAGGTGTGCAGCACCAGGCTGAAGGCGGGCATGCCAGCGGCCACACTCATCCATTTGGGATTGGCAGCAAACTCGGCCAGTGTTTGCGCTGTGCTGGCAAACAAGGTATCGATGACCCAGCGCGGATGGGCGCCATACAAGCTGTTCAGACTGTGCGGCAAGGTGCACACCAGATGCGCGTACGGCACCGGCAGCACCTCGGCCAGACGCCCCTGCAGCCAGGCGCCTTTGGCCCGCGCGCCGCACTGCGGGCAGCAGCGGTGACGGCACGAGTGGTATTGCCAGTGGCGGTGAGGGCAGGTATTACAGGCGAGCAGCTGGCCGCCCAGCGCTGGCGTGCGGCAAGCCACGATGGCCCGCCAGGCTTTGGCCTGCGCAGTGCTCAGGGGGTGATCGACCAGATACGCCGGCCCAAACTGGCGCAGCGCATCGGCCAGGGTGGCGATCATGGCGCGCCAAGCTCAGTGACTGGGCTGCGGTACGGTTGTCTGGGGTGCGCAAGGCAGCTGCGCCAGCAGTGCCAACGCGGCATTGTTGGTACTGCCATCGATGTCGCAGCCGCGTAGGTGACACAGCTCATTGAGGCGCAGGCCGCTGGCATAGGCCGTCATCAGAAAGGTACGCGCTTTGATCGGCATCGGCGCGCCCAGCAAGGCGACCACCTCGGCACGCGAGAGCAACTCGGGCAGGCGCTGCGGGATTCGTCCCAGCGGGATCTTGACGCGGCGCTCGGGCTGGCCCAGAACGTCGCAGACCAGAAACCGGATGGCGCATGAGGTCGTGTTGACGGTCGAGCGCGAGCGGTGGCGCTCCTGGCGAGGTAACGTGTTTGTCGAGCGCGTGTGGCGCAGCGTGCAATACGAGCGGGTGTACCTCAAGGTCCATGACAGCGTGAGTGCCGCCAGAGCCGATATTGCCGAATACATGGCTCGTTGCAACACCGGCAGGCCCCATTCGTGTCTGGATCCCGTCACGCCCAAGCAGGCTTACCTGAACTTGCTGCCCAAACTGGCTGAGGCTGCATAAAATGACATATTGGGTGTGCCCCGAGTTGCCCGCCGCGGCTGTGCGTTCGTCGCAAGAGACGTACGCCGCCGTGTACAACTCTGCACCTTTGGCAACCTACCCGGAGGCTACTTATAAATCGGGGAAAGTTGTTCTAACAAGCGGGATCAGTTCTGTTCACCCAAATGCTAGAAATTCCAACGCCCAATTCGGCAAGCAATTCTGCAACCCGAGATGACCGTCCGCTTAAAAGCGCTCAATTGCTGGAAATGTTCCATGGGCTTTACGCGACCTTCACTATCTGCACCTTGGAGGGTAAGGTCGTGTGTTGTGCAGACGTTTTTGGCAAACAGGAAGGCAGCAAGGCCAGCCGTGAGATGAAGAAGGCACTGCTGCTCGATTGCGGTATTGTGCCTACATCGTGACGAGTTCCTTCAGTGTGCACGCAGCCAGCACGCTACGTGAAAATTGTTTCTGGGCGAACTGCCTGACGTGCCTGTCGGTCATCAGGCAACCCGTGGAGGGGACAGCGACTTTCATGCCAACGTGGCTGCCTTTAGGCAACAGGCCAAACTGGCCTGGACTGCGTTCCTGATGGTTCGGGTTTGCAGACTTTAAGGCATCGTGGGCCACGCCTGAACCACTTATTTCGTTTCCAGATCCATCTGAGATTAGACACGAAGCCGGAGAACAGGCTACAGCACGCCAAGGCGAAGCAACGACATATCGGGTAGATTTGGAAATGGAATTATGAAGATTGAAAACCCAAGCGGTAAAGATGGGCAAAAGCGCCATCCATGGCCAGCAATTCCTTGTGCGTGCCCGACTCGATGATCCTCCCTGCATCCATCATGATGATGCGGTCAGCATTCTGGATAGTTGACAGGCGGTGCGCAATGACCAGCGAGGTACGCCCTGCGGTCAGCCGCAGGATGGCCTCCTGCACGGCAATTTCCGATTCGGTGTCCAGCGCCGAGGTGGCTTCATCCAGGATCAGGATCGGCGCGTCCTTGTAGAGTGCGCGTGCAATGGCCAGCCGCTGGCGCTGGCCACCCGATAACTGCATCGCATTGTGGCCGAGCACGGTCTCCAGGCCTTCAGGAAGTCCGGCCAGCAAGGACGCAAGGTTTGCGGCTTCGAGGCAGTCCCTGACCCGGGCCGCATCGGCTGGCTGCCCAAGGGCCACGTTGTCGGCAATGCTGCTGTTGAGCATCACCACATGCTGGCTGACCACCGCAAACTGCGAACGCAGGCATGCCAGGTCCCAGCCGCGAATCTCCTCGCCGTCGAGGGTGATGAGTCCCTCGGTGATTTCGACAAAACGGGGCAGCAGGTTCACCAAGGTGGTCTTGCCGGAACCCGAAGCCCCCACGATGGCAAGCGTTTCACCGGCAGAAATTGACAGGTTGAAGCCCTGAAGGACGGGTACCGCATCAGCCTTGTACGCAACGCTTACGCCCGAAAATTCAATGTCGCCAACAGCTCTTGCCTTGACAAAACGACCGCTGGTTTCGTCAGGGGTCAATTCCATGAGGTCCAGTCCGCGCTCCACGGCCGCAAGCCCTCGGGTGATGGGCGTGGCGGCGTCCGACAGGCTTTTGATGGGCGCGATCAGCAGCAGCATGGCAGTGACAAAAGCCACGAAACCACCGACGGTTGTGGTGTTTTCCGCGCTTTGCATCAGCGCAATCGAAATCACGGCCGACAGCGCCATGGCGGCAAGCACCTGGGTGATGGCACTCATGCCGGCATAGGCTACCGTTGATTTCATCGACAAGCCGCGCAGCAAATGGCTCAGGTTGTCAAAACGCTTGGCCTGGGACGCCTGCGCGCCATGCAGGCGAATATCCCGGTGCGCCATGACATTTTCTTCCACCACATAGGCCAAACTGTCCGTAGCTGTCTGGCTCTCTTTGGTCAAGCGGTACAGGCGTTTGGACAGGACCTGAATGACCAGGGCCACCGCAGGAAACAGAAAACCGACGATCAGCGTGAGTTTCCAGTTCAGGTAAACCAGATAGCCGATGAGCGCCAGCAGGGTCAGCACGTCCCGCGCCAGCCGCATGACTGCATTGATCAGCGCTGACGAGCCGTTGAACACTTCATACACGACCGTGTTGGCAATCGCGCTGGAGCTCTGGTCTGAAAACAGGTTCAGCCGGGCGCTGAGCAACTTGCCAAACATGGCCTTGCGCAGTTCCAGCAAGCCATCGTTGGTCACCTTGGCCAAAGCGAACTGCGCCAGAAATCCCGAAAGCCCGCGGATGATGAACAGCAGCATCAGCGTGAGGGGTACCAGCCAGAGGTTCAGGTCATCCTGCTGGAATCCGCGGTCCAGCAAGGGCTTGAGCAAGGCGGGCACAAAAGGCTCGGTTGCCGAGGCGACGATGGTGGCGCCAATGGCCAGCGCCCATCCTGCCCGCGAGCCGCTGAAATATGGCCACACCCGAGAAATTCTACTGAATATGGTTTTTTTTTTTGCTACAGCAGCAGCGCTTTCCTGATGGGTCTTTATCACGTGGTTTGCTTGCAATTAACAGGTGAATTTTATGGTTGCCAATATGTTGTGCGCAAGTATAGTTCTCCCCAGTCAAGCATTAGAATCGAAAGCAAATGTCATCGCCCTCCACTCAAAACCTTGCATCTATCTTCCCTTCCCCAGTTCATTTCGATGCTTTTGTAGAGCGGAGTGCCTGGCCTAAGTGGGTTTTGTTAACGATATGTGGACTGTTGATAGCCGCTCCAGCTTCGACCAAAGTGGCCGGAGCAGCTTGGTTCCTAATTGTCTTGTTCGGATTGTGGGCTGCACTTCGCATTCCTATTTCACTTCCGATAAATCATCCTTTGGTGCATTTGAGTCTGCTATGGTTTGCTACATGTCTCTTCGCCTTGATACTCAAAGCTATTGCAACCTATTACTGGGCCGACCCTTGGGGGGACAGACATGTTGAAGTTCGTTTGCTGCTTTGCGCGGCAGCAACTTTTGCGTTGCTGCGCCGTTTATGTCTTTATTCTCAGCAGAAAATTTGGCTGACTCACTCACTGGCGCTTGCCTGTTGGGTCGCTCTTGGAGTGAGTTGTATATATGGCCGCGAGACACCGAGCAATGCTATACCTTGGGCTGCGGGAGTTAGTTTTTTTGTATGCATACTCCTGCCTTTATCAATGCTGTCAAATATTAAGCGTTGGCAGAGAACGGGCTGGTTTTTTTCTTCATTAGCCGGTGTTGTTGCTATATTACTAAGTCAATCACGTGGAAGCTACGGCATTGTGCTTTGGGTAATTTTATTTAGTAGTGTAGTTGTTATTAAAAAGTTTATAAAGCAGCGAAAAAATTCTGATGTCGTGTGGTTGAATTTTGGTTATTATTTGAGTGGTGCCGCTGCAACAATTGTTTTTGCGATTTTAATTCTTGTAAGCTTCCCACGTATTTATGAAGTGCCGTTACTTCGTGTGCAAGATGCAATACTTGAAGTCAGAGGTTTGAGTACACAACCCTCTTTTTCTAGTAAGGAAATAAATACCTCTGTCGGTGCACGCATTCATATGTGGCGTGCCGCACTAAAAGAAATTGCTAATGCCCCGTTATTAGGGCATGGAAGCAAGGCCCGAATTGCCTGGATTCATCAGCTGGGCATAACTGATGGTTCAGACACCATAAAAAGTGTTCATCATTTGCATAGCGATATTTTGACGACTCTGTTTGATCATGGCATGCTTGGGCTATTTAGTTATCTAAGTTTTGGCATCTCACTAGCCTGGATTGCATTAAAGGGAATGCGAACCCATGCAATACTATCATGGAGTCTGATTGGAATGCTTTTGATGCATTTGACTTCAGGTTTGACCAATGTAAATTTTGGGCACAACTATTATGGCGTGATGTTTGCCTTGAGTTTATTTATTGCATGGATTCAATCAATGGATCAGGAGGTATGCATTTAAATATTAAAAAAAACCTGTGAGATAGATTTTTTCCAATAAATAAAAATCAGTTACTCTCTCGCGCTAATTGCCCCAAAGTAATAAATTTTATTAAATCATTTTTCAATTATCTTAATTTTAATGCGCCTAGATTATTTAGTTATTATAAATATCAACTAGAAAGTTTTTTGTTGACTACATTGTCTGTTTTGATCATCACTAAAAACGAGGCGCTCAACATTGAAGCATGCTTGCGTTCAGTAGCCTTTGTGGATCGGGTAATCGTTATGGATTGTGGTAGTACGGATAACACAGTTGATATTGCGCGAAACCTCGGTGCCGAGGTCAGCATCAACACCGATTGGCAGGGATTTGGCATGCAAAAAAACCGTGCCCTGGCGCTTGCCAGTTCGGACTGGGTGCTGTCCATTGATGCCGACGAGCGATTGAGCAAAGAACTCCAAGCCGAAATCCAGCAGGTTCTTGAACACCCCGTCGCGGATGCCTATTGTTTTCCGCGGCTGTCGAGTTACTGCGGCCAGTACATCCGCCATTCTGGCTGGTACCCAGACCCTGTCACACGTCTTTTTCGCCGTGGTGCTGCCCGGTTTTCAGATGACATCATTCATGAAAGACTGCTCGTCAAGGGTCAGGTCAGCACGTTGCGTAACCGCTTGCTGCATGAAAGCTTCCCAGATTTTGAAACGGTTCTGGACAAGGTTAATCGCTATTCCAGCGCAGGCGCCCAGCGCCTGCTGAGCAAAGGCAAGTCGTCGTCGTTTCCAAAGGCGCTGGGACATGGTTTGTGGGCATTCATTCGTACCTACTTTTTGCAAAGGGGTTTTCTGGATGGATGGATGGGCCTTGCGCTGGCCATCTCCAATGCCGAAGGAACTTACTACCGATATTTGAAGCTGTGGCTGCTGTTGCTTGATCAAAAGGCATCGCCTCCGTCATCATGAAAATCAGCTTCATTGTCTTGACTTACAACCGAACAGATGCATTGCTGGCTGTTTTACGCTCCCTGGCCCAGCAGTGCAATCAAGACCATCAGGTTGTCATTGCCGACGATGGTTCACGACAGGAACAGGTGCAGATGCTGTTGGACCACTGTCCCGCATTTCAGTGTCCGGTTCTTCATGTGTGGCATCCTGATGTCGGTTTTACCATTGCACGCGCGCGCAACCTGGCGGCAAGTCATGCCACAGGTGAGTACCTGGTTTTCCTTGACGGCGACTGCGTTCCAAATCTTACCTTTGCGGCACAACACGAGCGCCTTGCGCAAGCCGGTCATTTTGTCAACGGCAGCCGGGTGCTTTTGAGCCAGCGCCTGACAGCCGACGTGATCAATAACGCGCTCGACCTGCCCAGCCAGCCCGCGCATTTTTGGCTGCGTGCAAGACTGCGCGGAGATAGCAACAAACTGTTGCATCTCCTGCGCTGGCCCAGGCATTTATTCCGGGTAAAAAAGAACTACAAGTGGCGTGGCATCCGCGGTTGCAACCTTGGCGTATGGACCGGGGATTTCTTGGGTGTCAATGGATTCGACGAATCGTTCGAAGGCTGGGGCCATGAGGATGCTGATTTTGTACTGCGGCTCAGCCATCTCGGAATACGAAGGAAAAATGGATTCCTGGCGACCGAGGTCTTTCATCTTTGGCATCCAGAAAGCAAACGTGACAGTGAGTCGGCCAATAAAAACCGCGTCATGGCACGTATGAACACCCATTTAATCCTTGCCGAAAAAGGTTTTTGGGAACTCGACTCGTCGACATTCGTCAAATTGACCCAATTACAGTGATAAAAACCAGATATATGAGCCTTACACCGCCCTTAAACCGCCGAACTGTTTTCAGTCTGTTGGCCGCAGGCACACTCTTGCCTTTGTCAGCGCTCTCGCAGTTTCGTGTTGAAGTCTCGGGTGTGGGCATGACCCAGCTTCCCATCGCCATCGCTTCCTTCAAAGGCGAAGCGCAATCTCCCCAAAAAATCGGCAGCATTGTCAAGGCTGATCTGGAGCGTAGTGGCATGTTTCGCGGCGTAGATGCAGCGGGTGTTGTGGCAGACGAAAACACCCGTCCGGATCTGGCAAGCTGGCGCCAAAAGGGTGCCGATGCCATGGTCACTGGCAGCGTTTCACCGCTTGCCGACGGGCGATTCGAAGTTCGTCTTCGCTTGTGGGATGTCGTTCGCGAGCAAGACCTGGGCGGTCAAAGCTACACCGTCGCAAAATCCGATCTGCGGCTTTCGGCGCATCGTGTTTCTGATTTTGTGTATGAAAAGTTGACCGGTGAAAAAGGCATTTTTTCAACACGGATTGCCTATGTGACCAAGGCGGGTCAGCGCTATACGCTATGGGTTGCGGATTCCGATGGAGAAAGTGCGCAGTCAGCCCTTGCCAGTCCCGAGCCCATCATTTCCCCGGCCTGGTCGCCCAACGGCGCCCAACTGGCTTATGTGTCTTTCGAGTCCCGCAAGCCGGTGATTTACTCGCACGAGGTAGCCACTGGAAAGCGACGCCTGCTGGCGAACTTTCGCGGCTCCAACAGCGCCCCTGCATGGTCACCTGACGGCAGCCAATTGGTCGCCACACTCAGTCAGGCAGGGGGGTCGCAAATTTACGCCCTGGGTCTCAATGGCGGCGAACCCAAGCGGTTGACCCAGACATCCAGCATCGACACCGAGCCTGCGTTTTCCCCTGATGGACGTACGATCTATTTCGTCAGCGACCGGGGCGGCTCTCCGCAGATTTACCGCATGAACCCTGCCGGTGGAAATGCCGATCGTGTGACATTTACCGGCAACTACAACATCTCACCGGCGCTCAGTCCTGACGGTCGATGGCTGGCATTTATCTCAAGAATTGGCGGCGCGTTCAAACTGCATGTCATGGAACTCTCGAGCGGAACGACTACGGCTATCACGGATACCGCTGCGGACGAAAGTCCGAGCTTCGCTCCGAACAGCCGATTGATCGTTTATGCAACACAGCAACAGGGAAAAGAGGCGTTAATGACCACGACGCTTGACGGCAAGATAAAAGCGCGTCTGTCAGGCGCCGGCGGTGACATCCGCGAGCCGGACTGGGGACCATTTCAGCGATAGGCAATAATTCCGGATCTATTTTGTTCAGCAGGGGTAATCAATGCAGCGCTTTTTCTCTTCCATCATTTCGTATCTTGTCCTGGCAACCGCACTGGCGGCTTGTGGCTCCAATGTCAAACTGCAGGACGTTCCCGTTGAAGACAGATCCGCCAGTTCGTCGCAGGCCGATGCCGATGCCGCAGCGGCCGCAGCGGCTGCAGCCAGGGGCGTTGTGCCCTTGCAGATTGGCGCTTCTGATGCCTCCGGTGCGGGTCCAGCCAATACCGCAAGAATTGTTTATTTCGATTTCGACAGCTTTGTGGTCAAGCCTGAGTTCCAGAGCGTCATCGAAGCGCACGCAAGATACCTCACCGCCAACAAGTCGCGCCGCATGGCCATCGAGGGGCATACCGACGAAAGTGGAGGCAGAGAATACAACCTGGCCTTGGGTCAGAAACGCGCTGAAGCTGTACGTCGTGCGCTTGGATTGTTGGGTGTCACGGACTCCCAGGCGGAAGCCGTCAGTTTCGGCAAGGAAAAGCCTGCCGCTGGCGGATTCGATCAGGAATCCATGTCACGAAATCGCCGTGCTGAACTCAATTACCGCTAACCGGGCGAACCCACGGTGAATCTACCCAGAGTTTTTTCTGCTGTGCTGTCCTGCATGCTGGCATTCAATGCCAGCGCGGCTTTGTTTGAAGATGATGACGCCCGCAGGGCAATTCTAGATTTGCGGCAAAAGGTCGATGCTTCGCAGTTGCGCACGACCGAAGAGCTTCGCAGAGGCAATGAAGAAAATGTGCAACTTCGGCGCAGTTTGCTGGACCTGTCCAACCAAATTGAATCCCTGCGCAGTGAAATGGCTGTGTTACGTGGACAAAATGAACAGTTGACGCGTGGAGTTGCCGACGTTCGGCGTTTGCAAAAGGACGTAGCCCAAGGCGTGGAAGAGCGTCTGCGAAAGATCGAGCCTGGCAAGGTGTCTATGGATGGAAGGGAGTTTGAGGCAGAGCCTGCTGAAAAGCAGGAATTCGAAGCTGCCTTGGCCAACCTGCGAAAAGGTGATTTTGCCGCTGCGCAGGCGGCTTACACGGCTTTCTTGAAGCGTTACCCGCAAAGCGGCTACAAATCAGCGTCCTTGTTCTGGTTGGCCAATGCGCAATATGCCTTGCGTGACTACAAGACGGCAGCAGGAAACTTTCACATGCTGGCAACTTCCGACCCTCAGCATCCTCGGGCGCCAGAAGCGCTTTTGTCAATGGCCAATTGCCAGGTCGAACTCAAAGATACAAAGGCTGCACGCAAAACCCTGGAAGAGCTTATTACTTCCTTTCCACAATCCGAGGCTGCATCTGCTGCCAAGGAGCGTCTTGTGAAACTCAAGTAACAACGTATTTTTTGGGCGTGGCTTTCCTTTGAATTGATGGCAGTTTCGTGTAACTGCCGTCCTGATTCACCACGATGCCTGGCCTGTAAGAAGAAACAAAAAACGATGAACGAGCCCGACTTGATCGCCATAGACCTTGAGCGCCGCTTTGGAGGACTTGCACGTCTTTACGGGGTCGCCGGCGCTGCGCGTATCCGGGCAGCACACGTCGTCGTCGTGGGCCTGGGCGGCGTCGGCTCATGGGCGGCCGAAGCCTTGGCGCGCAGCGGCGTGGCCCGTCTGACGTTGATTGACCTGGATCACATTGCAGAGTCCAACATCAATCGACAGCTTCATGCACTTGATACCACCTTGGGACAGTCCAAGGTGCAAGCCATGCGCGAACGTATTGCGCATATCAATCCAGTATGCCGGGTTGACTGCATTGAGGAGTTCGTCGATGCGGAAAACTGGCCTGACCTTGTTTCTTTTGATCTTCAAGCCGATGGCTGCAATACGGCTTTTATTGACGCCTGTGACCAGGTAAAGGCCAAGACTGCGCTGGCAGCGTGGGCGCTGAAGAACAAAGCCCGTCTGATCAGTGTCGGGGCCGCAGGGGGAAAGCGGCTTGCGCACCTGGTAGACATCGAAGACCTGTCGGCTGTAACACACGACCCGTTGCTGGCGCAAATCCGTTCCCGCTTGCGCAAGGATCACCAAGCAGCCCGGACTGGCAGGATGAATGTGGTGTGCGTGTTTAGCCGTGAACCGATCACGAGGCCTTCCATTGCGCGAGACACCGAAGAACTTTCCGACAACATGGCAGAAAACGAGAGCTTGTCCACGTCACTGCCAACACCATCTGATGGCAGCTTGAATTGTCATGGATATGGTTCCATCGTGACCGTGACATCGACCTTTGGCATGTGCGCTGCCGGTTGGGTTCTCAACAAAATTTCGGGTTAATTCAGAAAATGGTTTAAAGAACGTTATAATTTGAGGCTGTGCTGTAAACGCATAGTACTAACAAGATGAAAATCTTGGGACGTTAGCTCAGTTGGTAGAGCAGCGGACTTTTAATCCGTTTGTCGTGGGTTCGACCCCCGCACGTCCCACCAAATTTTTTGGGTTCTTAGCTCAGCTGGTAGAGCAGCGGACTCTTAATCCGTAGGTCGCGAGTTCGAATCTCGCAGAACCCACCAGCCGAAAGTCCCAAAGGCACTAGCCCCGTAGCTTCTTAATTGATAGCGCGGGGCTTTTTAATTGGTGGCTTCAATTTCTCATGTAGCCACCGTTGCTGGGTTTTGTACCGTGTGACCACTATGTAGCCAGACACATCAGACAAAAAAACCCAGCGGGTTAGGCTGGGTGTCTTGATGTTCGGCCAATCTCAGGTACGGGCAACCTGAAGTTTTCTGTAGTCGCGCCATTTCTACAGCAAATTCGGAAAAGTGTCCTTAAAGTACTTCGCTGGCGAAATCGGCCAGACGCGAGCGCTCGCCACGCGCGAGAGTGATGTGCCCGCCATGCGGCCAACCTTTGAAGCGGTCGACGGCAAACGTCATGCCCGACGATCCTTCGGTCAGGTAGGGCGTGTCGATCTGCGCCAGATTGCCCATGCAGACGATCTTGGTGCCGGGCCCGGCGCGGGTGATGAGGGTCTTCATCTGCTTGGGCGTCAGGTTCTGCGCTTCATCAATGATGACGTACTTGTTCATAAAGGTCCGACCGCGCATGAAGTTCATGCTCTTAACCTTGATGCGCGAACGGATCAGTTCATTGGTCGCAGCGCGGCCCCATTCGCCTGCGCCGCCGTCGGTTTTGCCAAGAACTTCCAGGTTGTCGTCAAGGGCGCCCATCCACGGCCCCATTTTTTCTTCCTCGGTGCCGGGAAGGAAGCCGATGTCTTCGCCAACTGACACTGTGGCGCGGGTCATGATTATTTCCGTGTAACGCCGGTCATCAAGCACCTGCGTCAGCCCGCTCGCCAAAGCCATGAGGGTCTTGCCGGTGCCTGCCGTGCCGGCCAGGGTAACAAAGTCCACTTCCGGGTCCATCAGTAGATTCATGGCGAAATTTTGTTCGCGGTTGCGCATTGTGACGCCCCAGACCGAGTTCTTCAGGTGGGTGAAATCCTTCAGGGTCTTCAGGACCGCTGTCTTTCCCTGGATTTCCGTGACCCGGGCATACAGCGATGGTTCGCCGGGAGACTCGAAAAACACGAACTGGTTGATTAGCAGGCTCGGCACAATTGGGCCGGTAATTCGATAGAAGGTGTGGATGCCTTGCTGCCAGCTTTCAATGGTTTTGCTCTGGCGCGTCCAGAAGTCAAGCGGCAAGGCAAGCGAGCCTGCATACAGCAGGTCGCCATCTTCAAGAACCTTGTCGTTCTGGTAGTCGTCGGTATTAAGCCCCAGGGCACGCGCCTTGACGCGCATGTTGATGTCCTTGGAGACCAACACGACCTCGCGTGATGCATATTCCTTGCGCAGGGCCTCGACTACACCAAGGATCTGGTTGTCAGCCTTGCCCTGTGGCAAGCTCATGGGCAAGGTGTAGTCGAGCACCTTGGTCTGGAAAAACAGGCAGCCGCTGGCTTCAGGGTGCCCGGTGGTGTTCAGCTTCAGGCCCTTGCCAATGTCTGCGCCGTTCGCTCCGGCGAGGCCATCAAGCGTACGGCTGGTCTGGCGCGCATTGCGCGCCACTTCCGTCATGCCCTTCTTGTGGCCGTCGAGTTCTTCCAGCACTATCATCGGCAGGAAAATATCGTGCTCCTCGAAGCGGAACAGGCACATCGGGTCGTGCATCAGGACATTGGTGTCGAGTACGAAGAGTTTGGGCTGGCTGGACGGCCGGGTCTTTTTGGGCCTGAAGGCGGGCTGTGCATGCGGCACGCTCTCTTTTCGAGAGCTAATTACCCTCGTATTCACTGCGGGACGGACCTTTTTCTCTGCATAAACGATGGGTTGTTCAAGTTCTGTGACGACACTGCTTTGCAGCAGCCCGATGGCTACAGGCTGGCTGGTCAACTCCACCGGTTTTGAGGCTTTTCGTGGTGCTTTTGCGGACGCGCCTGCCAGTGCATCGAGCACGTCTGGTGAAAGGAGGGCAGCACGTTTGGTCGGGGCGGGGGGCAGGGGCATGGTGCTTAAAACTCTTTACATGAAGTTTCAGAAATAAAAAAAGCCGCCCCGGAGCCGGGGCGGTTTTTTTAGAACGCAGTCGCTTGGGTCAATTGCATGAACTCATTATGCACAACTCAAATGACCGCCATCCCTACAGACACGAGACAGGTTTTAGGCCTCTTTCTTGAGGCCCTTGACCGCCTTCAGGACTTCCTCGACATGGCCGGGAACCTTCAGGCCACGCCACTCTTCCTTTAACAGGCCGTCTGGGCCCACCAGGAAGGTGCTGCGCTCGATGCCCTTGACTTTTTTTCCGTACATGATCTTGTTCTTGACCACGCCAAACATGTGGCACATCTTTTCTTCGGTATCGGCGATAAGTTCAAAGGGGAGTTCCAGCTTGGACTTGAATTCATCATGGGATTTCATGTTGTCGCGCGAAACGCCAAAGACGGTTGCACCGGCCTTGAGAAAATCCTTGTAATGGTCTCTAAACTGCATCGCTTCGGTGGTGCAGCCCGGCGTGTTATCTTTTGGGTAGAAAAACAGCACGACCACTTTGCCCAGGTGCGTTTGGTTTGAAACTTTAAGGCCGCCGGTGGCGAACGCTTCAAATTCGGGAAGAAGTTTATTAACGACGACTGCCATACTAAGGGTACCCTGACGAAAGTAGTTGTAATTAGCCGCGGCCTTTGCCAGTGAAGACAGATATCCTTCATTGGGTGCGGTGCCAAGTGCAACCCTATATTTTACGCTGAAAGGAACAGCGCCCGGCTCTCACGCTGCATTGGAATCAATCAGCAGGGCTGCAATCACATGGCGGCCTTCGCCGGCCAGAATGTTGTAGGTACGACAGGCTGCAAGGGTGTCCATGGTTTCCAGGCCAATCCGCTGCTCCATCAGGCCACGCAAAAAGGCTGGAGGAGGAAACCGCAGGCGCGTGCCGCTGCCGAAAATCACCAGTTCTGGCTCCATGTCCGCCAGCACCGCAAAGTGCTCGGCGGTCAGTTGCCCAAAGCCTTGACAATTCCATGCCAGCTTTTCTCCTCGTGAGCCGATCACGACGCTGTAGTCAATTTTTTCAGCAACACCGTTGTTGCCGAGGCCGATCCATCCGGTACCGTAGGCAAGAATGGATTGAACATCAAGACGATCTGGTTGAAGTTTCATACGCTATTGAAGTTTATGGCTTTTGCTCAAACAACCGGGCTGGCCACTGCCGCCAAGCTGTGGCGTTGAAGGTAAAAATCGGTGTTTTATGTGGTCAAATTATAGTTTCCGCCAAAGACCAGGGTGGCGGCACCGGTTTTTCTCTTTTGGCGCGTCCCATCAGTAAAGCTGACCATGCCCAACCTTTTATCAATAGCGACATGAAACCGATCACCAAGTCTGCAAAACTGGCCAACGTGCTTTACGACATTCGTGGTCCGATCATGGACGCGGCCAAGCAGATGGAGGAAGAAGGACAAAAGCTCATCAAGCTCAACCTGGGCAACCTGGCCGTCTTCGGTTTCGATGCGCCTGAGGAAGTCCAGCAGGACATGATCCGCAACCTGCCGGCCTCTAGCGGCTATTCGGACAGCAAGGGTATTTTTGCAGCCCGCAAGGCGGTGATGCACGAGACGCAAAAGCAGGGCATCAAGGGCGTGTTGCTGGACGATATCTACCTCGGAAATGGCGCCAGCGAGCTGATCTCGATGGCTACCAACGCCTTGCTCGACAACGGTGACGAGCTGCTGCTGCCTTCACCCGATTATCCGCTGTGGACTGCTTCAGTGAGCCTGGCAGGCGGAACGCCTGTGCACTACATCTGCGACGAGAGCAACGGCTGGATGCCCAGCCTGGAAGACATCCGCGCCAAAATCACACCCCGGACAAAGGGCATCGTCGTCATCAACCCGAACAACCCGACTGGCGCGCTGTACTCGGATTCACTGCTCAAAAGCATTGTCGAGATCGCGCGTGAACACAACCTGGTGATCCTGGCCGACGAGGTGTATGACAAGGTGCTGTACGACGACGCCCGGCACACCGCGCTGGCCAGCTTGTCCACCGACGTGTTGACGCTGACCTTCAATTCGCTGTCCAAGAGCTACCGCTCCTGTGGCTACCGGGCTGGCTGGCTGGTGGTCTCCGGCCCCAAAAAAAGGGCGCAGGACTATATAGAAGGCCTGAACATGCTGGCCAACATGAAACTGTGCTCTAACGTGCCGGGCCAGTGGGCGATTCAGACAGCCTTGGGTGGCTACCAGAGCATCAATGACCTGACCTGCCCGGGCGGTCGGCTGCGGCGCCAGCGCGACCTGGCGTATGCGCTGATCACCGCCATTCCGGGCGTGAGTTGTGTCAAGCCAAGCGCCGCGTTGTACATGTTTCCCAAGCTGGATCCAGAGGTCTATCCGATTACCGACGACCGGCAGTTTTTCCTTGAGTTGCTCAAGGAAACCAAGGTCATGCTGGTGCAGGGAACCGGTTTCAACTGGGCCGCGCCCGACCATTTCCGCATTGTATTTTTGCCGCACGAGGCAGACCTGCGCGAAGCGATCAACCGCATTGCCCTGTTCCTTGAAAAATACCGCAACAAGCTGATCTGAGTTTTTTTTATTTCCCGATGCGCCCTTTCAACGGCCAGTTCGCATAACCACGACACGCAGGACACCAGGTGAACCTAAAAACGACGACGAATTTGAGCCCCATCCGGGTAGGCCTTCTGGGTGTTGGAACCGTGGGCAGTGGCACCTTCAATGTGCTCAAGCGCAACCAGGCAGAAATTCGCCGCCGCGCTGGTCGGGGCATCGAGATCACCATGGTGGCCGACCTTGACATGGCGCGCGCCCAGGCTTTGGTGGGCGACGGCGTGCAGGTGGTGGACGACGCGCGCCAGGTGGTGGCCAGCCCGGACATCGACATCGTGATCGAACTCATCGGCGGCTACGGCATTGCCAAGGCGCTGGTGCTCGAAGCGATTGAGTCGGGCAAGCATGTCGTGACCGCCAACAAGGCGCTGCTAGCCGTGCATGGCACCGAGATTTTTGCCGCTGCGCAGCGCAAAGGTGTGATGGTCGCTTTCGAGGCGGCGGTGGCTGGCGGCATTCCGATCATCAAGGCGCTGCGAGAAGGCCTGACCGGCAATTCCATCCAGTGGATTGCCGGCATCATCAACGGCACGACCAACTTCATCCTGTCCGAAATGCGCGACAAGGGCCTGGACTTTGGTGTGGTGCTCAAGGAAGCGCAGCGCCTGGGCTACGCCGAAGCCGACCCGACCTTCGACATCGAAGGCGTGGACGCCGCGCACAAGGCGACGCTGATGAGCGCGATTGCCTTCGGCATTCCGGTGCAGTTCGACAAGGCCTATGTCGAGGGCATCACGAGCCTGGCGGCGCAGGACATTCGCTATGCCGAGCAACTGGGCTACCGCATCAAGCTGCTGGGCATCACCAAACGCGTGGCGGGGGGTATCGAGTTGCGTGTTCACCCGAGCCTGATTCCGGCCAAGCGCCTGCTGGCCAATGTCGAGGGCGCAATGAACGCCGTTGTGGTGCACGGCGATGCTGTCGGCACCACGCTGTACTACGGCAAAGGCGCCGGCAGCGAGCCAACCGCCAGCGCGGTGATTGCCGACCTGGTCGATATTGCCCGGCTGCACACCGCCGACCCGGAGCACCGCGTGCCGCACCTGGCTTTCCAGCCCAATGAAATGAGCGACCTGGCCATCGTGCCGATGAGCGAGGTGGTCACCAGCTATTACCTGCGACTGAACGTGGCCGACGAAGCCGGCGTGCTGGCCAATGTCACCGGCATCCTGGCATCGTTCGGCATCAGCATTGACGCGGTATTGCAGCGCGAAGCCGACGAAGTGGGCGGCGAAGGCTCGACCCAGACCGACCTGATCATCCTCACGCATGACTGCGTCGAGGCCAAAATGAACCAAGCCATCGCGCAGATGCAGGCACTGCCCACTGTGCTGGCGCCCATCACCCGCATTCGCAAGGAGGAACTGGCCTGATGCATTACATCTCCACCCGTGCTTCGTCGGGCAACCTGCCAGAGCGCAAGCGCTTTTGTGAAATCCTGCTCGAAGGCCTGGCGCCCGACGGCGGTCTGTACCTGCCTGAGTACTATCCGCAGGTCAATGACGACATGCTCACCCAATGGCGCCGCCTGAGCTATGCCGAGCTGGCGTTCGAAGTGATTTCGCTGTACATCGACGACATCCCGGCCGCCGACCTGAAGGCTATTTGCAACAAGACCTATACCCAGCAAGTCTTTGGCAGCAAGGAAATCGTGCCGCTTCGCCCCCTGGGCGACGGCCTGTACCTCGAAGCCCTGTCCAACGGGCCGACGCTGGCCTTCAAGGACATGGCCATGCAGCTGCTGGGCAACCTGTTCGAGTACGAACTGGCGCGGCGCGGCGAAGAACTGAATATTTTGGGCGCGACCAGCGGCGACACCGGCAGCGCCGCCGAATATGCCATGCGTGGCAAAAAAGGCGTCCGGGTTTTCATGACCTCGCCGAACGGCCGCATGAGCCCCTTCCAGCAAGCGCAAATGTTCAGCCTGCAGGACGAGAACATCCACAACATTGCCATCGACGGCGTGTTCGACGACTGCCAGGACATCGTCAAGGCCGTGTCCAACGACCTCGCTTTCAAGCGCCAGTACAAGATCGGCACGGTCAACTCGATCAACTGGGCGCGCCTGATGGCGCAGGTGGTGTACTACTTCGCCGGCTACTTTCAGGCCACCACGTCGAACGCAGAAAAAGTCAGCTTCACCGTGCCGTCGGGCAATTTCGGCAATGTCTGCGCCGGCCATGTGGCGCGCAGCATGGGGCTGCCGATCGACCGGCTGGTCGTGGCCACCAACGAGAACGACGTGCTTGACGAATTTTTCCGCACCGGCATCTACCGCGTTCGGACGAGTGCCGACACCATGGAGACCTCCAGCCCGTCAATGGACATTTCCAAGGCTTCGAACTTCGAGCGCTTTGTGTTCGATTTGCTGGGCCGCGACGGCGGCCGGGTGCGCGCGCTGTTTCACGACCAGATTGCCAGCCAGGGGAGTTTCGAGCTGGGTGCCGACCCGGTGTTTGCCATGGCCGCAGGTCGTTACGGTTTTGTCAGCGGCAAGAGCCTGCACGCCGACCGGCTGGCGACGATTCGGGACACCTGGCAGCGTTTTGGCACGATGGTTGACACCCACACCGCTGACGGCGTGAAGGTGGCGCGCGAGCATTTGCAGCCCGGCGTTCCGATGATCGTGCTGGAAACCGCATTGCCGATCAAGTTCGCCGCCACCATTGAAGAGGCGCTGGGCCAGCCGCCCGTGCGGCCTGCGGGCTTCGAGGGCATCGAAGCCCTGCCCAAGCGGGTCAAGCTGCTGCCGGCCGATGCCGCGGCGATCAAGCAGTACATTACCGAAAATGTGCATTAAATTGGCCGCGTGCGCACGTTCCACGGGCATAGATAGCTATTTATTTGATAGCATTTTGTGCTGTATGGAGGCTGCCCGATGAAGGTCATCGGATTTGCCGGCTACTCGGGCTCGGGCAAGACCACGCTGGTCGAAAAGCTGATTCCCGCGCTCAAGCTGCGCGGCCTGCGGGTGTCGGTCATCAAGCATGCACACCACAAGTTTGACATCGACCATCCCGGCAAGGACACCTTCCGCCACCGCGAAGCCGGCGCCTTCGAGGTGGTCGTGGCATCGAGCAACCGGCTGGCGCTGATACGCGAGTTTGAGCAGCCCGCCGAACTCACGGTGCACCATTTGATCGCCGAGTTGTACGAAGGCGTGGACTGGGTGCTGGTCGAAGGCTTCAAGCACAGCGACCTGCTCAAGATCGAGGTCTGGCGGGCTTCGTCCGGCAAGCCGACGCGCTACCGCGACGACGATTACGTGGTGGCGATCGCCACCGATTCCCCCGGCCAGTTGCCGGTGGCCACCTTGCGTCCGGTGCTGGATTTGAACGACACCGACGCCGTGGCCGATTTCCTGGTCAACAATCAGGACCGGTTTGATTATTCGTTTGAGGACCGGCTCGGCTGAGTCGTTTTTCTTTGTTCCGGACACCCCGCCATGCGTTCAGTTCCCACTCCTTCCAGCCTTTTTACCTCTGCACGTCCCGAGCGCGCCCAGCTGAAGCCGCTTGACCTGGCGCTGGCCGAACTGCTGGCTTTCGCCGTGCCGCTGGCGCCCGCCGAAAGTATCTCGACGTTCGATGCCGATGGCCGCGTCCTGGCGCAGGACCTGCTGTCTGCCCTTGACGTGCCGGCGCATGACAACAGCTCGATGGATGGCTACGCGGTGCGCTGCGCCGACTGGCTTGGCGTCGGCACGCTGTCGCCCGTCAGCCAGCGCATTCCGGCCGGCAGCAGCGGGCATGCGCTGGCGGCGGCAAGCGCTGCGCGAATCTTTACCGGCGCGCCGATGCCGCCGGGCGCCGATGCAGTGGTGATGCAGGAAGACTGCGAAGCCGTCGAGGGCGGTATCCGCATCGCCACGCAGCCCCGGCCTGGCCAGTGGATACGGCGCCGTGGCGAAGACGTGGCCGCCGGCGCAGTCGTGCTGGAACGCGGAACACGCCTTTCGCCTGCGTCCCTCGGGCTGGCCGCGAGCATTGGATTTGACCGGCTCCAGGTCGCGCCACGGGTTCGGGTGGCGCTGTTTTCCACTGGCGACGAGCTGGTGATGCCCGGCGATGTGGCGCCTGCCGACATGAAGCCCGGCGCAATTTACAACTCCAACCGTTTTTTCCTGAAGGCCTTGCTGCAGCGGCTGGGCTGCACCGTGACCGACCTGGGCATCGTGCCCGACCGGCTTGAAGCGACGATCGACGCGCTCCAGGACGCCAGCCAGCACCATGACCTGATCCTGACCAGCGGCGGCGTGTCGGTGGGCGAGGAAGACCACATCAAGCCTGCGGTGCAGGCGCTGGGAACACTCAACTTGTGGCAGATTGCGATCAAGCCGGGTAAACCTTTTGCCTATGGAAAAGTGGGCGCTGCCCATTTCATCGGCCTGCCGGGCAACCCGGTGTCGAGCTTCGTGACCTTCTTGCTGCTGGTGCGTCCTTTCATCCTCACGCTGCAGGGGGCAACCGGGTTTGCGCCTGAATCACTAGCGCTTCGCGCTGATTTTGATTGGCCAAAAGCCGACAAACGCCGTGAATTCCTGCGCGTCAGGCTGAATGCAGCAGGCGCGCTGGACCTGTTCGGCAACCAGAGTTCGGGCGTGCTGACCTCGGCGGTCTGGGGCGACGGGCTGGTGGACAACCCGGCGGGCCAGACCATTTCGCACGGCGACACGGTGCGTTTCATCCCGTTTTCGGCGCTGCTGTCGTGAAAGCCTCTTGCACATGAACGTCACCATCAAGTACTTTGCCTCGATCCGCGAGGCCATCGGGCACAGCAGCGAGTCGCGCGAGACGTCCGCCTTGAACCTGGCGGACCTGCGTGACGAACTGCTGGCCGCCAGCCCGGCGCATGCCGCCAGCCTGGCGCGCGGCCGGGCGGTTCGCATGGCCGTGAACCAGGTCATGACCGGCGAAGCGGCGCTGCTGACCGATGGTTGCGAAATCGCGTTTTTCCCCCCGGTGACCGGAGGCTGAGCAGCATGGCGGCGCGTGTCACAGTCCAGACCGGCGACTTTAATTTGTCCGACGAGGTTGAAGCGCTGCGCAGCGGCGACCAGCGCGTCGGCGCCGTGTGCACCTTCACCGGCACGGTGCGCGACCGCAATGACGGCTTGAGCGTCAGCAGCATGGAACTGGAGCACTACCCCGGCATGACCGAAAAAGCCATCGAGGCGATGATCGACGAGGCGATGGCGCGCTTTGACATCTTTGCCGCGCGGGTGGTCCACCGGGTCGGACTGCTCCAGCCGCTTGACCAGGTGGTGATGGTGGCCGTCACCTCGGCGCACCGGGGCGAAAGTTTCAAGGCGTGCGAATTCCTGATGGACTACCTCAAGACCCAGGCGCCGTTCTGGAAAAAGGAAGAAACGCCAGAGGGCGCGCGCTGGGTCGATGCGCGGGTGAGCGACGATGCCGCGCTGGCCAAATGGGGCATCAGCGCGTCGAACGCCTGAACTGCGTGATCCGGGCTTGACCTTCATCAAGCAAAAGCCAGCCGGAGCGACTTGCGGCATTCCTGCTGCTTGTAAAGCGCCACAAAAGCCCCAAGATTCGCAGGGTCTGAATTGATTCAAGTTCCACCGGAGACCTCATGCGACAAGACAAACTCACCACCAAGTTCCAGGAAGCCCTGAGCGAAGCCCAGACCCTGGCCTTGACCAACGACAACAACTACATCGAGCCGGCGCATCTGCTGGCCGCCATGCTGCGCCAGGACGACGGTCCGCGCGCGTTGCTTGAGCGCGCCGGCGTCAACCTCAAGGGCTTGATGCAGGCCGCCGACGCCGCCGTCAAGAAGCTGCCCCAGGTGCAGGGCCAGGAGCAGGTCCAGGTCGGCCAGGAACTCGCCCGGCTGCTGCAGGCCACCGAGAAGGAAGCCATCAAGCGCAGCGACCAGTTCATTGCCGGCGAACTCTTTTTGCTGGCGCTGACCGACAGCAAGGCCGACGTGGGCAAGATCGCCCGCGAGAACGGCCTGACCCGCAAGGCGCTCGAAGCGGCCATTGACGCAGTGCGCGGCGGCCAGAATGTCAACAGCGCGGACGCCGAAGGCCAGCGCGAAGCCCTGACCAAGTACACCATCGACCTGACCGAGCGCGCTCGCTTGGGCAAGCTCGACCCGGTGATCGGCCGCGACGACGAGATTCGCCGCGCCATCCAGGTGCTGCAGCGCCGCACCAAGAACAACCCGGTGCTGATCGGCGAGCCCGGCGTCGGCAAGACCGCCATTGTCGAAGGCCTGGCCCAGCGCATCGTCGCCGGCGAGGTACCTGATTCGCTCAAGGGCAAGCGCGTGTTGAGCCTGGACATGGCGGCCTTGCTGGCCGGCGCCAAGTTTCGCGGCGAGTTCGAGGAACGCCTGAAAAACGTGCTCAAGGAACTGGCCAAGGACGAGGGTCAGACGATTGTGTTCATTGACGAGCTGCACACGATGGTCGGCGCTGGCAAGGCCGAAGGCGCGATGGACGCCGGCAACATGCTCAAACCCGCGCTGGCGCGTGGCGAACTGCACTGTGTCGGCGCCACCACGCTGGACGAATACCGCAAGTACATCGAAAAAGATGCCGCGCTGGAGCGCCGCTTCCAGAAGATCCTGGTCGGCGAGCCGACCGTGGAAGCCACTATTGCCATCCTGCGCGGCTTGCAAGAAAAATACGAGGCGCACCACGGCGTGCAAATCACCGACCCGGCCATCGTCGCCGCTGCCGAACTGAGTCACCGCTACATCACCGACCGGTTTTTGCCCGACAAGGCGATTGATTTGATCGACGAAGCGGCTGCCAAGGTCCGGATCGAGATTGATTCCAAACCGGAAATTCTGGACAAGCTGGACCGCCGCCTGATTCAATTGCAGATTGAACGCGAGGCCGTGCGCCGTGAAAAAGATGAATCCTCGCTCAAGCGCTTTGGCCTGATTGAAGAGGAAATCGGGAAGCTGCAAAAGGAAATTGCCGACCTCGATGAAATCTGGCAGGCCGAAAAGGCGGAAGACCAAGGCTCCAAAGGTCTGCTGGAAGAGCGTGACAGCATTCGCTTCCAGATTGAAGAGTTCACCCGCAAGGGCGACTTCAACAAGGTGGCCGAACTGCAGTACGGCAAGCTGCCCGACCTGGAAAAACGCCTGAAGGCGGCGCAGGACAGCGAAGCGAAAAAGGACGCCAGCCATGCGCCCAAGCTGCTGCGCACGCAGGTCGGCGCCGAGGAAATCGCCGAAGTGGTCAGCCGCGCCACCGGTATTCCGGTGGCCAAGATGATGCAGGGCGAGCGCGAAAAGCTGCTGCAAATGGAAGTCAAGCTGCACGATCGCGTGGTCGGCCAGGACGAGGCAATTGCTGCCGTGGCCAACGCCATTCGCCGCTCGCGCTCGGGCCTTTCGGACCCGAACCGCCCCACGGGATCCTTTCTGTTTCTCGGCCCCACCGGCGTTGGCAAGACTGAGCTGTGCAAGGCACTGGCCGGTTTCCTGTTCGACAGCGAAGACCACCTGATCCGCGTCGACATGAGCGAGTTCATGGAAAAGCATTCAGTCGCCCGCCTGATTGGCGCGCCGCCAGGCTATGTGGGCTACGAGGAGGGCGGCCACCTGACCGAGGCCGTGCGCCGCAAGCCCTACAGCGTGCTGCTGCTCGACGAGATTGAAAAAGCCCATCCGGACGTGTTCAACGTGCTGCTGCAGGTGCTTGACGATGGCCGGCTGACCGACGGGCAGGGCCGCACGGTCGATTTCAAGAACACCGTGATCGTCATGACCAGCAACATCGGCTCGCCGATCATCCAGTCGATGGTCGGCAAGCCTTACGAGGAGGTCAAGGATGCAGTGACCGACGAGCTGAAAAACTATTTCCGGCCGGAGTTCCTGAACCGGATCGACGAAACGGTGGTATTCCATTCTCTGGACGCGAAAAACATTGAATCAATTGCACGTATTCAGCTCAAGGTGTTGCTCGAACGCCTGGCCAAGATGGAGCTGACGCTGGAGGTATCGGAAGCGGCCATTGCCGAACTGGCCAAGGTGGGCTTTGACCCGGTGTTTGGCGCGCGGCCGCTCAAGCGCGCCATTCAGCAGCGGATTGAAAACCCGCTGTCCAAATTGCTGCTCGAAGGCCGCTTTCCGCCAAAAAGCACGATTCCCGTCGATGTGGACCCGATCCGCGAACCCGGCGTGTTCAAGTTCACGGTGGCGGAGCAAGCGTGAAAAAAGGGCGCAAGCTGCTATTTTTTAAATAGCGTCTTGCGCCCGCCACGCATGCGGCAAAGGCAATTTTTGCCTTTAATTGAAGGTCACCGCTTCACTTTGCGCCTTGTCAGTCCTGCGAAGGCAGGAATCTCGTGAGGTAACGCGAAAAAAGTTGGAGGCCGTTTTTCTGGCGACCCGGCTTGGCGGGCATGAGGGAGCCTTTCAAAGTCCTGATTGCAGACCTGCCCTTGAGGTCGCAATTGCCCCCGCCTGATGACGCGGGTGGGACGATTCAATCTCGGGCAGCTTGAACAGCGACGCGCCTACCGCCGCCACGCGGACAAACGCCAACATATCGACGCCAAAGCGCACCGCGCCAATCAGGTGGCTGGCCAGCGCCAGGTCGGCCAAACTCAGCGTTTCGTTGTGGCAGCGCGTGGCGCCTTCGGGCAGCAGTGCTTCGTAAGCAGTCAAGCCTTCACGATACCAGTGCGCCGCCCATTCCCGGCCTGCTGTCGCGTCAGCGCCAAACTGTACGGCCAGACGCTTCTGTACGCGCGGCACGGCCAGCGGATGGGTGTCGGCCGCAGCCAATAAAAACATCGCCCGCACACGTGCCCGACCGGCGGCATCCGGCGGCAGCAGCGGCGTGTTTGGGTAGCTTTCTTCCAGCCACTCCAGGATGGCCAGGCTTTGTGTCAACGGTTCGGGCGTGCCGCCTTCGAGCGCGGGCACGGCGCCGGCCGGGTTCAGGGCCCGAAACGCTGGAAGATTTTGATGGCCGTTGGCCAGGTCGTGCATGCGTTCCTCAAAGGCTACGCCTTTGAGCTTGAGGGCAGCGCGCACTCGGTAGGCTGCCAGCGAGAGCCAATAACCATGAAGAACGAGCATGAAGGTTCCTGTGAAACAACGGTGTGGTTTGTGGCGAAAGCGCCCGCCAGACGCGGCGCTGGCCGGATTATGTCGCAGCCTTCGCTTTGCTGCAGCCTGGCTCCGGCACACAAATGCGGCGTTCGTTCTGCAGCGTAGGCGTGGCGCGCGGCCTGCGGTTTGGACTGGAACGAGGTCACGAACACTGCCAAATGGCTTGGAAAAAATGCGTGAGCAAGAATTTGAAAAAACGTTTGCCGGTGGTTGAAAGCGCGCTTCGAACCAAAGCACCGCACCCCACCGAACCGGTACCAACACTTTTGCCCGTCTGCGCGCCGCATTGACTGCACAGGAGTTGGCCTTCCTTGGCCATGCAAACTGCTGCGCAGTCAATCCGCTTGTCCAACGCGCGCCATGCAATTCAGCAGCCTGCACCCGGCGCGAGCGCCTGGCTGTTCACGAACCCTTCCCGTTGCGCAACCGAGCGCGGATCGGGCGACCATACTTCCAGCAAAAAGTCCGCTTCCTCGTGTCGCGCCAGCCGGGGCCAGCCCAGCTGCACTGCCAGTGCGCGGTGCACATCGTCACCGTTCAACGTGTAGCCTTCAACCGGGTGGCGCCAATGGCAGGCCAGCAAAGTTCCATCGGCCTCAAGCGCAAGCTTTATCTGACCAATCAGTTTGGCCAGTTGCGGGTGATCCAGGTAAAAGCCGATCTCGCTGAACACGATCAGATCAAAACTACCCGGCGGCCAGCTGTCAGGCACCCAGCCCTGCAAAAAGCGGACTTGCGCCAAGCCATGTAGTCGCTGGCGCGCCCGGTCGAGCGCTGCCGGTACGCCATCAGACACCAGCAACTGATCGCAGCGCGGCGCCAGCGCGGCGGCCAGTTCACCATTGGCGCAGCCAGGCTCGTAACCGCGCCGATAGTGCTGACGCGGCAGGGCCGCCAACGTCAGGTCGCGCTTGCGCGCTTCGTACCAGCGGGTTTTGAAGCCCCACGGATCATCCGCCTGCTGAAACAGCCTGGTGAATTCTTCTCTGTCCGGGTTCATGCTGTAGCCCCGACGGGCATGAAATATTCAAAGCCGCGCAGCATCCGCGCCAGGGCAAAGCCAGGCAGCACGGCAGGCGCGCCGGTGTCTTGCGGCGTCAGTTGCGTGTGGTGGGCGGCCAAAGCTGCGATTTTTTGGCGCAGCGTGTTTTCGGGTAGCGCCAACCGTCGCATCAGCGACCATGGCACACGCGCGTCGCCGGGTCGGGACCAATGCCACATCCATACCGGCGCCTGCCAGTGACGGCAGCCCAGCTGGCTGCAAACACGGCTGGTGGCCTGGCCTGCGGCTTCATGGTCAGGATGGCCGTCCAGCTGCCAGGTTGAAAAAACCACGTCCCCCGGCAACAGCAACCCGGCCAGTCGCTGCGCCAGCATTTCGCTGCAGTCGCTCAGTGCGCCGTCGGGCAGCGACAAGCGGCTGTGGCAGTGCGGTGGCAAGCCCAGTTGGCCCAGGCCGGCCAGGCTTTCGCAGATACGGGCTTGAGCCAGCTGGCGTGGCGGCCATTGCTGCGAGCCTGAATGGCTGGCTTCGCCGTCAGTCAAGGCGATCACGAGGATGGGGCTGCCGCGCGCGGCCAGCAATTCCAGCAAACCGCCAAAACCAATCACTTCATCGTCCGGATGCGGTGCAACCACCACGGCGCGGCAGGGCGGCGGCACCAGTTCGTCCAGCGAAACCACAGGCAGCTGGCACAGGCCGGGCCACGCCTGCCACTGGGTCTCCAGCGTGCCTTGACCGGTGATCTGCCGGTCGAACACTACAGCGCCCATGACTGGGGACCTTGCGCGGCAATACGTTTGCCCAAGGCCGCAAAATCGCGTTCGGCATGGCTTTGGCGCAGAAAGACCGGCAGGTCGCATGCCATGCGCGCAAAGCTGGCGTCCTTGCAAAAAGGGGCGGCACCCAGCGCTCGGCCGGTTTCGGCCAGCACCTGGTCCGCGCTGGCTTCGGCGCTCAGGCGTACCCTCAGGGCCAGAACGCTGGCGTCGGCCGTGGGCTGTGCGTCGATCCAGGCCGCTGTCTCACGCAGCAGCGCCGTGGTGTGCTGCAACGCCAGGTCAACTTTGCCCAAGGCGATCTGGCGCAAAAGAAGGCGCTCGCCTGGGCCGTCCTGGGCCGCGGCCTGCCACAGCGCGTACGCCAGTGCCTGCGCACCGCCCAGCCAGCAGGCTGCAATGCCTGCGCCACCGTGCCAGAAGCCGGGCCGGGCCAGGTAGGCGCCGGCCTGGCCGACCAGTTGCGCCCGGGCGGAGGAGAAAACCACATCGATGCTCGCGCTGGCGGCCATGCCGATGGCCGGCCAGGCTTCGTTGAGCAACTGCACGCCGGGCTGGTGCATGGCCACACTGGCCAAAAATGGTCCGGTACCGTCGTTGCGCCAGACCGTGAGCAGCCCGTGCGACACCGATCTGGCCCCCGAGCACCAGGCCTTCCGGCCATCAAGCCACACGCTGTGCCCGCCATCGACGCCTTCATTAGGATGGAAAACCACCTTGGCATCGGGCGCCTCGGCGGCCCACATGCCCCAGCTAGAGCCGGGCGGCGCGGGGGGCGCATTCAACTCGCGCCTGATGGCCAGCGCATCGGTGTGGCCCTCAAACAGCTTGGCCAGCGACAAGTCCTGCGCCGCCACCTGCGCCAGCGCCTGCCAGCGCTCGAGTGTTCGGCCGCTGCCTGGCGCAGGCAGATCGGCCAGGCCGGTATGGATGATTTCGTGCAGCTTGCGGGCAACCTCTTGCTCATGAAACGGTACTGGAACCCCCTCGTTGAGGGCAGGCGCGCAGTCGGGGCTGTTGACTAGGCGCATGCAGCCGCCTCGCCGGCCAGGCCGGCTTCGGGAAACCCCTGGAGCAAGGTAGCGCCAAAGCCGCCAGCGGCGCGGAAATTCTTGCGGGCGCTGGTCACCACGCGCGGCGCGGCCGACCAGGCGATTGAAGCGCCGCGCGCCTGCAGCGCCTGCACCAGCGCCACGTCTTCGCTGCAGGCCAGCGGCGGGAATCCGCCAGCGTCGCGGTAAGCCTGGGCGCTGACGCCCAGGTTGGCACCGTGAATATGCCGGTGACCATGCGCGTCGTTGTAGCTGGCCTTGAAACGCAGCGCCAGATGTGGCGCATGACCGCTCCAGTCGTTGACGGCCACCGTACCGCAAACCGCGTCGCTGCGCTGGTCGAGCTGCTCGGCCAGCCAGTCGGGCGAAACCAGCGTGTCAGCATCGGTAAAGGCCAGCCAGCGCACGCCCATCTCAAGGCAGCGTTGGGCACCGGTCGCACGGGCAATGCCGACATTGCGCGCCTGCACCTGGAGGGTTGGAATGCCAAAACTGGCTGCGATGCACGCGCTGCCATCGGTGCAACTGTCCAGTACGACCAAGGTATGCACTGTCTCACGGTGCAGTTTGGGCGAAGCCGCAGCCTTGACAACAGCCTGCAAGCAGCTGGCAAGCCAGGCCTCTTCGTTGTGCACCGGTATGACTATGCCCAGCATGGCGGGCATGCACGATCAGGCGTGGCGCTGCGGGAAAACAGTGAAAAGTCATGAAACGGATGCATCCGTTTTGCCGGATGCGGCAGCTTTGCGGCGGAGCCCGAGGCGGGCGATTGAAGATAGGTCATCGAAGTATCAAGGTAAAAAATTCAGCTGAACCAATTCAAGAAAACGCAAGAAGATGCCCCTAAAGCTAATGCATCGGTTTGGGTCTGCAAGTAAGAGTCCGCCGTATCAGTTGGTCAGCGCCAATAACCCAGGAGCTGCAGGTTTTGGGTAACCGGAGTAGTCCATGCCGCTGAGGTCAGGGCGGTTGTGCCGGCAGCTTGCCAAGGGCCTGATGACAGTTCCGCCTGCCTGTATGCCCATGTTTGGTTTTGCAAATTCGCAGTTTTTGCATCGGGTTGGTCGGTGCCAAGCCCGCCGAGCGCCATGAGAGGAGCGGCCTGGTGCATGAAGATTGATATTCAGGCGCGTTCGCGGCGCATGGGCAGCACGACAAACAGGGGTGCGCCCTATAGCGGGGTAACGATGCCAGGGGGGAGTTCAGAAGTGGCAACAGTCCGCGCCAGCACGTAGGCCAGTAGCGGATTGAAAATCCTTGCTGTCCAAACTGGTGTTCGAAGGACAATTTTTACCCGAGCGCGTCCTCAGTGCGGATGTGGACCAGTTCCTGGAGTCCGGCGTCTTTCGTTTGGGCAAGACTCAACGGGCTTGAAAGCGGGGCATGCCAGGGGCTGGTTATTTTGTTTTGATAGCGTCTGGCGCCCGCCAGTCGTGCCGAAGCGGCATTTTTTATTGGTAAAACTGTCCTGGCAATGTCTGCCAGGTGCTTGAGCCGCCCAGTTCAGCCGCCGCTGCCAGTCGAGAAGGTGAAACTGCGGCTGAAGGCCGTGCCGTTGTTGGTACCGCCGAGCATCACGGTATAGGCGGTGTCGGGCAGCAAGGGCGCGTCCGGCACAACATAGGCCTGGTGCGGCCCGAAGCAGCCAGTCAGGCACGGCCCGTGGGGGTCGTTGGCCGAGGTGACCGGCGTGCGCAGTGCCACGGACTCGCCGGTGGCGGCCCGGGTCATGGCCGCGCGCGTGATGGCCAGCCGGTTGCCTTCGCGCACCGCAATGTAGACAGTCGAGCCCAGCGGCGCCGTTCGCAGGTCGCGGCCCGGCACCGGATTGGGCGTTTCGTTGCTCAGCTGCGGGTTGACGTTGGCCGTGCCTTCGCAGGGATAGGTCAGCGCGTCGCTGCTGCCCAGTCGTTGCGGGCCGGCGCTGGCGGTGTAGGCCGCATTAACCTGTACAAAAACGCCGGGTTGGCCCTTGCCTGTGTCTTCACGGGAGCGCACCGCCACGCCGACATCGCGGTAGCCGCTCATCAGCCCGTTCAGGTGGTAGGGCGCATTCAGAAGCCCGCGAATGCCAAGCACACCGATGCCGGTTTTGGGCAGCGCTGCGTTGCTTGAAGTGAAAAAAGCAAATTCGTCGGTCACGCCGCCCAGGTCTGCATAGCCCTGCGCCCGTACGCGCGCGGCCGGGTCGGTGCCGGTAAAGCCTTCCGGAAATAGGGTGGCGTCTTCCAGGTGCGAATTCAGGCTGTTGACAATCAGGTAGTCGGCATGCGCCCGGGCCGCTGCATCCAGGGGTGCATTGGCCGCCAGCAGCCCGAAACCGCAGCGCCCGCGTTCGGCATTGAGGAACTGGTAAGCCGCCAACTCCTCGCTGATCGTCGAATTGGTGGGCGGCGTGGACGCCGTGGTCATGATGGATGGATTGGGTGACGGAGCTTGCGCGCCGGCTGGCTGCAAGCCCCCAACGCCCTCGCTTCCGCCGCCGCAAGCTGACAGCAGCGCCGCCAGCGCAAGCATCGGCGCGAGCCGGGCAGGTGTAGCTATGCGTGGCAGTCCGGGATTAAAAAAATGAAGGGTCATAAAATCCGGATATGTGAAAAACGGCCAACAGCAGGCATTAGCGCCAGCAATCCGCCACGATAAACGTGAACCAGTCCCCGCACTGTAAGCGTTTGTCGCCTGCCGCTACGGATTCAATAGCGGCAACTGGACACCAGGCAGGCAGCAGCGTACTTCTTGATATGAAAAGCGTAATGCCACATCGCGCTGGGCCCATTGATTTCAGGGTGTCCACGATGTACGACAGGTGTTTCCCCCGTGAAGGGAAGGCAGCCGATCAGCGGCCGCTGGCTTCGAGCCGTAACACCCGGGCGCGCAGCACCTCCAGCTCATCCAGCAGTTCCAGCGCCAGCGCGGCGCCGGCCAGGTTCACACCCAGGTCTCTTTCAAGCCGCAGCGCCACGCGGGCGCGGTGCAGATGCACGCCGGTAAAGCGCCATTCCCCGGGCGCAGTGCCGGCGGGCGTCAGCAGGCCCTCGTCCACGAGTTCGACAATGCGCTCGGCCTGCGCGGTGCAGGCGCGGCACAAATCGTCCAGGCGCAGTTCGCTCTGGTCTTCGAGGATCAGTCCGGTGAGGTGTACAAGTTGGAAGTGGGGGGTCATGGCTGGCCTTCCAGTTTGGCTCTGGGTTTGAAGGAAGCGAACTGTGTGGCCATGCCTTCGTAGAACGTTTTGCCAGTGTCGCTGTCTGCGGCCGGCATGGAAATTTGCAGCACGAAGTAAAAGTCGCCCGGCGTGCTGCCAGGCAGGCCGCGTCCCTTGAGGCGCAGCTTGCGCCCGGCCGCAGAGCCGGGCGGCACCGTGACCTCGACACGTCCGGTGGGCGTGGGTGCCTCAACTTCAGCGCCCAGCGCGGCTTCCCAGGGGGCCACGGGCAGGTCCAGGTAAACATCGCGCTGCTCTACCCGGTAGAGCGGGTGCGGGTTGAATTCCACGTCAAGGTACAGGTCGCCCGCACTGCCGCCACCCACGCCGGACGCGCCCTGGCCGGCCAGGCGGATGTGCTGTCCGGCACGGATCCCCTTGGGAACGCTGAAGCTGATCTGGTGCTCACGCGGGACGACATGGCCCTGGTCGTCCATTTCAGGCACGCGCAGGTTGATGGTGCGGGTGACGCCGCTGTAGGCGTCTTCCAGGTCGATGAGGATCTTGGCATGACGGTCTTCGCCGGCGGCGCTGAAGCGGGTCCCTTGGCCGCTGGCGCCCGCGCGGGTACTTCCGCCGGTGGAAAACCCCTGGCGGAACAGTGACTCGAAAAAGTCGCTGTAGTCGCCGCCGCCTTCGCCCGGGACATCGCGTGGTGCGCTGCGGCCGGCATGTTCGGCGCCGGCGTTCCAGCCAGGCGGCGGACGGAAGTCCTGGCCTTCCTTCCAGTGCTGGCCCAGCTGGTCGTAGGCGGTGCGCTTTTCCGGGTCTTTCAGCACTTCATAGGCCTCGCCGAGCTGCTTGAAGCGCGCCTCTGCGTCTTTTTCCTTGCTGACATCGGGATGGTATTGGCGCGACAGCTTGCGGTAGGCGCGCTTGATATCGTCCGGCGTGGCATCGCGGGCCAGGCCCATGACGGTGTAGTAATCCTTGAATTCCATGAAAGCCTTCCCCGTGCAGAAGCGACCCATGTCGGGCCAGCCAGCACCTTAGCGCAAAATCGCGCCGGTTTCGCTGTCCTGCTTCGTGCCGCTGTGTAGGTCATCGGCTTGTTCGGCTATTTCACCGGAATCGGCGTTGCAGCCGGCACCGGAACGGCGGTCACGCTGTTTTGAGGCGAGCCCTCGATCAGCCGGTCCGAGTAGGTCAGGTAGACCAGCGTGTTGCGCTTGGCATCGACCATGCGCACCACGCGCAGCCGCTTGAAGACCAGCGAAATGCGCTCGCTGAACATTTCTTCTTTCTTGTCGAGCGGCTTGCCATCGGCAAAGCTGATGACACCGGTCTGGCGGCAGGCAATCGACGCATCGGACTTGTCCTCGGCCAGGCCGAATGCGCCCTTGATGCCGCCGGTCTTGGCGCGCGACACGTAGCAGGTCACGCCGCTGACCTTGGGGTCATCGTAGGCATCGACGACGATCTTGTGGTCGGGGCCGATGAACTTGAAGACGGTATCGACTGCGCCGATTTCCTCGGCGCTGGACAGGCCGCAGCCGCTCAGGACCAGGGCGGCGGCCAGGGCGGCGCGGCGCCAGTGGCGGGGAACGGGGGGCAATGGGGAAGTGATGGAAATGTGCATTGAGGAAAGTCCTTGAAAAAGCGCCGAACATGTTTTGGCGCCGAAGCCAGACCTCTAATGTACAAAGAGGGCCGCCCCTATCATGGGCGGATGATTTCCAGCTCGCCACCGTCAAGTCTTCATTCCCTGTTCGAAGCCCAGCACCGCGCCAGCCGTTTACAGGCCGAAGTGCCACTGGCGCTGCGTCGCGAGCGGCTGCTGAAAATCCGCGCGCTGCTGGAGCAGAATGGCGCGGCGCTGGCCCTTGCGGTGCAGGCCGACTTTGGCGTTCGCTCACCGCAGCTGACCGAGATTGCCGACCTGCTCGTGCTGCGCACGCTGCTGGCCGGTGCGTTAAAAAACCTCGCCCGCTGGATGAAGCCGGTCAGGGTGCGCACGCCGCTGTACCTCCAGCCTGCCCGGGCTTTCCTGCAGCGCCAGCCACTGGGCGTGGTCGGCGTGATTTCGCCGTGGAACTATCCCGTGCAACTGGCGCTTGGCCCGGTCATCACCGCGCTGGCGGCGGGCAACCGGGTGATGCTCAAGCCCAGCGAGCTGACGCCCCAGACCTCTGCGCTGCTGGCCGAACTGATTGCCCGGCGCTTTGCGCCCGACGAGCTGTGCGTGGTGCAGGGCAACGGCGACGTGGCGGCCGCCTTCGCCGGCCTGCCGTTCGACCACCTGTTTTTCACCGGTTCGACCGCAGTGGGCCGCAAGGTGGCTGCGGCGGCGGCCGCCAATTTGACGCCGACCACGCTGGAACTGGGCGGCAAGTCGCCGTGCATCATTGACGCGTCGTGTGACCTGGACCAGGCGGCGTTGAAGATCGCCCACGGCAAGCTGCTCAATGCCGGCCAGACCTGCATCGCGCCCGACTATGTGCTGCTGCCCAAGGGACAGGAGACGGATTTTGCGCGGTCCTTCGAGCGGGCCGTGGCCACGCTGTTCCCGCGCATCGAAGGCAACCCCGATTACGCCGCCGTTATCAATCCGCGCCAGCATGAACGCCTGCAGGCGCTGCTCGACGAGGCTCGCAATGACAGCGCGCGGGTGCAGGTGGTCAACCCTGGCCCTGGCAATGCCGCCGCCAGCGAGTCACGCCAGATGCCGCCGGCGCTGGTGTTTCACCCGGCGCCCGACTCGCGGCTGCTGAACGAGGAAATCTTCGGCCCGATCCTGCCAGTGCTGGCCTACGAATCGCTGGACGAGGCGATTGCCCATGTCAATGCCCGGCCCCGGCCGCTGGCGCTGTACTGGTTCGGCACCGACGCCGCGGCGCGCCACAAGGTGCTGGCACGCACGGTGAGCGGCGGCGTCACGGTCAACGACACGCTGATGCACATTGCCCACCCCCACCTGCCTTTCGGCGGCGTGGGCGAAAGCGGCTGGGGCGCGTACCACGGGGAAGCCGGCTTCCTGCGGCTGACACACCAAAAGCCGGTGCTGGTGCAGTCGAAATGGGCGCGCAGCGACCTGTTTTATCCGCCGTATGGCCGGCGCTTCGACCAGGTCATGGGGCTGCTCAAGCGGATCATTTGACGGTCTGGCTTAAAAAATTCAATTAAATCAGACTTTTGCGCACTACCCGCTTGGGTGAACAGCTATCAATTAAAGAGCATTTCAGCACAACAACGATCAGCTTTTTTCGTGGAACTGGCTGGGCGTCTGGCCCATGGCGGCCTTGAACATCGCCGAAAAAGCACTTTCGCTGGCGTAGCCGCTGGCGGCGGCGACATTGCCCACCGGCTCGCCGCGAGCCAGCATCGGCAGCGCATGCGCCAAGATGGCCTGCTGGCGCCACTGCTGGTAGCCCAGCCCGAGCTGCTCGCGAAACAGCCGTGCTACCGTGCGTTCGCTGGCGCCCACGTCGGCTGCCCAGCCGGCCAGCGTGGCGCGCTTGGACGGCGCACGCAGCACGGCCTGGCACAGCGCGCGCAGCCGCTTGTCGCCGGTGTCGGGGTGCGGCATGGGAACGCCCAGCGCCTGGGTGTCGGCCTGGGCAATTTCATCGAGTACCAGCGCACTCAGCCATTGCGCCCGCGCCCCCAGCGGGGGCTGCCTGGCGCCGCCGTCGAGCGCATGCACCAGCTCGCGCAGCAACGGCGACACCACCAGCACGCGGCAACCCTGCCAGCCCGCCGGCGTGACGCTGGCGTCGAGGTAGAGCGTGCGCAGCTCGGCCGCTTCAAGCACCGTGACGTGGTGGTGGGCACCCGGCGCGATCCAGACCGCCCGCGAGGGCGGGACGATGTAGGTGATTTCCTCTGCCCGGTCGTGCTCGGGCCGGTTCTGCGCGGCCGTGACCTGCATCACGCCGCTGGCGCAATAGGCCAGCTGCGCCCATGGATGGGCATGGGGCTCGAAATGCGCGTCGGCCGGCATGGAACGCGAGCGGACCCGCACCGGCAGCCCGGGGCTGGGCGTGAACAGGCCGGTGTCGCCGACGGGAACGGGCAGGAGTCGGCTGTTGCGGTGCATGGGAATGAAGCTGGGGGTGGGGCACGGTTGTCCGGTATTCGATGAAACATGACGATTTGTCGCATTTCAGATTTCCAGGGCCAATATTACGATAAGGCCATGCGCACTTCAAGCACCCTTCATCCGCCCGCTGGCGCTTCTTCCTTGCGCAGCGACGCCGGCGTGATCGGCCTGGTCGGGCTGGGCCATATGACCAGCCACTTCAGCCAGTTGCTGCTGGCGCCGCTGTTTCCCTGGCTCAAGGAGGCGTTCGACGTCAGTTATGCGCAGCTCGGTTTCCTGATGACGATTTTCTTCGTCGTGTCGTGTGCGGTGCAGGCGCTGTCGGGCTTCGTCGTGGACCGCTTCGGTCCGCGTCCGATCCTGTTTGGCGGTCTGGCGCTGCTGGGTTTTGCGGCACTGGGCTATTCCATCAGCACCAGCTACGCGATGCTGGCCGGTTTTGCGGTGGTCGGCGGCATCGGGAACGGCGTGTTTCATCCGGCAGACTACACGTTGCTGAACCGCAAGGTCAGCGCCGCGCGCCTGGGCCATGCCTACAGCGTGCACGGCATCACCGGCAGCCTGGGCTGGGCGCTGGCGCCGGCGCTGGTGGTGTCCCTGACGTTTGCCTTTTCCTGGCGCATTGCACTGGCTGCGGCCGGGGTGCTCGTGTTGGCCGTGCTGATGCTGTTGCTGCTCCAGCGCGACAAACTGGCGCTCCAGCCGGCTGTGCCGGCCGCCGGTCCCAGAGCGACGGGCGGCAACCTGGACTTCCTGAAGATTCCTGCCGTCTGGATGTGCTTTGCCTTTTTCTTCTGGAATGCGATCGTGCTCAGCGTGGTGCAGGCCTTTGCCCCGGAAGCGGCTCGCCAGCTGCACGGCATGCCGCTGACGCTGGTGGCCGTCTGCCTGACGGTGTACATGGTGTGCGCGGCCGGCGGCATGGTGCTGGGCGGTTTTCTGGCGGCCGATCCAACGCGCTGCGAGCGCATCGTTGGCATTGGCTATGGCCTGGCGGCGGCCGTTGCGCTGGTCCTGGCCCTGGGCAGCCTGTCGCCTGGCGTGGTGCCGGTGCTGTTCGGCGTGATGGGTTTTGCCTCGGGCATGGCCGGGCCGTCGCGCGACCTGCTGGTCAAACGCTCGACGCCTGAAAACGCGACCGGGCGTGTCTACGGCGTGGTCTATGCGGGGCTGGACATCGGTCAGGCGGTGGCGCCGCTGGTCTTTGGCGTGATGATGGACCACGGGCAGTACCGCGGCGTGCTGCTGGGGCTGGCGCTCACGCAGGGTGTGCTGATTGCCAGCGCCTTCAACGTGCGCCGGGTGCGCCGCACCGCGCTGGTCGCCGCCTGAAACAGTGCTGGCTGGGACCGTCGGCATCAGCCATCTATGATGGCGGTCCCCTTGAACTCCCGCCTGCCGCGCGCCAGCGTTGCTGCTTTCTGATGCGCCTTGTCCTGCCACGCCCTTCCGATTTTTTTTCCCGCCGGGCCGGTGCCTTTCGCGGATTGCCCGGCCTTGCCGTCTGGCTTCGCCTGCTGGCCGTCAGCCTGCTGCTGGTGCTGGCCGCGCCAAGTGCCCAGGCGCAGCCGGACAACCTCGATGCATCGCTGGATGCTGCGCGCGCCCAGATCGACAGGGCGCGAAAAATCCTCGACAGCCCGCCGAAAGACGCCGCCGATCTGCTGCCGCTGCGCGCCGGGGTGCTTGCCGCCGGCACCCAGGCCGATGCGGCAGCCGCGCTGCTGGAGCCACAGCTGGCGAGCGTCCAGGCGCGGCTGGCCGAACTCGGGCCGGTCACGCCCGGGCAGGCCGAGGCACCCGATGTGGTGGTCTTGCGCACTCAGCTGAACAAGGTGCGCGCCGAACTCGACGCCCAGTTCAAGCGGGCCAAACTGCTGTCGGTGGAAAGCGAGCAGACGGCCGGTGAAATTTCGGCGCTGCGGCGCTCCGAATTCCAGGCCCGGCTGGGTGAGCGCACCTCGTCGATCCTGAGCAGCCTGTTCTGGGCCGAGTTGCGCATGGACATTCCCGGCGACCTGCTGCGCGCCCGCCGCCAGGCCGACGCGCTGGCGGCCGCCGCGCGGGCCAGCGGCACGGCGGTCTGGGTCAGTGTGGGCCTGGTGCTGCTGGTGCTGCTGGGCCTGCACATCTGGGTCGGCCGGGTACTCTTGCGCCTGACGACCACGCGCGTACCGCCAGGCCGGCTGCGCCGGTCGCTGCACGCCTGGACACGGGTGCTGTTGCCCACCGCCACGGCCGGCCTGATGGCCGAGGCGGTCTACCTGGGGCTGGTCTGGGTCGCTCCGCTGCCCGAGTCGCTGGCGCCCATCATGGGGCGGCTGGCTGGCGTGATCTGCTTTGGCGGTTACGTCGTTGGCATGGGCCATGCGCTGCTGCTGCCTGCCCGGCCTTCATGGCGGCTTCTGCCGCTGCCCGATGTGGTGGCGTTGAAACTTCGCTGGCTGCCGGCGGTGTTGGCGCTGCTGATGGTACTGACCTGGGCACTGATGCAACTGACCGCGCAGATCAATGCCAGCCTGGTGACCACGGTGGCGGCCGACTGCATCGTCGCGCTGGCCATGGGCCTGGCCATGGGCCTGGGCCTGCTGCTCAACGACGTGGCGCGTCGCCGCGCCCTGCACGAGCCCGAGTCGGCCGCGAGCTGGCCGGCAAGTCCGCTGTGGCTGACCACGATGCTCGGCCTGGCCTGGCTGGGCGTGGCTGGCAGCTTGATGGCGCTGCTGCTCGGCTACGTGGCGCTGGGCAGCTTCGTGGTGCACCAGATGGCCTGGATGGCCGCAGTGCTGGGATCGGCCTACCTGCTGGCGGTGCTGATCGACGATGGCTTCATGGCGCTGCTGGGACCGAAAACCAGCCCGGCCAGTGCGGCCAGCGACGCCAGCGCGACGGTGGATGCCGCTGCGGCGTCCGACATGCCGGGGTCCCGATTCCTCAAGGTGCGGGCGCAGGCCGCCGTGCTGCTGTCGGGGATGGGCCGGCTGCTGGTGGTGGCGCTGGCGCTGATGCTGCTGCTGGCGCCGTTCGGCGAGGGGCCGTCTGAACTGTTCGAACGCGCCGACAAGCTGCACCAGGGGATTTCGATTGGCGAATTCCAGATCCTGCCGGTGGCGGTGCTGCAGGCCGCGCTGGTCATCATCATGTGCCTGGTCGTGGTGCGCATCGTCAGGCGCTGGTTGAAGGAGGATTTCCTTCCGACGACGTCGCTCGATGCCGGCATGCAGGTCTGGACGTCCACGCTGTTCGCCTATGCCGGTAACCTGCTGGCGCTGTCGCTGGGCCTGGCGGCCATCGGCATCGGGCTGGAGCGGATTGCGTGGGTGGCCAGCGCCTTGTCGGTGGGCATCGGTTTTGGCCTGCAGGCAGTGGTGCAGAACTTTGTGTCGGGCATCATCATGCTGGCCGAAAAGCCGGTCAAGGTTGGCGACTGGGTGTCGCTGGGCGGCATCGAGGGCGACATCCGGCGCATCAACGTGCGGGCGACGGAAATCCAGATGGGCGACCGTTCGACGGTGATCGTTCCGAATTCGGAGTTCATCACCAAGACGGTGCGCAACGTCACCCACGCCAATCCGCTCGGGCTGGTCAAGATCCTGCTGCCGGTGCCGCTGGATGCCGACGCCGACCAGGTCCGCAGCCTGATCCTGGAACTGTTCGACGCGCATGCCGACGTGCTGAAGACGCCCGAGCCGAGCGTGCAGCTCGACGCCATTGACAGCGCCGGCATGGTGTTCAACGCGACCGCCTTCGTCAACTCCCCGCGCATGGCCTACGGCGTTCGCAGCGCCTTGCTGTTCGACGTGCTCCGGCGGCTGCGCGAGGCTGACATTTCGCTGGTCAAGCCGGCCGGGCTGGTGCTGCGCGAGGCGCAGGAGAGGGCGCTGGAGCCGTTGCTGCCGCCAGCGCTGGCCTAGACTGGTGCGCTTCCTGTTGCGCTGGCCGGAATGCCGGCGTACATTGGCCTGTGGTGGCTATTTGCGAGCGCACGGCTGCTACGATGGCTTAACTTCAGGAGACTTCAATGACCGCATCCCAGACCCCTCCCGCCAACGACTTTGTCCGCTGGGTGGAAGAAAAATCAGACGCTGTCATGGCCGACCTCGGTGACAAATTCCCGCCCGCCACCAGCGGACCCGAGGCGCTTCATGCCGAAACCTACACGCAGCGCATCGAGGAAGTCCTGCTTGGTCACGAGCCGCCCGATGACGCGCTGCTTGAAGAACTCGCCGCGCTGGAAGATGCGCCACCGCTGAGCGACGAGGAACTGGCCCGCCAGGCGCTGGAAAGCGGCGGCGCCGACGCCGACCCGACCACGCCGGAATAAGCCGGGCGCCGCCGCGTTTCGAGACGGCAGCCGCCATTCGGGGCGGCACCGGCCAAGGCACAATAAAGCGCATGACCCAACAACTTGCCGGCCACCTTCTTGTCGACTGCCTTCTGGCCCAGGGCGTCACCCATGCATTCGGCGTTCCGGGTGAAAGCTACCTTGCCGTGCTCGACGGCTTGCATGCGCGCCAGGACCGCATCCGTTTCATCACCTGCCGCCAGGAAGGCGGCGCTGCCTTCATGGCCGAGGCGCACGGCAAGCTGACCGGACGCCCGGGCGTGTGCATGGTCACGCGCGGGCCGGGTGCCACCAACGCGTCGATTGGCGTGCACACGGCGTTCCAGGATTCGACGCCGATGGTGCTGCTGGTCGGTGACGTGGCCAGTGATTGCCGCGACCGCGAAGCTTTTCAGGAAGTGGACTACACCAGCTTTTTCGGCCCGAGCACCAAGGGCTTCGCCAAGCGCGTCGAGCGCATCGACGACGCCGACCGCATTCCCGAATACGTCGCGCGCGCCTTTGCCACTGCGATGAATGGCCGGCCTGGCCCGGTGGTACTGGTGCTGCCCGAGGACATGCTGACGCGCATGACCGATGCCCAGCCGCTGCCGCGGGTTGAAGCGGTGCAGGCTTGGAGCGACCCTGGCGCCTTGCGCACGCTGCGCGAGATGCTGCTGGCGTCGAAGCAGCCACTGATCATTGCTGGCGGCGGCGGCTGGACACCGCAAGCGGCGCAGGCCTTGCAGCGTTTTGCCGAAAACTGGAAGCTGCCCGTGGGCAATGCCTTTCGTTTTCAGGACACGTTTGACAACCACCATCCGCTGTATGCCGGCGATGTCGGCATTGGGCTGAGCCCGAAGCTGGCCGCACGCGTCAAGGCCAGTGACCTGATCATTGCCATCGGCCCGCGCCTGGGCGAAATGACGACCGGCAACTACACGCTGATCGAGGCGCCCCGGCCAAAGCAAAAGCTGGTGCACATCCATGCCAGCGCCGAGGAGCTGAATCGCGTGTTCCAGGCGGATCTGGCGATCAACGCGACCATGAACGCCGCCGCACGTTCGCTCGAAGTCTTGAGCGCGCCGGTGTCGGTGCCGTGGGAAGGGTGGACCGCCTCGGCCAACGCCGATTACCTGGCCAACCTGGTGCCGCAGGCTCTGCCCGGCGACATCGACATGCCGGCCATCGTCGGCCTGCTGCAGCAGCATCTGCCGCCCGACGCGGTGCTGACCAATGGCGCGGGCAATTTCGCCAGCTGGATTCACCGTTTCTACCAGCACCACGGGCTGGTCAAGGGGCACAAGACGCAGCTGGCGCCCACCGTCGGCGCGATGGGCTACGGCGTTCCGGCCGGCATTGCCGCCGCCATCACGACCGGGCGTGTGGCGTTCACGATAGCCGGCGATGGCGACTTTTTGATGAACGGCCAGGAACTGGCAACGGCCGTGCAGCATGGCGCCAAGAGCATCATTTTGCTGCTGAACAACGGCATGTACGGCACCATCCGCATGCACCAGGAAAAGACCTATCCGCAGCATGAAAGCGGCTCGCGTCTGAACAATCCCGACTTTGCGGGTCTGGCCCGCGCCTACGGTTATGCCGGCGTGCGCATCACCCGCACCGGCGAATTCGAGGTCGAACTGCTGGCCGCGCTGGCCCGGCCCGAAGGCACGCTGATCGAGGTCATGCTGGACCCGGAAGTCATCACCACGCGCGCCACGCTGTCATCGATCACGCAGGCCGCACTGGAGCAGAAGCTATAAAAATAATAGCTACTTGCGCCCGTGGTTGTTGCGTAAACGGCTGTTTTTGCTTAAAAAGATGACGTGAAATACGACTTTTTAATTTGCCAGCCAGCGATGACAGTCGCATTACAAAGGCCGCCGGCTGTCATAAGACTGTCATCAAGCCAGATAACACTAGGGGCTATTTTTTGACCACAAAGACCTGTCTTGTTACTTCCAGCCACGATCCCCTCACCGGTCCCCGCCGCCGTGCCCGTCAAGTTTCTTGACCGCGACCGCAGCATTCTTGCCTTCAATGAGCGGGTGTTTTACTGGGCGCGCCGGACCGATGTGCCGCTGCTGGAGAGGCTGCGTTTTCTGTGCATCGTATCGTCCAACCTGGATGAATTTTTTGAAGTACGGGCCGCCCCGCACCTGACGGCTGCGCAGGGCAATGAGCAAAAGGGAATTTACACAGTCCAGTCTTTCAAGGCCCTGTCAAGCATTGCCCATGACATGGTGACGCGCCAATATGCCTTGTACAACGAAGAACTGTTGCCGGCTTTTGCCAGGCAGGGCATCCGCATCGTCTCGCATGGCGAGCGCAACTCGGTGCAGCGGCGCTGGGTCAAGGCCTATTTTGAACGCGCCGTGCGGCCGCTGTTGATTCCGGTCGGGCTGGATCCTTCCCACCCGTTTCCGCAGGTTGCCAACAAGTCACTGAACTTCATCGTCCGGCTGGGCGGGCGTGACGCCTTTGGCCGTGAAAATGAAATCGCCATCGTCAAGGTGCCCCGGGTCTTGCCGCGATTCATCCACATGCCCAGCCGCAGCGAAGAAAAAGGCAACAAGCTGTTCCTGTCGCTGTCCAGCATCATCCGGGCGCATCTGGCTGACCTGTTTGTGGGCCGCAAGGTGGGAGAGTTTTCCCAGTTTCGCGTCACCCGCAATTCCGACCTGGAGGTTGATGAAGACGATGTGAAGAACCTGCGCACGGCGTTGCGCCTGGGGCTGGAACAGCGCCACTACGGCCAGGCGGTCCGGCTCGAAGTGTCGGCCGGCTGCTCAGAGTATCTGTCGAGCTTTTTGCTCGGACAGTTCAACCTGCCGGCGCAGGCGCTTTACCGCGTGCACGGCCCGGTCAACCTGGTGCGCCTGACGCAACTGGTCGATCTGGTCAATGACCCCAAGCTGCTGTTTCCGCGCTACAAGGCGTGTTACCCCAGGCAGTTGCAGCCGGGGCAATCCTTTTTTGCACGGCTCAGGCAAGGCGATGTGTCGATTCACCAGCCCTTCGAGAGCTTTGATGGCGTGTTGGCTTTCCTGCGCGAGGCGGTCAACGATCCCTCGGTGCTGGCGATCAAGCAGACCATTTACCGCACCGGGGCTGACTCCGAACTGATGCTGCTGCTGCGCGAAGCCGTGCGGCGCGGCAAGGAGGTCATGGTGGTGGTCGAGCTGAAGGCGCGCTTTGACGAAGAGGCCAACATCAACTGGGCCGAAATGCTTGAATCCATCGGCGCGCAGGTGGTTTATGGCGTGATGGGCCTGAAAACCCACGCCAAGATGCTGCTCGTCACCCGGCGAGAAGGCCGGCGCCTGGCGCGCTATGCCCACCTGTCCACCGGCAACTACAACCCGGCCACGGCGCGGCTGTACACCGATGTCAGCTACCTCACGGCCGACCCGCTGCTGACCGCCGACATCGACCATGTGTTCGTGCATCTGGCGAGCCACAGCCGCCTGCCCAAGCTGCACCATCTGCTGCTGGCGCCGTTCCAGCTGCAGCGCAGGCTGCTGGACAAAATCGCTGCGCTGGCCCAGGCCGCACAGGCCGGCAAGGACACGCGCATCGTTGTCAAGACCAATGCGCTGACCGACGAAGACCTGATGCGCGCGCTGGTCAAGGCCGGGCAGTGCGGCGTGAAGATCGACCTGATCGTTCGCGGCGCCTGCATGCTGCCGGCGCAGGTGAAAGGCGTGACCGACAACATCCGGGTGCGCTCGGTGATTGGCCGCTTCCTTGAGCATTCGCGGGTGTTTTACTTCCGCTGCGACGACGACGAAACGCTCTACCTGTCCAGCGCTGACTGGATGAACCGCAACATGCTGCGCCGGGTCGAACTCGCCTGGCCTGTGAACGACCCGGTGATTCGCCAGCGCATCATTGATGAATGCCTGGTCGCCTACCTGCACGACAGCCGTGATGCCTGGGATCTGCAGCCCGACGGCACATATGTGCTGGTGGATCCGGCAGACCCTGACAAGCGCCACGGCGCGCAATCGGCGCTGATGGTGCGCTACTCGGCCTTAAAACCCCGCGAAAGGTAGTCAACCATGGACCTGGTCTTGTGGCGTCATGCCGAAGCACAAGAGTTGCCTGAAGGGACGGCCGATGCGCGCAGCGACCTGGAACGCAAGCTGACAGCGCGTGGCGAAAAGCAGGCGGCCCGCATGGCCGAATGGCTGGACCGACAACTGCCCGGCAGCGCCCGCATCCTGGCAAGTCCGGCGCGGCGCTGCGATCAGACCGCCCTGGCGCTGGGGCGCAAGTTCAAGATCCGTTCCGAGCTGGCGCCTGGTGCCACGCCCGAGGCCCTGCTGGAAGTGGTGCAGTGGCCGGTGGCCCGGGTGCCGGTGCTGGTGATCGGCCACCAGCCGACGCTGGGGCAGACCGTGGCCCGCCTGCTGGGGCTGGTGGAAAACGACTGTGCCTTCAAGAAAGGCGCGGTGTGGTGGTTGCGCACCCGGGAGCGCAATGGCCAGGTGCAGGCGGTCGTGGTGAGCGTCCAGTCGCCTGATTTTCTTTGATTCCGTCCAGTTGTAGATCAAGCCACGGGGAAAATGTTTCCGGTGACGATCGTCAGGAAACGCAAACTGCCAGCGTCCACGGCGTTTTTTGCCAGGCCAGCACCTCTTCCTGCAACAGCCAGGCGGACTGCGGAAAGGCCTCGGCCCAGCCCGGCCGGCAGGTCAGCCAGAAGCACCTGCCGGGCTCGGTTTCCCATTTGAGCTGCATGCCTTTCAGGTCGGGGTCGCGCCGCGCATGGCAAAGGATCACGGCCAGGCGCAGGCAGAGCAGTTGCTGGACAAACAACCGGTCGTCGAAATCAGCTTCGAGCTTGCGCAGCTTGCCGCGGTGACCAAGCACCAGCAGGCTCAGGTGGTGCATTTCATGCACCGCGAAGCCCGGCGCGTCGGCATTGTCCAGGATGTACGCGCCGTGCTTGTGGTAGTAGTTGTGCGAAACCTGGCAGCCGACTTCATGCAATTGCGCCGCCCAGGCAAGCTTTCTTTGGGCGCGCTGCACCTGGGCCTCAGGCATGCCCGCACTGGCCAGCTTGTAAAGGTGCAACGCCACCTTGCTCAAGCGGGCAGACTGCACGGTGTCGGTGCTGAAGTTGTGCGCCAGCCGCTGCACGCTGGTGGAGCGCACATCGGTCAGGTCTTCGTCCCGGTCCACCAGGTCGTAGAGCACGCCATGGCGCAAGGCGCCTTGCGCTGCCTGCATATGCTCGATATCCAGCAGGCTGAACACTGCGCGGAGCACACTGACGCCGCCGCCAATCACCGCCCGGCGGTCTTCCTTGATGCCTTCGAGCTTGAGCCGGTCGGCGCTTTGCGCCTTGACCAGCCGGTCCAGCAGCCAGTCCAGGCCCTCGCGCGTCACCACGTCGGCTGGCCAGCCTGCCACGGCCAGTATCTCGCTGACCGCGCCGATGGTTCCTGACGCGCCGTACGCCGTATCCCAGGCATCCGCGCGGTAAGTGCCCATGGCTTCGTCAAGCACCGCCTTGGCGGCAATTTCAGCCACTTCAAAGGCGCGAGCGCTGAACTGACCATCGGGGAAATAGCGCATCGACCAGGCGACACTGCCCACGCGGTAAGACTCCAGCGTGCGCGCCTCCAGACCCTGGCCGAGGACCATTTCGGTTGAGCGCCCGCCAATGTCGACCACCAGGCGCCGTTCGTCGGACTGCGGCAGCAAATGGGCCACGCCCTGGTAGATCAGCCGGGCTTCCTCGCGACCGGCAATCACGTCGATCGGGAACCCAAGCAGTTTCTGGCCGCGCTTGATGAAGTCCTCGCGGTTGATGGCTTCGCGCAGGGTCTGTGTGGCGACGGCGCGGACCTGCTCCTTGCCGAATCCGGCCAGGCGTTCACCAAACCGCGCCAGGCAGTCCCAGCCACGCTGCATGGCGTCTTGCGACAGCTTGCGGTCGGCGTCCAGTCCGTTGCCCTGGCGCACGGTTTCCTTGAGGTATTCGATGCGGTGGATGCGGCCGTGGTCAAAACGGCCGATTTCAAGACGAAAGCTGTTGGACCCCAAGTCCACAGCGGCAAGCAGTGTTCCGTTTTGCATGTTTAGGCTTTTTGTTCGGAAGCCAGCATAGCATTCGGGCGACGGTCCATTCAGCCGGCCCACGCGGTCATGGATCAGGTCGTCAGCCAATCAGCCGGCCGTCCACGGCCAGCATGCTTTGCGTCACATAGCTGCCGCTTCGCTGCTGGGCGTTGAAGGCGATGCGAAAACCACCCATGTTCAGGCTGGTGCGCTTTTGAAAGCCGGCCAGCACGCTTTGGCGGGTCAGTGCCTTTTCCATCCCATTGAGCACTTCAAACGTGTAGCGGGCGGCGATGAAGCCGGCCAGGCTCAGCGGCGTGGGTGCCTCGTCGAACAGCCGGGCCAGCGTGTCACGGTACTGCCGCACCACCGGCAAGGATGAATTGACCATGGGCACCGGCTGGGTGGCAATCACTGGGGTGTTGCGCGCCGCGCCCATCTGCAGCAGGGTTTGCAGGTTCACATCTGCCAGCGCGACGATGTAGCGCTGGCGCGCCTGCTTTTCCAGCCCCTGGGTGAAACGGGCCAGTTCCGGCGTGCCGCCCACGAACAGCAGCACGGCCGGTGTGCCCGGTATCAGCTTTTGGCCGAGCAGGCGCACATCGCCGCTGCCCTGGAAAGACTGCAGCTGAAGCTGCATGCCGGCGGCGATGCGTTCGACTTCAAGGTGGTAAGCGGCATGTTCTCGGGCGCTGGCATACACGGCACCCAATACTTTCACGCCCATGACCGACAGGGTGTTGAGGGCATGGGCGATCTGTTCCTGGCGCGCGGCAAAAATCGGAAAGGTCTTGTCGTCCAGGTCAAGGCTGGCGTTTTGCAGCCACGGCGCGGCATGTGCGATGTTCAGGCCGCCGTGGCGCGACAGCATGGCGACCTGGCTGGCAAGCGGGTCACCAACACTGCCGGACAGCACCAGGCAGGCCGGGTTGGCCAGGGCCTCATCGAGGGCCGCTCGCACGCTGGACGCCGTGCCATCGGTCTCCAGCGCCAGGTGCATGACTTGCCGTCCGCGAATGCCGCCGCGTGCGTTGATCTCCTGCCAGGCCGCGCGCGAGCCGACCAGGAAATCCCTGGATACATCCTGCTGGGCGCCGGAAAAATCAACGAGCTGGGCCACCACCAGGCTGTTCGGCGGGGGCGCCGCTTTGCCGGGCTGTGCCCAGCCAGGCGCAGCGGCGCCCGCCGTCAGCCAGCCGGCGCGCTGCAGCCAGTGGCGGCGCTTGATGAGGGAAGAGGGCAGGGACATGGTCATTTTTCGGTCAATCGGCACAGGAAACGATTTGCTATGAATTAAATAGTTGAAGATGTATGTTCATCAAGCACGAAAGCCATGAATTGACACGAATTCACAGGGTTGAAGGCCCGCGTGCGTTCAGCGGCTGGCCGGCGGCAGCAGGACGCTGTCCACGACATGCACCACGCCATTGGTCGCCAGGATATCGGGTGTCAGCACCAGCGCTTCCTCGGCGGTCACGAAGTTGCCGGCTTTGGACAGCGCCAGGCTGGCGCCATTGAGCGTTTTACTGCTGCCATTTTTCACATCGGCCGCCATGAGCTTGACGGGAAGGATGTGGTAGCCCAGCACTGCCTTGAGCTGCACCGGGTCGCTGGCCAGCGCTTCCATGGTTTTGGCCGGTACCTTGGCAAAGGCTTCGTTGGTGGGCGCAAACATGGTGAACGGGCCGCTTGTCTTGAGCGTGTCAGTCAGTCCGGCCTTGGCCACCAGGCTATTCAGCGTGGACAGCCGGGATTGCGCTGCCAGGGTGTCGGGGACGGCAACCGGGCGCGGGCCGGTGGCGCAGCCTGCAACCATGGCAGCAGTGGCAGAGGTGGCAAGGGCAATGACAAAATAGCGCTTGAGCATGGGAATTCTCCGAGGGGGCTGAACAGTGTGGGTGAAGAGGACAGCCGCTAGCGTAGGCAGAATCCATGACCGCTTGGTGACAGAAATTTGACAGTTTCATGACACCGTCTGGCATGTGAGTACTGTCAAGGTGTTCGCAGTCTGTCACAGCTTTGTCACACAAAGCTTCTACAGTGGCGCCATCTTTCTTACCAACTGCAAAAGGTGTTCTGATGAAATCGAATCTCAAAGCTTCCCTGACCATGGGCGCTGCCCTGATGTCGTTTGCCGCGTTCTCGTCTGCCCAGAATGTGACCGGCGCAGGTGCCACCTTCCCCGCACCCCTGTATTCCAAGTGGGCTGCCGACTACAACAAGGCCACCAACATCAAGATCAACTACCAGTCGGTCGGTTCGGGCGCCGGTATTCGACAAATCGAGGCCAAGACCGTGGACTTCGGCGCTTCCGACATGCCGCTGAAGGATGAGGAGCTGGCCAAGAAAGGCTTGATGCAGTTCCCTACCGTGATTGGTGGCGTGGTGCCGGTGGTCAACATCAAGGGTATTGCGCCCGGCCAGCTGAAATTGACAGGGCAGGTGCTGGGCGACATTTACCTGGGCAAGATCACCAACTGGAACGATCCGGCCCTGAAGGCGCTGAACCCCGGCTTGGCTTTGCCTGATGCTGCCATCGCACCGGTGCGCCGTGCTGACGGTTCGGGCACCAGCTTCATCTTCACCAACTACCTGAGCAAGGTCAATGCCGAGTGGAAAGCCAAGGTCGGCGAGGGCACGGCGGTCAACTGGCCTGTCGGCGCCGGCGGCAAGGGCAATGAGGGCGTGGCCGCTTTCGTCGGCCGTCTGCCCAATTCGATTGGCTACCTGGAATATGCCTATATCAAGCAGAACAAACTGACGTTTGCGCAGATGAAAAATGCCGACGGCATTTTTGTATCCCCCGATGACTCCTCGTTCAAGGCCGCCGCTGCAGGCGCACAGTGGGCCAAGAGCTTCTACCAGATCCTGACCGAGCAGCCTGGCAAAGACTCCTGGCCCCTGACCGGCGCCACCTTCATCCTGATGCACAAGGCGCAGGACAAGCCGGCACAGGCTGCTGCGTCGCTGAAGTTCTTTGAATGGGCCTATAAAAACGGCGACCAGACCGCCGCCGCGCTTGACTATGTGCCGATGCCGGACGCCGTAAAAGGCGCCATTGAAAAATCCTGGGTTGAGGTGAAGGACGCGTCGGGCAAGGCCATCGCCTACAAATAAGCCGCCGAAAAACGGGCTTGGCACCTTCACCAACACAAGGGTTTATTTCGTGTCCTCTACACTTCCGGCAAACCGGGCCACTTTGGAGTTTCCGGCAACAGCGACCGGACGTGCCATGACCAATCCTCCCCCCGTCAGACCTTTGAAGCGAAGTCCGCTGCCCGACAAGGTATTTGGCTGGGCGGCGCTGGCCGCCGCATTGATCACGCTGGCTTTGCTGTTTGCCATCCTGGCGTCGCTGGTGGTGGGCGCCTGGCCGGCCATCAGCAAGTACGGCTTGGGTTTCCTGACCAGCAGCGTCTGGGACCCGGTGCAAAACGAGTACGGCGGGCTGGTGATGATCTATGGCACGCTGGCCACATCCTTCATTGCGCTGCTCATTGCCGTGCCGGTGAGCTTTGGCATTGCGCTGTTCCTGACCGAGCTGTCGCCGGCCTGGCTCAAGCGCCCGTTGGGAACGGCCATCGAACTGCTGGCTGCCGTGCCATCGATTGTTTACGGCATGTGGGGGCTGCTGGTGTTCGGCCCGATTCTGGCCACCTATGTGCAGCAGCCACTGCAAGCCATGTTCAGCGATGTGCCTTACTTGGGCGCGCTGTTCTCAGGCCCCCCGGTGGGCATCGGTATTTTGTCGGCTGGGATCATCCTGGCGATCATGATCATCCCGTTCATCGCTTCGGTGATGCGCGATGTGTTCGAGGTCACGCCGGTGCTGCTCAAGGAATCGGCCTACGGCCTGGGCGCCACAACCTGGGAAGTGGTGTCCAAGGTGGTGCTTCCCTACACCAAGGCCGGCGTCATGGGCGGCATCATGCTGGGGCTGGGCCGGGCTTTGGGTGAAACCATGGCGGTGACCTTTGTCATCGGCAATTTCAACCAGCTCGATTCCCTGAGCCTGTTCCAGGCAGCCAACAGCATCACGTCGGCGCTGGCCAACGAGTTTGCCGAGGCCGGGGAAGGGCTGCACCAGGCGTCGCTGATCTACCTGGGGCTGGTATTGTTTTTCATCACTTTCGTGGTGCTCTCGCTGTCCAAGCTGCTGCTGTCGCAGTTGCAGAAGAATGAAGGAGCCAAGACATGAGTGCCGTGATGCAAAACCCTGCGCAGGCCGCGCGCCTGGCCCGCTTTGCCCAGCGCAAGCGGATCAACCAGGTGGCGCTGGTGCTGTCGCTGGGGGCCATGTGCTTTGGCCTGTTCTGGCTGTTCTGGATATTGTGGGAAACCGTCAGGCTGGGCGTGGGCGGCATCACGCTGGCCACCTTTACCCAGATGACGCCGGCGCCCAATGAGGACGGCGGCATTGCCAATGCGATCTATGGCTCGTTCCTGATGGTGTTGCTCTCGACATTTGTCGGCACGCCGATCGGCATCATGGCCGGCATCTACCTGGCCGAGTACAACACCAAGGGTGTGCTGGCGTCGGTGACCCGATTTGTCAACGACATCTTGCTGTCGGCGCCTTCCATCGTCATCGGCCTGTTTGTCTACACGGTTGTGGTGTCGCGCTTTCATTCCTTCTCAGGCTGGGCCGGCGTCATGGCGCTGGCCCTGATCGTGATTCCAGTGGTGATCCGTACCACCGAGAATATGCTGCAGTTGATTCCGCCGGGGCTGCGTGAGGCTGCTTACGCGCTGGGCGCGCCGAAGTGGAAGGTGATCACCCAGATCACCTTGCGCGCGGCCCGGGCCGGCGTGGTCACCGGCATCTTGCTGGCCGTGGCGCGCATTGCCGGTGAAACCGCACCGCTGCTGTTCACCGCGCTGAGCAACCAGTTCTGGACCTCGAACCTGAACGAGCCGATGGCCAGCCTGCCGGTGACCATTTTCAAGTTCGCAATGAGTCCCTATGAAAACTGGCAAAAACTCGCCTGGGCCGGTGTCTTCATCATCACGATGGCGGTGCTGGGCCTGAATATCCTGGCGCGTGTTCTGACACGCAAAAAAGACTGAGCACCCGGTCAACCCCGGCCCGGCGCTGACCTAGCTCTCCAAGACAAGGCAAATGATGGATACCCTGACCGCGATCCGTGAAAAATCGAAAATTTCAGTCAAGAACCTGAATTTTTACTATGGCAAGTTTCATGCCCTGAAGAATATCAACCTGGAAATTCCCGAGCACAAGGTGACCGCCTTCATCGGCCCTTCTGGCTGCGGTAAATCAACGCTCCTGCGGGTTTTGAACCGGATGTACGCGCTCTACCCCGAGCAGCGCGCACAGGGCGAAGTGCTGCTGGACGGGACCAACCTGCTCACCTCCAAGGAAGATGTGGCGCTGCTGCGGGCCAAGGTCGGCATGGTGTTTCAAAAACCTACGCCTTTCCCGATGTCCATCTACGACAACATCGCCTTTGGCGTGAAGCTGTTTGAAAGCCTAAACTCGTCCGACATGGACGAGCGCGTCGAATGGGCGCTGCGCAAAGCCGCGCTGTGGACAGAGGTCAAGGACAAGCTCAACCAGAGCGGCTCCAGCCTGTCGGGCGGACAGCAGCAGCGGCTGTGCATTGCCCGGGGCATCGCCATCAAGCCCGAAGTGCTGCTGCTTGACGAGCCGTGTTCGGCGCTGGACCCGATTTCCACCGCCAAGATCGAGGAACTGATTTCAGAGCTGAAAAACGATTACACCGTGGTCATCGTGACGCACAACATGCAGCAGGCGGCCCGTTGCAGCGACTACACGGCCTATATGTACCTGGGCGACCTGGTGGAGTTCGGCGCCACCGAAGAGATATTCTTCAAGCCAAAGCGCCAGGAAACCGAAGATTACATCACCGGCCGTTTCGGCTGAACCACACACACGGGAGCTGCATCATGGTTGACAAACATTTATCCACCCAGTTCGACAGTGAACTCAATGGCGTCTCGTCCCGCGTGATGGAACTGGGCGGGCTGGTTGAGTCGCAGCTGCGGCTGGCGATTCACGCGCTGTCGCAGTACAGCGCAGAATGCGCCAACCAGGTCATCGAGACCGAGCTTCGCGTCAATGGCATGGAGCTGGACATCGACCGCGAGTTGTCTTCCATCATTGCCCGGCGCCAGCCGACGGCGCGCGACTTGCGCCTGCTGATCGCGATTTCCAAAACCACGGCCAACCTGGAGCGCGCCGGGGACGAAGCCGCCAAGATAGCCCGCATGGTCAAGTCCATTATGCACAACGGCGCCTCGCGCACGCTGCCTTCATCGGATTTGCGCGTCGCGGCCGACCTGGCCTCGGGGCTGCTGCGCAAGGCGCTTGATGCCTTTGCCCGGCTTGACACGGCGGCGGCGGTGTCCATCCTGAAGGAAGACGACCAGATCGATGCCGAATTCGACGGCTTCGTGCGCAAGCTCATCACCTACATGATGGAAGACCCGCGCACCATTTCGGCCAGCCTGGACCTGCTGTTCATTGCCAAGGCCATCGAGCGCGTGGGCGACCATGCCAAGAACATTGCCGAGTTCATCATCTACATTGTCAAAGGTGCCGATGTGCGGCACAGCCCGATGGAGCAGGTCGAGTCGGTTGTCAAGTCCTGAGCCATGAAGCACCTGCCCCGCGTATTGATCGTCGAGGACGAACCGGCCATTGCCGAACTGATTCAGGTCAACCTGAAGCATGGCGGCTTCACGCCGGTGCTGGCCTACGACAGCGTGGCGGCCCAGCGCGAACTCGACGCCGAGTTGCCCGACGTGATCCTGCTCGACTGGATGCTGCCCGGCCAGAGTGGCCTGAGCCTGGCGCGCCACTGGCGCAAGCACGAGCGCACCAAAGGCATTCCCATCCTGATGCTGACAGCGCGCGGAGACGAACCTGACAAGGTGGCCGGGCTCGATGCCGGCGCCGACGACTACATTACCAAGCCCTTTTCGACGCAGGAACTGCTCGCCCGCATCCGGGCCGTGTTGCGTCGCCGTACGCCTGAGGAGTCGCCGGGCGACCGCGTGACCGTGGGCGCGCTGGTGCTGGACGCTGCCACGCACCGCATTGCCTGGAAAAGCCAGGAACTCAAGCTGGGGCCAACCGAGTTCAAGCTGCTGCACCATCTGATGAAGCATCCGGAGCGGGTTCACAGCCGAGCGAGCCTGCTCGACAAAGTCTGGGGCGACCATGTGTTCATCGAGGAACGCACGGTTGATGTGCATGTCAAGCGTCTGCGTGAAGCCCTTGGGCAGGCCGGCGCAATGGTGGAAACCGTCCGTGGAGCGGGCTACCGGCTGACCGGCGGCATGGCAAAAACTCCTGCTGCTGCGGCATCTCCGGAGTCATGATCGGCCGCTGGATCGTTTGGGCTGTCTTCGCAATGGCGGGCGGGGCCCTGGGCTGGTGGCTGGCGTCCCGCGAAGGCCTGGCCTGGGGTTTGATGCTGGGCGGCGCTGCCTGGCAGCTCATGGACGGTTTTTACGCCCGGCGACTTCTGAACTGGCTGCGCTCGGAGCAAAGCAACGAAATGCCCATGTTGATGGCTGGTTCCCGCCCCCGTCTTCCCGGCGTCTGGGGCGAAGCGGCCGACCGCGTGCGCCGACTGCTGAAAAACCGCCATGAACAGTACCGCGACAGCCAGGCCATGCTGGACGAATTCCTGGCGGCACTGCAGGCATCGCCCAATGGTGTGGTACTGCTGGACGACGAGGGGCGCATCGAATGGTGCAACCAGACGGCTGCCCAGCATTTCGGTTTCGATGCCCGGCGCGATATTCAGCAGCACATCGCCAATCTGGTGCGCGACCCGGCTTTCAGCGCCTACCTGGCGGCTGCCAGTTTCTTGCAAGAGGTGCTGATCCCGGGAAATTTCAATACCGCCGGCCGGCCGGTCAAGCTGTCGGTTCATGTGCACCGTTATGGCAAGGACAAGAAACTGCTCCTGTCGCGCGACATCACCGCGCTAGAGCAGGCCGAGGCCATGCGGCGCGATTTCGTTGCCAATGTATCGCATGAAATTCGCACGCCGCTGACAGTGGTGGCCGGCTTCATCGAGACGCTGCAAAATTTGCCTCTCAAAAAGCTTGACCGCGACCGCTACCTGGCGCTGATGGCCCAGCAGTCGCAGCGCATGCAGACCCTGGTGGACGATCTGCTGACGCTGTCGCGGCTGGAGGGCAGCCCGCAGCCCGGGACCCATGAATGGACGGCCATCGCTTCTCTGTTTGCGCAATGCGAGCAGGAAGCCCGCGGGCTGTCCAGCGTGCTGTCGCCACAGGGCCATCAACTGGTGTTCGACCCCGGCCCGGCCTGCGACATCGCCGGTATCGGGCGCGAACTCGGCAGCGCCTTGTCCAATCTGGTGACGAATGCCGTCCGCTACACGCCCGAGGCCGGCTTGATCCGCGTCACCTGGACGTTGCTGACTGATGGACGCGGCAGGTTCTGTGTCAGGGATTCAGGGCCGGGCATTGCCGCCGAGCACCTGCCACGGCTGACCGAACGGTTTTACAGGGTGGATCGCAGCCGCTCGCGCGAGACCGGCGGTACCGGCCTGGGCCTGGCCATCGTCAAGCATGTGACGCAGCGTCACGGGGCTGAACTGCAAATTGATAGCCAGGTGGGGCAGGGTTCATGCTTTTGCATCGTTTTTCCTGCGGCCCGGGTGCGTCGGCAGCTTCAGCCAGCCTGAAGGCTGACGGTAAATCCCCGCTGGCTGCGGCTCACCGCATGCACCAGAATGCCCAGCAATGCACTGGCCACCAGGCCAATCGCCACGGTGCTGGCCAACCAGAAGCTGCCTGCAGCCTGCGTGGCCGGGTGCCCGGCCAGACCCACGTAAGCCAGCTGGTAACCACCATACAGACCCAGTCCCCAGAGCAGCGCGCCATACAACGCCAGCGGCGCGATGGTGATGCGGTAGCAGCGCAGCAAAAAGGCGCACAGCGCCTGCAAGGCATCGGCAACATGGTAGAGCGCCACCCAAGGCAGCAGCCCGGACGCCAGGGCCACGACGGCAGGACTTGCCGAATACCAGCCGGCCAGTGTCGGCGACGCTATGAAAACAGTAGCTGCAAAACAAAGCGCAACAAGCGCAGTCAGCCTAAATCCTGTAAAAACCGCGCGTCTTGCCTGGTCCGGGCGGCCCGCGCCCAGCCAGAAGGACACGCGGGCGCTGCAGGCCACCGCCATTGACAGCGGCATCATGTACAGCACGGCGGCCACGCTGGCAGCGATCTGGTGGCTGGCCGATGCAACGGTGCCCAGCCGGGCGATGAACAGCGCCATCAGGGTGAAGGAGGTGACCTCCACGAAATAGGCCAGACCCCCCGGAAGGCCAAGCCGCAGGAAGGCGCCGAGCTGTCGCCAGTCGGGCCGCTCCATGCGCTGCCAGAGCTGGAAGGGCCGGTAGATGTCCTGGGTGCGCAGCATCATCACGGCGAGCGCCAGCAGCACATAGTTGACGACCAGGGTGGCCCAGGCGCAGCCGACGACGCCCATGGCGTCAACACCTGCGCCGCCTGCGACCCACCAGACCGACAGCGGGATCTTGATCGCCAGCGCGGCAATCTGCAGCCAGGTCACCAAGCGCGGCTTGCCCAGCGATTGGTTGAACGTCGCGTAGAGCTTGAACAGCAGCGAAGGCGCAAAGGCAAAGGCCAGCACACCAAGGTAGCGCTGGACTTCGTCCTGCATGGGCGCAGGAACCTGGGCCCAGCGCAGCAGCGGTCCCGGAAACAGCAGAGCTGCCATGCCCGCGAAGCTGATGACGCCGCACAGGTACAGGCTTTGGCGCAATGACGGACCAACGGCCGCATGCCGGCGCCCCCCCAGCATCTCGGCCCATATGGGAAGCAGCGCCTGCACAATGCCCATCAAGCCGACATACACACTGATATAAAGCGCCGAGCCGACCGACAGCGCGGCCAGTGCGGCTTCACTGTGGCGCCCGGCAATGACCGTGTCGGCAACGCCGAAGGCCATCACCGCCAGCTGGCCAACCAGGATCGTGCCCGCGTGGCGGCTGATGATCCGCAGTTCGCTCATGGGCTGCGGGGCACACCCGCTGGTCCAGGCACCGCACCCAGGCTGATCCGCTTGTACACCAGCATGTTTTCCGTCTTGTCAGTGGGTTTTCGCACCGTGGCCTGGAACGCCCAGTCGGGAAGGTTGACCACGCTGCCCAGGCGCGCCTGCGCACTGACATCCACCACCAGGTAAGGACAGCTTGCCAGCGGCGTTGCCTGGCGCAGTTCAAGTTGGCCGTGGTATTGGAGGGCCGCCGCCTGGGCGCTGCCCACGCCGAAAATTTCAACACAGTTTTTTCTGTCGACCAGGCTGGCCACCTGGCGCGACAGCGGCGCCAGGCTGCGCGCATAGTCCAGCAATGGCATCCAGAGCGTCATCAGCAGCAGCCAGCACAGGGTGGTACCACCGGCAGGCAATACCAGCGATTTCCAGATGGCGGCCTGATGCGCGCCGGTGCGCCAGCGCACCAGCCAGGCCCAGGCCAGTGTGGCAGCGACGGCAGTGACAAAGGCCAGCAGCGAAAAGCTCGGCTCAAATCCGGGTGCCAGCTTGGCGACGTTGGCCGCCGGTTGCCGGGGAACGCCGGTTTGCATGGCAATCCAGATCACCCAGATGGCAATGGCGCAGGTGGTGAAAAACAGCAGCGTGAACCAGTCGATCAGCGATGCCACGCTGCGCTTGAGCGTGGGAAGGGCAAAGGCGGCCAGCGCTGCCAGCGGCGGCAGGCTCAGCAGCAGGCTGCGGTCTGAAGCATCGGTGGTGAACGCAGAGACCACGGCCATGCCGGCAAACCACATTGGCAGCGCCACATGCCGGCTGGACAGTTGCCGGCGCCAGCGCCACAGCGTCCAGAGGGCCAGCGGCCCGGCCGGCCAGGTGAACCACAGCAGCAGGCGTCCCAGGCTCTCCCATTCACTCCAGGCGGACTGGCCGTCGGTGCCGGGCAGTTCGATCCGCCAGCGCCACAAATCCAGCCCGAAACTCAACAGCGAAACGGCCAGCGTGATGCTGGCGATCAGCAGTACCCAGTGCCAGGACTGCCGGTCGCTTGCGGCGTCTCGATGGGATGAAGGGTTCCACCGCGTATGCGACCATTCCACCAGCGTGCCGCCCACGCCGAGCAGCAGTGCCAGCGTCGGCGCACCACTCAAGGCCAGTCCGGCCAGGCCTGTCAGCAGGCCCAGCGCAGGACCGGCAACCCGGGTGGCACGGCGGTACGGGCTGGCCGCCATGGCGTAGAACGCCAGCGAGGTAAACCCCAGTTGCGCCAGGGCCGGCGTGGTTTCGTGCGAGAACTGCGCCAGGCCCAGGCAGGCAATCAGCGCCAGCACGCCGCCGTCGGCAATCGCCCGCGCATAGTCCACCGGATCAGCCTCGCCGCCAAAAGCAAATGCCACGGGCTGGGCCTGCGGGCTTCGGGCCAGGTAATACACCGCATACCAGCTGGTCAGTAATGTCAGCGCCAGCAGCAGCATGTAGGGAATGCGTACCGCCATGGCGGGATCAAGAAAAGGCAGCAGCTTGATGGCCAGCGCGCCAAGCCAGTAGGGCAGCAAGGCATCGAAGCCGGTGAACTGGCCGAGTAGCTGGGGTTGCAGCCAGTTGGCTGCAGGCAAGGTAAGTTCGCGCATCACGCCAAAGGCCGCGATGTCCTCGTTTTTCCACGGGCTGCGCCCGAGGAATCCGGGAAGGATGTAGGCCGCGCAGAACAGCAGCAGCGCCCGCCGCGGCAGGCGCCGCACGGCAGACTGGGCAATGATGGCGGGGGAAGGTTTGTTCAAAACAGCTTGGCGATGGAAGGGCCTGTGCGCAATGTGCCCGAGGCAGGAAATTTAGCCGAAAAAAAAGCAGCCTGAACTTCAGGCTGCTTTTTATGCTGACGGGTAAAGGCTTGTTCAGCTTATTCGGCAGCGACCGGTGCAGCTTCGGGGGCTGTTTCCTTGGCTGTAGTCTTGCCGAAGCGATTGCGAAAGCGCTCAACGCGTCCACCCATGTTGTCCACGGATTTTTGCGTACCGGTGTAGAACGGGTGCGATTCGCTGGACGTGTCGAGCTTGTACAGCGGCAGTTCACGGCCGTCTTCCATTTTCACCATTTCTTTGGTGTTGGCGCACGAACGTGTCACGAACTTGAAGTTGTTGGACATGTCCAGGAAACAAACTTCGCGGTAATTGGGGTGAATGCCTGTTTTCATGATTCTCTTTCCTTTTTCATTGTTTTGGTAGCCACCCGGACCAGTTCCAGGCACTTTCCATGAAGCCCATGATTATCACATCAAATGGCAATAGAGTCAGCCACCACGGCGCATCATGTCGAAGAACTCGTGGTTGTTTTTCGTGGCCTTCATGTTTTTCAGCATCAGCTCCATCGACTCAATCTCGTCCATGTTGTACATGAACTGACGCAGGATGCGTGACTTTTGCAGGATTTCGGGGGCCAGCAGCAACTCTTCTTTGCGGGTGCCGCTGCGGTTGAGGTTGAGCGCCGGGAACACGCGCTTTTCGTACAGACGGCGGTCCAGGTGGATCTCGCAGTTGCCTGTGCCCTTAAATTCTTCAAAAATAACCTCGTCCATGCGGCTGCCAGTGTCGATCAGGGCGGTGCCGATGATGGTCAAGCTGCCGCCTTCCTCGATCTTGCGGGCGGCGCCAAAAAAGCGTTTGGGGCGTTGCAGCGCATTGGCATCCACGCCACCGCTCAGCACCTTGCCCGACGAGGGCAGCACATTGTTGTAAGCACGCGCCAGGCGGGTGATGGAGTCGAGCAAGATCACCACGTCCTTGCCGAGTTCGACCAGACGCTTGGCGCGCTCGATCACCATTTCCGCCACATGCACATGGCGCGCGGCGGGCTCGTCAAAGGTCGATGAAATGACTTCGGCGCGCACGCTGCGCTGCATCTCGGTCACTTCTTCCGGACGCTCGTCAACCAGCAGCACCATCATGACCACTTCGGGGTAGTTGGCCACGATGGCGTGGGCGATGTTCTGCATCATCACCGTCTTGCCGGACTTGGGCGGCGCCACCAGCAGGGCGCGCTGGCCCTTGCCGATGGGCGCAATGATGTCGATGATGCGGCTGGTCAGGTTTTCCTCGGCCTTGATGTCGCGCTCAAGCTTGAACTGCTCGCGCGGGAACAATGGCGTGAGGTTCTCGAACATGACCTTGTGCTTGTTGTCCTCGGGCGGGCCGTCGTTGATCTTGTCAAGCTTGTTTAAAGCAAAGTAACGTTCGCCGTCTTTGGGCGTGCGCACTTCGCCTTCAATCATGTCGCCGGTGTGCAGGTTGAAGCGGCGGATCTGGCTCGGGCTGATATAAATGTCATCGGTAGACGCGGTGTAACTCGAATCGGGCGCGCGCAGGAAACCGAAACCGTCGGGCAGTACTTCCAGCACGCCATCGGCGACGATGGTTTCACCCGTCTTGGCACGTTTCTTGATGATGGCGAACATCAATTCCTGCTTGCGCATACGGCCGACGTTTTCGATCTCAAGGGCTTCCGCCTGCTTGAGGACTTCAGACACGTGCAGTGCCTTGAGTTCGTTTAAGTGCATGGGATGACTCCTGGCGGAGTTGATTTGGAAAAACGGGGGGAGGTTTGAAAAGAAGCTGCTTCTAGACTAGAAGGCTGACAAACCGGAAACTCGAACCTGCTGGCAGCGGCCGGCAGGCGAATAAAATTGATTATGACAGGAAATTTATGCGCTGATGCTGGGGTTTGCCAAGAGCGTCAGCGGGCATGAACAATGGGAAGGTAAAAGGCAGGGCGAAACAAGCTAGCGAGATAAAAAAGGCCGGATGAAGGCTTCAAGGCTTTTCCGGCTTTCCTGGTGATCAGGCCAGTTGCTGGTCGATAAAGGCTATCAGTTGAGACTTGCTCAGCGCACCTACCTTGGTTGCGGCCAGTTCGCCGTCTTTGAAGAGCATCAGCGTCGGGATGCCGCGAATGCCGAACTTGGCAGGAATCTCGCGGTTCTCGTCGACATTCATCTTGGCTATCTTCAGCTTGCCTTCGTAACCGGTGGCCACGTCGTCAAGAATCGGGGCAATCATCTTGCAGGGACCGCACCACTCAGCCCAGTAGTCAACCAGCACGGGGGTGGTGGACTTGAGCACATCGGCGTCAAAGGTGGCATCGGTGGTATGTTTGATCAGTTCATTGGCCATGATGGCTCCTTGGGTCTGGTTACGATAGGAAAGAGTAAGCAACGTTGCGTTTATTGTGGCAGAAACAAGGGCCACGGGCACTGGCCAACTGCTATCGCACCGATAGACCGCCGCTGCGGGGCGCCAGCTGCTCTTTTGTTGATTGAAAAACTTCGCGTTCCCCCTTCATGACCATTTCACCTTCCCTTTCCGGGCGTTGCTGGCACCAGGCCATCCGGCAACTGGCCCAAATCATTGCGTCGCGCGACCTTCATCCTTCCGAGGTGGTCGTGCTGCTGCCTTATGCCCAGTTGATTCAGCAGGCGCGCCAGACCTGGGCTGAAAACGCCGGCGGCACTTTTTTTGTTCCGCGTTTTGAAACCACCATGAACTGGGCCAGCGGCCTGGGCGGCACGCTGGGCATGTTCACGCCATCGGGTGTCGATCTGCGGATGGATGTGTCGGTTGACATGCTGACCGCTGCGTCACTGCTCGGCCAGGCCGGGCTCGCGGCGCAGCAGGATGCGCTGGCCGGCCGTCTGGTCGAGGCCGCCTGGAGCCTGAGCCACGTGGCCGCCAGCGTGCTGCCCGCCGAACGCCAGGCCTGGAGCGACTCGGTGGCCGAGGCGCTGGGCGTCGGCCTGGACTCGCCGGTGCTGGCGCTGGAAGCGGCCGTCGGGCGCATCGCGCTGGCCTGGGTCGCGGCCTCTGGCTACGCATCAGACCGGCTGTTCCAGGCCGCGCCGGCACTGCTGGTGGTCGTCGAGGGTTTCCAGGCCGAGCCGGTGACCGAGGCGCTGAGGTTGCATTTTGGCGAGCGTGCGCTGTCGATCGCGCTGTGCCTGCCCGAGGATGAACCCGAGGCCTCCGGCGCGCCGCTGCCGGCGCTGCATGCGGCGCTCGACGCCGAAGACGAAGCCTGCCGCGCCACGGCCTGTGTGCTGGCGCACCTGGCGCAAGGCCGCTGCCCGGTGGCGCTGATTGCCCAGGATCGCCAGCTGACCCGCCGTGTGGCCGCGATGCTGTCCAGGCGCGGCATTTTTATGCGCGATGAAACCGGCTGGAAGCTGTCCACCTCGCGCGCCGCTGCCCGTCTGATGGGCCTGCTGCGCGCCTTGCCGTGGGACGTGTCTACCGACGCAGTGCTTGACTGGCTGAAGAATGCCCCGGCCTTTGCCGACGCCACCGTCACGCAGGCTGAAGCCGAGGTGCGCAAGTTTGGTGCGCGGGCCTGGCGCGACCTGCCGACGGCGCCGCTGGAGGCGCTGGCCATTGCCCAGCCCTTGGCCCGGCAGGTGAACCGGCTGCGCGATGCCATGACTCGCCCACGCCTGCTGGCCACGTGGCTGCGCGACCTGCGTGCCGCCCTGCAATTGGCCGGACAGTGGGAAGGGCTGGCACGCGACGAGGCTGGCCAGCGGGTACTGGAGACGCTTCGCCTGCACGAAGGTGCGGAAAGCGAGTTTGCCGACGCGCCGGTCATGAAGCTCAGGGAATTCACCAGCTGGGTCAACCAGGCGCTGGAAGCGCAGACGTTTTCTCCCGAGCATCCGACGCACGAGCAGGTCGTGATCCTGCCACTGGCGCAACTGCTGGGCCGGTCGATGCAGGCGGTCGTGATGCCCGGCTGTGACGAGATCCGCCTGCCGGTGTCGCCCGACCCGCCGGGCCAGTGGACGCCCAGCCAGCGCGAGCTGCTCGGCCTGGCGTCCCGCGAGGCGCTGGCCCGGGTGTCGCGCCGTGCCTGGACCTACGCCTTGCAACTGCCGCATGTGGACCTGTTGTGGCGACGCAGCGAAGCCGGCGAGCACCTGATGCCCAGTGGATTCGTACAGGAACTGCTGCTTGGCCGCCGGCTTGCGTCCGATCTGGCGAGCGACCCGCGCAGCCTGCGTACCGTGGCGGCTTGCCCGACGCTGCGGCCGCAGCCCATCGGCGAGGCGCTGCCTGTCACGCGGCTGTCGGCCAGCAGCTATGGCGACCTGCGTGCCTGCCCTTACCGTTTTTTTGCGCTGCGTCAGTTGGGTCTGAACGAATCGGACGAACTGGAAAGCGAACTCGGCAAGCGTGATTTCGGCAACTGGCTACACAGCCTGCTCTGCACCTTTCATGAAGCCTTGAAAGAGGCTCCTGCGCAGGACCAGACTACACGGATAGCTATGATTAATGTAGCGGCCGAGCAAGCTACGAAAAAGCTCGGCCTGAGCAGCAGCGAATTTTTGCCGTTTGCCGCCGCCTGGGGGCCGGTGCGCGACGGTTACCTGGCGTGGCTGGCCGCGCACGAGGCCACGGGTGCCTGCTTTGACAGTGCCGAGCAGTGGCGCGAGATGCCGCTGGGCGAGCTGACGCTGATCGGCCAGATCGACCGCATCGACCGGCAGGCGGGCGGCGGGCTGCTGCTGATCGACTACAAGACCGAGCCGCGCACCACCACCGCCGAGCGCATCAAACATGGCATGGAAGACACGCAGCTGGCTTTCTATGCGGCCCTGAACGCCGACGACACGCTGGCCGCTAGCTATGTCAACCTGGGCGAAAAGGAGCCAACCCGCACCTACGACCAGCCCGATATCGTCGAATTGCGCGATGCCCTGATTGACGGCATCCTGATTGACATGGCCCGCATTGCCGAGGGCGCGTCGCTGCCAGCGCTTGGGGAAGGCAAGGCCTGCGACTATTGTTCGGCACGCGGCCTGTGCCGAAAAGACTTCTGGAGTGAATAAGGCCCCCACGCTCCCCACTGCGTGTGGTTCGCTGCCCCCCGAGGGGGCCGCCCCGCCTGCGGCCTGGCAAAGCCAGTTCCGCGGCGGGAACTTGCATGGACGGGGAGGATGACGCTCCCACGCTTCTTAGTTTGTGTAGTTCGCTGCCCTTTGAGGGGGCCGTCCTACTTGCGGCCCCGGCTGGTTCTAGAGGTTCGTATGGCGTATGACCCGCGCTTTGTAACCCACGCTTTGTTTTTCCGTTTGACGCATGCTTTCCAATGACCAAGAGAGACCTTTCATGACCGCCGCCTACGAATGCAACGGCCAGCCCGTTTCCGCCGACGCCTTTTACGCCATTGCCTGCGATCCGCGCCGCAGCGTGGCGGTCGAGGCCTGCGCCGGTGCGGGCAAGACCTGGATGCTGGTCTCGCGCATCGTGCGGGCGCTGCTTGATGGCGTGAACGCCCCGGACCACGCCGACGGCACGCCGCGCGATGCGGTGCGGCCGCATGAAATCCTGGCCATCACCTTCACCAGGAAGGCCGCCGGCGAGATGCGCGAGCGGCTGGACGAATGGCTGCAAAAGTTCACCCATGCCGACGACGAAACCCTGCGCCAGGAACTGGTCATGCGCGGCGTTTCAAGCCAAAAAGGCCTGCAGTCCAATGCCGACATGCGCCGGCAGCTGTCCAATCTGTACCGCTCCATGCTCGCTAACGGCCGTTCGGTGCAGATACGCACCTTTCACGGCTGGTTTGCCGCCTTGCTGCGCAGCGCCCCCGTGGCGGTACTGCACCGGCTGGGTATGCCGGTGAACTACCAGTTGCTGGAAGACGATGCGCCGGCCCGGGCGCTGGTGTGGCGGCGCTTTTATGCGGCGCTTGCCGGTGAGCCGCCGCTGCAGGCCGACTTCGAGGCTCTGGTCGAGGGGCATGGCCGCTTCCAGGCCGACAAGGCCCTGCAGGCCGCGCTGGACAAGCGGACCGAGTTTGTACTCGCCGATGAAAAAGGCGTGGTCGATGCGTCGGTTCAGCCTTTCGCCGTGCAGTTTCCGGAGTTTGCCGAACTGGCCGCGCCGCAGGACTGCCTGGCGCCTGCCGGCCCTGGCCACGCCTTGCTGGTACAGGCCGCCACGGCGCTGGGCCGCGCCAGCGCACCGTCGTTTTCAGCCAAAGGCGTCGAACTGCAGCAGGCCTTGCGCGACCTGGACCTGCCCGGCATCCTGGGCGCGTTGCTGACTGAAAAGGGAACGCCGCGCAAGTTCGGCGAAAAAATAATTGGCATCGACACCGTGCGCCAGGCGCAGGACCTGGTGCTGCGGGTGCAGGCGGCCTGCCAGCAGCACGAGGCGTGGGTGCACCAGCAGCGCATGGCCCGGCTCAGCCGCTTGCTGATTGCGCAGTACACCCAGCTCAAGCGCGAGCAGGGCTGGGTGGACATGAACGATGTCGAGCGCGCTGCGCTGGTCATGCTGGGTGATCCGGTGCTGGCCGGCTGGGTGCAGGAGCGGCTGGACGCGCGCATCAAGCACCTGATGATCGACGAGTTCCAGGACACCAACCCGCTGCAGTGGCAGGCGCTGTCGTCCTGGCTGAGCGGTTACGGCGGCGCGGGCGCGGCGCCCAGCGTGTTCCTGGTGGGCGACCCGAAGCAGAGCATCTACCGCTTTCGCCGCGCCGAGCCGCAGGTGTTTCGTGCCGCGCAGGCTTTTGTGGTCGAGGGGCTGGGCGGCGATCTGCTCAGCTGCGACCACACCCGGCGCAATGCCCTGGCGGTGATCGGGACGGTCAATTCGGTCATGGGCCATGCGCGTGCGGTGGACGGCTACGACGGTTTTCGCGACCACAGTACTGATTCAGTGAAGGCCGGCGCCACCGGCTGCCTGCCGGCGATTCCCCGGCTGGGGGCGGATGCCGGCGCGGACACGCCGCCCGAGGCTGGCTGGCGCGACAGCTTGGTGACGCCGCGCGAATTGCCCGAGGAAACATTGCGAACACTGGAGGCGCGCCAGGCCGCCGCCTGGATTTCCCAGCAGATTGCCAGCGGCCTGGCACCGTCGGACGTGATGGTGCTGTCGCGCAAGCGGGCCGGCCTGCTGCCGGTGCAGGAAGCCTTGCGGGCGCTGCACATCCCGGCGCAGATCGGCGAGAAAACCGACCTGATCGACTGCTGCGAAGTACTGGACCTGGTGGCGCTGCTCGACGTGCTGGTGTCGCCGCAAAACGACCTGTCGCTGGCCAGAGCCTTGCGATCGCCGCTGTTCGGCCTGCAGGACACCAGCCTGGTGCAGATCGCGCTGCTGCAACGGGAACACCAGCTGCCGTGGCACGACCTGCTACAAAAAACAGAGCTGCTGGCGCCTGAATTGCAAGGGCTGTCGGCCATATTGACCCGGTGGAAGGGCTGGCTGGACAGCCAGCCGCCGCACGACGCGCTGCAAGGCATCTACGACGATGGCGATGTCCTGGCACGCTTTGCGGCCGCAGCGCCCGCAGCCCGGCGCCTGGCGGTGCTCGCCAACCTGCGCGCGCTGCTCGGCGTGGCGCTGGGGCGCGAGGGCGGCCGCTATGCCACGCCTTACGGGCTGGTGCGCGCGCTCAAGGCCGGCGGATTGCTGGCGCCGGTGGCGGCCAACGACGCGGCGGTGCGGCTGCTGACGATCCACGGCGCCAAGGGACTGGAAGCCGAAGCGGTGCTGCTGCTGGACACCGACACGGTGGAGCGCAATGCCGACAGCATGGGCGTGCTGATCGACTGGCCCGGCGAAGCCACCGAGCCGCGCAAGCTGGTGTTCCTGGTCAGCGAAGGCAAGCCGCCGGCCTGCGCGCAGGAAGCGCTGGCCGCCGAGCAGGCGGCCCGCAAACGCGAGGAACTCAATGCCCTGTATGTCGCCATGACGCGCGCCCGGCACACGCTGGTCATCTCGTCTATCGAGCCGCACCGCACGACTACCGACAGCTGGTGGCAGCGCCTGCAGGGCCTGCAGGGCCTGCTGCCGGCGCTGGCGGCGCCAAGCCCCGCCGGCGCGTCCGCCAGCCAGGACGTGCCCGACGTGTTTTATCTGGCCGAGCTTGCGGCGCTGCCCGACACACCGCCGCCCAAGCCATTGCCCGAAACACCGGCGGACGAAGACCCGGCCATTGCCCGCATTGGCAAGGCCATGCACCGCCTGCTCGAATGGGGCGGTCCGTCGTCGGCCGAGCATGTCGGCGCGGTGGCGCGCGAGTTCCGGCTCAGTCCGGCGCAGGCGGCCGAGGCATCCGTACTGGCCCAGCGCATCATCCAGGGCGACGGCGCCTGGGCCTGGCGGGACGATGTTCTGGCCTGGCAGGGCAATGAAGTGGACCTGGTGTTCCAGGGCCAGGCCTTGCGGCTCGACCGCCTGGTCCGGCGCAAGGACACGGGCCATGAAGGCCAGTGGTGGGTGCTCGACTACAAGTCTGCCCCGGCGCCGGAACTGCAGCCCGAGCTGATCGTCAAAATGCGGGTTTACCGTGCCGCCGTGCAGCGAATCTATCCAGGCGCCCCGGTGAAATCGGCCTTCCTGACGGGGCTGGGCACGGTGGTGGAGCTGGGTTGAACGTGGTGACGACCAGCGGCTGCCCGTTGCCAGAAACGGTTGTTCAAGTGCATGGTCGGATGCGGTCAATTCACTTGCTTTGCTTTCTGGCCGTCCTGCTTTATGCCGCCACGGCGCCTGCGGGCCATGCGCAAACTTTTTACCAATGCCTGAATGCGCAGGGGCTTGCGGAATTTTCCGACGCGCCCTGCGCGCCCCGCATGCGGCAGGAACTGGACAAGGCGCTTTCAAGCCAGACAGGCAAACCGTCGACGGGCCGCCCGCCCACTGGTCTGCAGACCGGGCGAATCGACTTTCTTGCTTGCCAGCGCGCGCGCAGGAACTTTGAGATTGCCGCCAATGCCACCCGCCCGAGCATGGCTGCGGTGGGCGTCAGAGGTTCGGCGATGTACGGCGCCTGTGGGATGAAGGCGCCGCCCCAGGTGACGATCATCCATCACCCGTTAGCAACCCATGTGTTCCGGCGCCCCTGAACCCACCCCAAAAACCGGACCATGCAAGAAGGCGCAAAATGCAAGCCTTTCAGGCATCCTGCGCAATACCGGCGTTCGCTTTCAGCTATTGAAAAAATAGCATACGCCGCACGCCGGCCGGCTTGCCCGAAATTGCCATTATTTTTTACCTCAAGCCAGCACCTTCGTGCGGGCGGATTTTTCCTGTGAACAACATCGACTCTCTTGCCTTTCCCATCCTTGACCCGGCCCGGCCGCTGCGCGTAGCCGTCATTGGCGGCGGCGCTGCCGGCCTGATGGCGGCCGAAGCGCTGGCCAGCGCCGGTCCTGCGGTTTGCGTGCAGGTGTATGACGCCATGCCTTCGGTCGGCCGCAAGTTCCTGCTGGCCGGCAAGGGCGGGCTGAACCTGACGCATTCCGAGCCCGCAGAGATTTTCTTCAAGCGCTACGGCGAGCACAACCTGCCGTTGCAGACGCTGATGGCCGCTTTCGGACCGACCCAAGTGCGCGCCTGGGCTGAAGCGCTGGGCATTGAAACCTTTGTCGGCAGTTCGGGGCTGGTGTTTCCCAAGGACATGAAGGCAGCGCCACTGCTGCGCGCCTGGCTGCACCGCCTGCGCGCCTCTGGCGTGGGGTTTTCCATGCGGCATCGCTGGCTGGGCTGGGCCGAGGACGGCGCACTGAAATTTTCAACGCCCTCTGGCGAGGTGCTGGCCGAGGCCGATGCCGTGGTGCTGGCGCTGGGCGGCGGCAGCTGGAAACGCCTGGGCTCCGACGGCGCCTGGGTGCCCTGGCTGGCCGAGCGCGGCGTGGCGGTGGCGTCGTTGCAGCCGTCGAACTGCGGCTTTGACGTGGCAGCCCGGCCTGCACTGGACGCAGCCGGTCACGGTGAAACCCGGCGCGATTTCTTCCGGGAACTGGTCGGCCAGGCGCCGCAGCCACAGCCGGGCTGGAGCGAACACTTTGCCAGCCGCTTTGCCGGTCAGCCCTTCAAGTCGGTGGCGATCCGTTTCACCGATTCGCAAGGCCGCAGTTTCAGCCGCAAGGGCGAATTCGTCGCCACGGCCACCGGCGTCGAAGGCAGCCTGGTCTATGCGGCGTCCAGCCTGTTGAGGGACGAGATTGCAGCCCAGGGCAGCGCGACCTTGCTGCTCGACCTGCTGCCCGACAAGACGGCCGAGCAGGTGCTGGTCGAAGTGCGCCATCCGCGCGGCTCGCGCTCGCTGTCCAGCCACCTCAAGAGCCGCTTGAATCTGGACGGCATCAAGGCCGGCATGCTCTACGAACTGCTGGGCAAGGAAGCGATGGCCGACCCGGTGACGCTGGCTGCTGGCATCAAGGCGCTGCCGCTGCGGCTGGTGGCGGTCCGGCCTATCGACGAAGCCATCAGCAGTGCCGGTGGTGTCCGCTTCGAGGGGCTGGATGCGAACCTGCGGATCACGTTGCCCGCCGACCTCAGCCCGCCGGTGTTTTGCGCCGGAGAAATGCTCGACTGGGAAGCGCCCACCGGTGGCTACCTGTTGACGGCCTGCTTCGCCACCGGCCGCGCGGCAGGGCAGGGCGTTCTGCGGCACTTCGGGCAAGCGCTGCCGGCTGGCGCCTGAACGGCTTGCTGCCTGGCTTGATTCCCGACGGAAAGGTTTCGGGCATTTCGCCAGCGTCCCAGACCGGCCCTTTGTCCAGCCGCTCCAGCGCGCTGGTTTCGTCGATGTGGATCATGGCATCGAACTGGCCGGCCAGGCGGGTGTAGAAATAGTGGCTCTGGCGCTCGGTTTCGGGCCGGTAGTTGACGCCAATGGCGCGCTGCAGCCGCAGCTGCGGCGGCGGCTCAGACAGCTTGGGTGGAACGGTTTCGTGCCGCAGGCCGGGTAAAAAGCGCTTCGTGACGGTTTGGGGGAATAGGTCTTTGGAACTGCCGTGCAGGCCGTCGCGCACCCGCTTGCGCTGCGGCGTCAAAGTGCCGGTCCAGCGCCTGTAGCGTCTTGACCAGGTGGCTGTCGCGCCGGTTTCAGGACAGCACCGGGGCGCGGAACATGGTGCGGTGGTGCTCCCCGGCGTTACGCATCAGGTGGCAAGCCAGCGTGCGGCCCGGATAAGAAATCTTGCCGTGTTGATTTTCATGACTCATGGATGGCCTTCAGCGCTCCTTCATGTGAACGGCGGGCTTGATCGAGCAAGGCGAGGACCTCCTCGTCGCTGGTCTGCCCAAACGCCTTGTACCAGAGACTGACGGCGCGAAACGGACAGGGCATGGCGGCGCAGACCACCTCGTCGGCATCGGCGAGCAGCGCCTGGCAGCTGGCCTGCGCGCCCACCGGAACAGCCACCACCAGCCGGGCCGGGCGCTGCTGCCGGATGGCCAGCACCGCTGCGCGCATGCTGGTGCCGGTGGCCAGCCCGTCATCGACCACGATGACCGTGCGGCTTTCAAGGCTGAGCGGCGGGCGCTGGCCCCGGTAGAGCTGCTCGCGCCGTACCAGTTCATCGTGCTCTCGGGCCACAACCTCGGCGATCTCTGACGAAGCGATGTTCAGACCGGGCAGGGGCGTCATGATGCGCACCCCGCCGCTGGCGATCGCGCCCATGGCGTATTCCTCGTGGCCGGGAAGGCCCAGCTTGCGCACCATAAAGATGTCCAACGGCGCGTGCAGCGCGCGCGCCACTTCGAAAGCCACCGGAACGCCACCGCGCGGCAGGCCGAGCACCAGCAGATTGTCCTGGCCTGCATGGTGGGCCAGCTTGTTCGCCAGCACCCTTCCGGCATGGCGGCGATCATTCAGCGGCAAGGTGATGTCACGCGTGATGGTTGGCGCCTTCATGCTCTGGCGACTGGTGCATCTCCCGTTTCCTGGTGCGCCAGATGGGTGCCGAACCAGGAAGCGGCCAGTTCTGCCACTGCCTCCAGCGTCCCTTTTTCCTCAAACAGATGGGTGGCGCCCTCGACGATCGCCATGCGTTTCTCGCAGCTCAGGTTCGCAAGCGAATCCTCGTTGAGCTCGATGACGCCATGGTCTGTGCCGCCGACGATCAACAGCGTCGGCGCGGTGACAGCCGCCAGCGCCACCGGGCCGGCCAGGTCGGGCCGACCACCGCGCGAGACCACGGCGGCAATTTGCCGGCCCAGCCGGGCAGCGGCAATGATGGCGGCGGCGCTGCCGGTGCTGGCGCCGAAGTAGCCGACGGGCAGCCGTTCCAGGACGGGCTGCGCCCTGGCCCAGGTGGTCGCGTCCTGCAGGCGCCGGGTGAGCAGCGCGATGTCGAAGCGGTGCTCGCGGGTGTGCGTGTCGATTTGCTCCTCGTGCGCGGTGAGCAGGTCGAACAGCAGCGTGGCAATGCCCGCTTGTTGCAGCCTGTTTGCCACCAGACGGTTGCGCGCGCTGTGCCGGCCGCTGCCGCTGCCGTGAACAAACAGCACCACCCCGATGGCATCGGTCGGCACCGTCAGATCGCCGTAAAGCCAGGTGTCGCCGCAGGGAATGCGGACTTCACGCGCAGCGGGAACTTGACCAGAGATGTTCATGGATGGCCTCCAGCAAAAGGGAAGCCTGAGCCTATGAGAAAAATGCGCTTTCGGTTATCAGGATTTTTCGTTTTTTTGTGTAGTCTAGCGCTGGCCCGGAGCCTGAGTGGGAATTTTTAAGCCTTTTAGGCCTCTAGCGCAGGCGCTGCTTGCGCAGGGCGCTATCAAATTTGATAATTCTGGCGGGCGCAAAGGCTTGGAGGCAATCTGCGTGTCAAGGCGCAGGCGGGCAGCCCGAGGACTTGAAAACACGTTCGGTCGAAGCCGGATGCCTGGCCAGCTTGTCCGCCGGCCGGCGCGGGCGCGCCACCAGTTCGCCGCCGCAGTTGGGGCACATGCCGGCCAACCGGGTGCTGGCGCAGTCGCTGCAAAAGGTGCATTCGAAGCTGCACATGCGCGCATCGGGCGATGCGGCGGGCAGGTCGCGGTTGCAGCATTCACAGTTGGGGCGCAGCTGGAGCATGGGTCGGGTTCCGATGGGGTTGAAAAGGCTGGATCAGCTCAGCCCAGCTTCTTGACCAGCACCTGGCTCTTGCGGTCCCAGTTGTATTTGCGCTTGCGGGCGTCGGGCAGCCAGTCCGGATCGACCTGCACGAAGCCGCGCTTGATGAACCAGTGCATGGTGCGCGTGGTCAGCACGAAAATGCTTTGCAGTCCGGCGGCGCGGGCGCGCTGCTCGATGCGCTTCAAGATTTTCTCGCCATCGCCCTGGCCCTGGCTTTGCGGTGACACCGTGAGGGCGGCCATCTCTGCGGTCTTGGCCTCCGGGTAGGGGTAGAGCGCGGCGCAGGCAAAAATCACGCCGTCGTGCTCGACGATGGTGTAGTGGTCGGCGTCGCGTTCAATTTCGGTGCGGCTGCGCTTGACCAGCGTGCCGTCCTGCTCAAACGGCTCGATCAGCTGCAGGATGCCGCCCACGTCGTCGGCCGTGGCTTCGCGCAGTTCTTCGAGCTTTTCGTCGACCACCATGGTGCCGATGCCGTCGTGCACGTAAATCTCCAGCAGCAGCGCGCCATCGACCGCAAACGGGATGATGTGGCTGCGCTCGACCCCGGCCTTGCAGGCCTTCACGCAGTGCTGCAGGTAAAACGCCGTGTCGCTCGGGCGCTGGCCGGCGGGCACCTTGATCAGCAGGGCTTCGGCAGCGGCCAGCGGCAACTCGGTATCGATGGGGTTGTCTTCACTGACCGGCTCGTCAGGCTTGAGCCGGATCCCCGGAATCTCGGTGACGAAAATCAGCTTGTCAGCCTGCAGCGCAATCGACACGCTGGTCGCAACTTCTTCCATGGTCAGGTTGAAGGCCTCGCCGGTCGGCGAAAAGCCGAAGGGCGAGATCAGCACCATCGCGCCGAAGTCGAGCGTGCGCGAAATGCCCGCCACATCGACCTTGCGCACCAGGCCCGAATGCTGAAAATCCACGCCATCGACTATGCCGACCGGCCGGGCGGTGATGAAATTGCCCGAGATCACGCGAATCGTCGAGCCGGCCATCGGCGTGTTCGGCAGGCCCTGGCTGAAGGCCGCCTCGATTTCATAACGGAGCTGACCGGCCGCTTCCTGCGCGCAGTCGAGCGCCACTTCGTCGGTGATGCGCATGCCGTGCGAATATTTCGCCTCGTGGCCCTTGGCCCGAAGCTGCTCGTTGACCTGCGGCCGAAAACCGTGCACCAGCACCACCTTCACGCCCATGCTCTGGATCATGGCCAGGTCCTGCGCCAGGTGCGGCAGCTTGCCGGCGGCAATCGCCTCGCCGCAGACGGCGACCACGAAGGTCTGGTTGCGAAACTTGTGGATGTAGGGCGCCACTGAGCGGAACCAGGGGACAAAGGTGAAGTTGAAGACCGTGGACATGGCGCGCTTTCGGGGTTCGGGCAGGGGCCGGTGAAATGTCAGGCAACACGCAAAGTCGACCGTGGCTGCATTTCACCGCAAACAAAAAATAAGCAGTCAGTGTAAGGGCGTGCCCCAGCGCCGACAGGCGCACCGGCGCTTGAAAGCCCGCCAGGCAAGCCCTGACCGGGCGGAACGCCGATAATCAGCAGCTTTGACTGCTGGGCCTGCCTTGCTTCCTTCTTTGTCTCCTCTGGCCATCACCTTTCCCGAGTCGCTGCCGGTATCCAGCCGGCGCGACGACATCGCCGCAGCGCTTACGGCGCACCAGGTCATCATCGTCTGCGGTGAAACCGGCTCGGGCAAAACCACGCAACTGCCCAAGATCGCCCTGGCGCTGGGGCGCGGCAAGCTCAACTACCCGCCCGGCCAGGGCAAGATGATCGGCCATACCCAGCCGCGCCGCATTGCTGCGTCCAGCGTGGCCAAGCGCATCGCCGAAGAACTGAAGACGCCGCTGGGCGACGTGGTTGGCTACAAGGTTCGGTTCCAGGACCGGCTGAGCCGTGATGCGTCGGTCAAGCTGATGACCGACGGCATCCTGCTGGCCGAAACGCAGACCGACCCGCTGCTGCGCGCCTACGACACCATCATCATCGACGAGGCGCACGAGCGCAGCCTGAACATCGATTTCTTGCTGGGCTATTTGCGCCAGTTGCTGCCGCGCCGGCCGGACCTGAAGGTCATCATCACCTCGGCGACGATTGATGCGCAGCGTTTTGCCGACTACTTTGCCTCGCGCGCGCCGCCGCCAGGCCGCCCCACGGGGGGCAGCGACGACGCGCAGCGCAGCGCGTTGGGGCCTCTGGTGCCAGCGCCGGTCATCATGGTGTCGGGCCGGATGTTTCCGGTCGAGCAGCGCTACCGGCCGTTCGAGGAGTCGCGCGAGCATGACCTGAATGACGCGATTGCCGATGCCGTCGATGAGCTATGGATGAGTCCGCACAGCGCCGGCGACATCCTTATTTTCCTGCCCGGCGAGCGCGAGATTCGCGAAGCCGCCGATCACTTGCGCAAGCACCTGGCGCACCAGCCGCTGACGCGCAATGCCGAGGTGTTGCCGCTGTTTGCGCGCCTTTCCCAGGCCGAGCAGGACAAAATTTTTGACGGCCACAGTGGCCGGCGCATCGTGCTGGCGACCAATGTGGCTGAAACGTCACTGACGGTTCCGGGCATCAGATATGTCATTGACGCAGGCACGGCGCGGGTCAAGCGCTACAGTTTCAGGAACAAGGTCGAGCAGCTGATGGTCGAGCCGATCTCGCAGTCGGCGGCCAACCAGCGTGCCGGGCGCTGCGGCCGCGTGGCTGATGGCATCTGCATCCGCCTGTACGACGAAGCCGATTTTCTGGGCCGGCCGCGCTTTACCGACCCCGAGATCCTGCGCAGCTCGCTGGCGTCGGTGATCCTGCGCATGAAGTCGCTGCACCTGGGCACGATTGAAAGCTTTGCCTTCATCGAGTCGCCGCAAAGCCGTGCAATTGCCGACGGCTACCAGCTGCTGGCCGAACTTGGCGCGGTGAATGACGACAACGAACTGACGCCCGTTGGCTGGACGCTGGCCAAGCTGCCACTGGACCCGCGTGTCGGCCGCATGATCCTGGAAGCCAAGGACCGGCAGGCGCTCGACGAGGTGCTGGTGATTGCCAGTGCCTTGAGCGTGCAGGACGTGCGCGACCGGCCCATGGACAAGCAGGCGCAGGCCGACCAGGCGCATGCCAAGTTCGATGACGAGAAAAGCGAATTCGTCGGTTTTTTGAAACTGTGGAAATGGCTGGGCGACGCGCGCGGCGGCCATGACGCGGTGCACAAGCTGACGAACCGCCAGTACGAAGGCCTGCTGCGCGAGAACTTTGTCAATATTCGCCGCGTGCGCGAATGGCGCGACATCCATTCGCAGCTGCTGGCGGTGGTTAGGGAGCAGGGCTGGCATCTCAACTCGCAGCCGGCCAGCTACGAGCAACTGCATTTGTCCCTGTTGTGCGGCCTGCTGGGCAACATCGGCCTCAAAAGCGAAGAGGACGACTGGTACCTGGGCGCGCGCGGCATCCGCTTTTACCGCCACCCCGGCGCGCGGCTCAGCAAGAAGCCGGGTCGCTGGATCGTCGCGGCCGAACTGGTGGAAACCACGCGCCTGTTTGGCCGGGGCATTGCGAATATTGACCCGCAGTGGATCGAGCAGGTTGGCGGCCATCTGCTGAAAAAGCAGCTGCTTGACCCGCACTGGGAGAAAAAAGCCGCGCAGGTCACGGCGCTGGAGCGGGCGACGCTGTATGGCCTGGTGGCCTACAACGGGCGGCGCGTCAACTTTGGCCGCATCGATCCGGTCACGTCGCGTGAAATCTTCATCCGCGAGGCGCTGGTGGCTGGCAACTGGGACACCCGGCTGCCGTTTTTGGCGGCCAACGACAAGATGATCACGCATGTTCAGGACCTGGAGCACAAGGCGCGCCGGCAGGACGTGCTGGTCGATGACGAGCTGATCTACGCCTTTTACGACCAGCAGTTGCCGGCCGACATCTGCTCCGGCGCCGGCTTTGAGAGCTGGTTCAAGGCCGAGGTCAAAAAGCAGCCCGAATTGCTGCTGTTGACGCAAGACGAGCTGATGCGCCACGAGGCGGCCGGCATCACCACGCAGGCGTTTCCCAAGACGTTGCGGCTGGGCGGCGTCGATTGCCTGGTGACCTACCTGCACGAGCCCGGCGACGCGCGCGATGGCGTGACCGTCGAGGTGCCGATTTTTGCGCTGAACCAGGTCAATGAGGAGCGCTGCGAGTGGCTGGTGCCCGGCATGCTGAAAGACAAGATCCAGGCGCTGATCAAGACGCTGCACCAGCGCCCTCGCTCGCGCCTGGTGCCGCTGCCCGACACCGCCGCGCGCATGGCGCAGGAACTGATGGTGGCGGAGAAATTCGGCGCGGTTGCTCTGACTGACGCGGTGTTGAAATGGGTGCGCGACGCGACCTCGCTCGACATCAAGCGCGCCGACCTGAAGCTCGACATGCTGGCGCCGCACCTGTTCATGAACTTTCGCGTGGTTGACGAACACGGCCGCCAGCTGGGTGCAGGCCGCAACCTGGGCGCGCTCAAGGGCGAGCTGGGTTCGCAGGCACGCGGGGCGTTTCAGGCGCTGGCGGGGCTGAAGAACCTGGGCAGGGCGATGCCCCCTGCGCTTGATGTCGCTCCGGCCAGTGCCTTAGGCCGAAATAAAGCATCAAATAAGCCTATGGCGCAAGCGGGACGGGCGCAAGCAGCTCCTGAAAAGATAGTAGCAAAGGCTGCCGAGCGCTACACCAGCTGGGCCTTTGGCGAACTGCCAGAACTGATGGAAATTGGCAAGGGCGCGCAAACGCTGATTGGTTTTCCGGCCTTGATCGATCTGGGCGATGCGGTGACGATCGAGGTGTTCGACGAGCCCGATACAGCGGCCGTCAAGCACCGCGCCGGCCTGAGGCGGTTGTTCTCGCTGCAGATCAGGGATGCGCTGAAGTACCTGGAAAAAAACCTGCCCGACCTGCAAAAAACCGCGACCTCTTACATGCTGGTGGGCCGCGCCGCCGACAACTCGGGCGGCGGTACGGTCGACGAGTTGCGACAGCAGATCATCGAGGTGGCGCTGGACCGGGCTTTTTTGCTCGATCCGCTGCCGACCTGCGAAGTCGATTTCAAAAAACGAATTGACGAGGGGCGCGGCCGCCTGACGCTGATTGCCAGCGAAGTGGCGCGCCTGGCGTCCAGCATCCTCATGGAATTTGCCGTGGCGCAGCGAAAGATCAAGGACACCAAAAACGCCGCCGATGCTGCGGCCGACACGGCCCAGCAACTGCAGCGTCTGGTGCCCAAGCGTTTCCTGACGACCACGCCTTACGCGCAGCTGCAGCACTTTGCGCGTTACCTGAAAGCCATCACCCTGCGCCTGGAAAAATGGCGCGCTGACCCGGCCAGAGACGCCGCCCGCCTGGCCGATGTGCGGCCGCACGAGCAGCGCTATTGGCGGTTGCTTGCCGAGCGCAAGGGTGCGGCGGACGCGCGCATGCAGGAATACCGCTGGCTGCTGGAAGAGCTGCGCGTGAGCTTTTTCGCACAGGAGCTGCGCACGCCGCAGCCGGTCAGCATCAAGCGGCTGGACAAGCTCTGGGCGCAACTCAACAGTTGACGGCTCCAAGAAAAAAAGGACCTTGCAGTGCAAGGTCCTTTTTGACAGAAGCAGATCAGGGATCTAGATCCGGCCCATCAGCAGCAGCACGATCAGGATGATCACCACCAGGCCGATACCGCCGCTGGGACCGTAACCCCAGCTGCGGCTATGGCCCCACGTGGGAAGTGCACCGACCAGGATCAGGATCAGGACGATCAGCAAGATAAGCGAGATTGACATGGAAGACTCCTTTTTATGTATGCCTGTATTTTTGCCGGCCGCTTGCAGGCGTCAAGCAGGAAGGCGGCTGATACAGGCGTCAGGAGTTGCCTACAGTCGGGCTAGCCGTTCCAGCGCCAGGTGCAGGGTTTCGTCCTTCTTGGCAAAGCAGAAGCGCACGACGCGCTGGTCAAACCCGTCGCCATAAAGCGCCGACAGGGGAATCGCCGCCACGCCGATATCGGTCGTCAGCCAGTGGCAAAAATCGGCCTCGCCCAGGTCGCTGACCTCCGAAATATCGACGCACTGGAAATAGCTGCCTTCGCTGGGCAGCAGCTTGAAGCGCGTGTTTTCCAGCCCGGATCGGAACAGGTCACGCTTGCGCTGGTAGAAGGCCGGCAGGTCCAGGTAAGGCCGGTCGCTGGCCATGTAAGCGGCCAGGCCATGCTGCACCGGCGTGTTGACGGTGAATACGTTGAACTGGTGCACCTTGCGAAACTCCGCCGTCAGGCTGGCCGGCGCGGCGACATAGCCGACCTTCCAGCCCGTGACATGGTAGGTCTTGCCAAAGCTGCTGACGATGAAGGCGCGCGCCGCCAGCCCTGCAAAGCGCGCGGCGCTCTGGTGAAGGTGGCCCTGGGCGGCGTCGAACACCATGTGCTCATAGACCTCGTCGCTGATCAGCAGGACATCGGTGGGGGCGAGGAGGTCTTGAAGCAGCAGCATCTCGGCCTCGGTCCAGACCGTGGCGCTCGGGTTGTGCGGCGAATTGACGACGATGGCGCGCGTGCGGGGGCTGAGGGCCGCCCTGATTTTTTCAAAATCCGGACGAAAAGTTCCGGGCGTCAACGGCACCCGGACGACCGTGCCGCCCGCCAGTTCAATGTTCGGCACATAGCTGTCGTAGCACGGCTCCAGCACGATGACCTCGTCGCCCGGATGCACGACGGCCAGGACGATGGTGAGGATGGCCTGCGTGGCGCCCGCCGTGATGGTGATCTCGCTGCCCGGGTCGTAGTTGCGGCCGTACAGGGCCGCCAGCTTGGCCGCGACGGCTTCACGCAGGATCGGAACGCCGGCCATGGGTGGGTACTGGTTCAGGCCGCGCTGCATGGCGCCAGTGACGGCCTCGACCAGTTGCGGGTCGCAGTCGAAATCCGGAAACCCCTGGCCCAGATTGACGGCGCCCTTTTCAGCGGCCAGCGCCGACATGACGGTGAAAATCGTAGTGCCGACCCGTGGCAGCCGGCTGATGAGCGCTGGCGTGCGCGGCGCGCTGGCCGTAGCAGGGGTGGATGCATGCGTCCTCATGTTCAAACCTCGTCGTCGTTGAGGCGACCTGCCATGGCCCTGGCCACCAGGTCGCGGTTGAGCTTTTCACTGAGCAGTTCCGTGAACTTGTAAACAAAATTTCGCAGGTAGGCGCTGCGCTTGAAGGCCACGCGGGCAACGTTCACGCCGAACAGATGCCCTGCAGGCAAGGCAATCAGGTCTGCATTGGTGCCGTCGTCCCTGACCGCCATTTCGGCCACGATGCCCACGCCCAGCCCCAGACGCACATAGGTCTTGATCACATCGGAGTCGATCGCTTCAAGGGCAATGCGCGGATGCAGGTGCCGGGTGGCAAATGCCAAGTCGATCTTGGTGCGGCCAGTGAATGACGGGTGGTAGGTGATCAGCGCTTCCTGCGCCAGGTCTTCCAGCGTGATGTGTTCCTTGCGAGCCAGCGGATGGTCGCTGGGCATAACCAGCATGTGCTGCCATTCATAGCAGGGCAGCGTCACCAGGTCGTCGTACTGGGTCAAGGATTCGGTGGCAATCCCGATTTCGGCGACTTCTTCAAGCACCATGCGCGCCACCTGGTCGGGCGAGCCCTGGTGCAGGCTGACGTTGACCTTGGGAAAGGCCTCGCGCAGCCGAGCGACCGGCTGAGGCAGCACATAGCGGGCCTGCGTGTGGGTGGTGGCAATCGACAGCGTTCCACTGTCCTGCGCCGAAAACTGCTCACCGATGCGCCGCAGGTTGCCGACTTCCCGCATGATCAGCTCGATGCTTTTAATTACGTGTTCGCCGGGCTCGGTCACGCGCTTGAGACGCTTGCCGTGGCGCGCAAAGATTTCCACGCCCAGCTCTTCCTCCAGTTCAATGATGGCCTTGGAAACGCCGGGTTGCGAGGTATGCAGCGCTCGCGCGGTTTCGGTCAGGTTCAGGTTGCGGCGGACGGCTTCCTGGACAAAGCGGAATTGATGCAGGTTCATATGAAATTAGTGCTTAATATTGATTTTATTATGCTTTAAGTGGACTAAGAAAAATCGCTTGGCCTAACCGTTTTCAGTGCCCGTAAGCGCTGCGCTCACGCCATCATTCAAGGCGATATCAGCCATCAAGGCGGTCATTTGCGCATATTCGCCGGCCGCCTGCAGGAGTTCAATGGCGATATCGGGATGCGCCACCCTGATCTGTTCGACGAGCAGGGGCAGGTCTTCGCGCGCATGCTTACCCACGCCCAAAAACAGCGGAAAAATCCTCAGTTGGCGCGCACCAGCGGCGACCAGCGCAGCGGCCGCTTCCGGCAGCGACGGCGCGCAGATTTCCAGGTAGGCGCAAAGTACCAGGGTGCCTGGGTGCAGTGTCCTGATCTGCGCGGCGACTGCTTCGATAGGCAAGCGCCACAGCGGATCGCGCGAACCGTGGGCAAACAGGACAATGCCGCGTGGCAAGGAAAATGTGGAGGTCATAAGTCGTTGGAAAAGTGAAAAGGGACTAATTGGCCGTCATCGCCTGAGCACCAGCCAGCCGAATGCACCCATGGAAATGCCCATGTAGATCAGTCCGGGCGTAGCCGCTGCCAGCCAGGGCTGCCAGTTGCGCAGGTTGCCGATGTAGCCGAACACATTGTTCAGCAGGAAAAAACTGATGCCGATCATGACGCCGGCAAATACATAGCCGGTGATGCTGCCAGAGCGGAAATGCAGGTAGGCAAATGGCAGCGCCAGCATCACCATGACCAGGCAGCTGAGCGGATAAAACACCTTGCGCCAGAACTCGATTTCGTAGCGCTGGGACGTCTGGCCATTGGCTTCAAGATGGCGGATGTAATTGAACAGGTCTATTGTGGCCATCCGGTCGGGCCTCAGCAGCGCGACAGATACCATTTCAGTGCTGATTTCGGTGGGCCAGCGAAAACTGGCAACGGCGCTGCGGCTGACCCGCGCCTGTTGCGGGGCAGCATTGGCGCTGGCGCCATTTGCGCTGGCGGACACGGCGAACTCTGTCCTCGTGACATTGCTTAGCAGCCAGGCAGTACCTGATGAGAACGCAGCCTTCGGTGCCTCGGTCGTCGAGACGATCAGGCCCGTGCTGTTGAACTCGTAAATACGCACGCCATGCATTTCGCCCTCGGGAGACAACTCGCTGACGTTCACGATGAAGCTCCTGCCAGCCTGCTTTTCCTTCAGCCAGGCGCCGGTCTGGCCAATGGTGATCTTGCTCTGGTACCTGGCCTTCAGCAACTGCGCAGCGCGCTCGCTGACAGGCGAGATGTAGTCGCCGACGACGAAGCTCAGCGCGACGAAAAAGGCGCCCAGCCACAGCAGCAGTTTGAGTGCCCGCCAGGGGCCCAGGCCGCTGGTGCGCAAGATGGTGTATTCCGAGCTTTGGGCCAAGCGCGCCATGACAAAAATACTGCCAATCAGCACTGAAATGGGCAGCAGTTCATAAAGATGGTTTGGAATCAGCAAAGCGACATACAGCAGGGCATGCTTGATCTGGTAGGTGCTCTCTCCCACCAAGCCGTTGTTCTTCCCCAGGTACTGCAGTTCGTCAACCAGGTCAAAGAAAAAGAACAGGGCCAGAAAACCCAGGACCACCAGGGCAATCGAGGTCAGGACTTCGCGGTAGATGAGGCGTCGTATGGTCTTCATGCCCGGCCTCCAGCCTGGTTCGCGGATGCCGGAGCGCGTGTGCGGTGCGTGCGCCTGAAGCGCCAGTTCATGTGCCGCTTGGCCAGCCATGCCAGCGCCAGCAGCAGGACCCCGCCATGCAGGACCAGCAAAAAAGGGCCGAAACCAATCAGTCCGACAAAGATCCAGTTTTGTCCCAGGTTGACCAGGTTGTTGTAGACCACGAAGGCCAGCACGACAAAAATCATGTTGATGCTGCGCCCGCTGCGCGGGTTGACACTTGACAGCGCCAGCGCCACCACCACCAGGTTGATGGCGCAAAGCGCCAGGCCCAGTCGCCATGCCAGTTCACCTAGGTTGCTGCGCGTCGGCTCCTTGATCAGCGCACAGCTGGACATCAGCTGGGCTTCCGGCGGGGTTGCGCCCAGCAGTCCGGAACTGCCGGTCTTGACGCCGTACTCCTTGAAGTCGCTGATCTTGAGCGCTGACTTGCCAATCTCGTTCTCCAGCCGCTGGCCGTTGGAAAGCATCAGGAACTGCGCATCACCACGGGTTTCAATGCGGCCGGACTGCGCGGTGGTGACCGAGCTTTTTCCCTTTTCAGTGGCGGCGATGAAGACGTTGTTGCTGGCCTGCTCGCCGGGCAGGTCGCGGTCGATGAAAAATACCCGGTTGCCGCTGGAGGACTCCTGAAAGACGCCGGGGGTGATGCGGTCCAGGTCACCGCGTTGCTGGTAGCGGCTTTGCATGTCCTTGGTTTGCTGGTTGGTCCATGGCCAGACAAAAATTGCCATCAGGCTGATGACCATCAGCACTGGCCAGGCAAAGTGAAACAGCGGCCGCAAGAAGCCGGCCAGTCCCTGGCCGCTGGTGAACCACACGACCATTTCGCTGTCGCGGTACATACGGGTCAAGGTGCTGACCAGGGCGATGAACAGGGCGAGCGTCAGGATGGTCGGCAGGCGTCCCAGACCGGAATACGCCATGTAGAGCATCACGTCCTGCGGGCTGATGGAGCCGCGCGACGCCTGGCCCAGGGTTCGTATCAGCACGATGGTCATGACGATGGTGACCAGCACCACCAGCGTGGCGCCGAAACTGCGCGCCAGTTCCTTGCGTATTGAAGATTGGAATAACATGGACTGGATGGCGGCCTTGCTGGGATTTATTTTGTGTGACTTCGTTTTTGCTTCGATGCGACATGTTGCCGGTGCTGCTTCGCCTGAGGCGAGCATGAACTGCGGCAGGGCGCCTGACCTTGCATTGAATCAAAAATGGAACAAGCTGGTTTATCTACCCAACCCTGAATTATGGACTTTGAACTTAAAACCCTGAACCGTGCCCTTGTCTGCAGTGAAAAAACCGATGCGCTGATTGTGCTGGTCCCTGAAGGCCTTGCGGCGGGAGACGACGCTTTGTCCGTCCTTGCCACATTGGCCATCAAGTCAGGTGATCTGGAACTCAAGCCGGGCAAGCTGCTGAGCGCCTACCGCACACCGGGCATCGAGGCCACGCGGGTGGTGCTGGTCGGCGCAGGCGATGCCAGCGAAAAAAACGTCCGTACGGCCGTCAATGCCGCCATGGCGGTGCTGAAGACCAGCAACGCGCAGCGCGCCGTTCTTTGCCTCGGCTTGCTGACCAATCTCCAGCCTGAGACGGTACGCGCCGCCGTTGTCGCCTGTGCCGATGCCAGCTATACCTACAGCACGACCAAGTCCAAGCCCGTGGCGGCAAAACTGCAGAAGTTGGCGATTGCCGTGGACAGCCTTGACCCTGTCCAGGCCGGTTTTGACAAGGCCATCGCACTGGTCAAGGGCATCGAGTTGGCCAAAGAATGGGCCAACCGACCGGCCAACCATGCCACGCCCACCTTGCTGGCGGGCGTGGCCAAGGAGCTTGGAAAACTGCGACGCATCAAGAGCGAAGTACTTGGCCACAAGGAGGTCGAAAAGCTCGGCATGGGCGCTTTCCTGGCGGTGGCGCAGGGCACGGCCGAACCATTGCGCTTTATCGTCCTGCGCTATGAAGGCGGCGCCAAGGACGAAGCGCCCGTGGTGCTGATTGGCAAGGGCATCACCTTTGACACGGGTGGTATCTCAATCAAGCCGGCCGCCGAAATGGACGAAATGAAATTTGACATGTGCGGCGCTGCCAGCGTGCTGGGCACGTTCCGGGCGCTGGCCGAACTGCAACCAGCGCTCAACGTGGTGGGGTTGATTCCGGCCTGCGAGAACATGCCGGGCGACAAGGCCATCAAGCCCGGTGACGTGGTGACCAGCATGAGCGGGCAAACCATAGAAATTCTCAATACCGATGCCGAAGGTCGGCTGGTCCTGTGCGATGCCTTGACGTATGCTGCGCGCTTCAAACCCCGTGCCGTGGTGGACATCGCCACACTGACGGGCGCCTGTGTGGTCGCGCTCGGCGGCGTGCGGAGCGGGCTTTTTTCAAGCAATGAAGCATTGGCCGAATCGCTGGCCCGGGCCGGCGACTCGTCGCTTGACCTGTGCTGGCGCATGCCGCTGGACGATGACTATGCGGATGGCTTGAAAACCAATTTTGCCGACGTCGCCAATGTGGCCGGGCGTGCCGGTGGCGCGGTGACGGCGGCCAAGTTTTTGCAGCGCTTTGCGGCTGACTTTGCCTGGGCACACCTGGACATTGCTGGCACCGGCTGGAAAAGCGGCCAGGCCAAAGGCGCCACTGGCCGTCCCGTGCCGCTGTTGCTTGATTTTCTGCTGGCACAGGCGACTTCTGTATCCATGGCGCCAGCGGCGCCAAAGGCAAGAGCGGCCAAAGGACGCGCACCCGCCGCCAAAACCAGGGCATGACCGACATTGCCTTTCATTTCAACGCCGCCGACAAGCTGGCCTATGGCTGCCGGCTGCTGCGAAAAATCTACCTGAGAGGCGCCAAAGTGGCGGTCACAGCCGAGCCGGCCTTGCTGGACCAACTCGATACGCTGCTGTGGACATTTTCTGCGGCTGATTTCGTGCCCCACTGCACGGCGGCGGCTGCCACGCCCGCTACGCTGGCATTCACGCCGGTCGTGCTGGCGGTTTCGCCTGCCGGTTATTCGGAACATGGCATCCTGGTGAATTTGGGGCTCGACCTTCCCGCTGGATTCGAAGGATACGACCGCTTGATTGAAGTGGTTTCGCTGTTACCGGAAGATGCGCAGGCCGGGCGCAGCCGCTGGAAACATTATGCGGCGCGCGGGTATTCCCTGAAAAGGCATGACCTGGCCCAGTGGGCCACAGGCACGACATGAACCGTTTTCCAGGACCTCCGGCGCATGTGCCCACGCTGACCGACATCGTTCATCCGACGTCTTCCCGAGAGACAGTGGACGAAGGCGCGGTGGCCGAAATGGCTGCAGCAACAGACCTGCAGGCGTTGATGGCTCAGCGGGTTCTGCGGCATATTGACAGTGTGCTTGACAAGCGTTTGCACGAAGCCACCGAGCAACTGATCCGCGCGCATCTTCAGTCCCTGCTGCCGCAGTTGCTCGATGAAATTGAACGGGTCGTGCGTGAGTCGGTAAGCCAAGGATTTGAGCGTGAGGTGCCTGCATTTCCGGGGCAGCCAAAAAGACAGAAATAAACTCTCCATGAGCGCTGGCTGTATAAAGTTCTTACAAAAAATTTTCGCCATGTAAGGACAAACCCTCTAATCAAACACAACCTAGGGACGTTGCTATGGTGCAGGCCTAAAAATTGCGTTATGTTCTGCCCCGTTGAGTTTAAAAAATGTTCTCAACCTTCACAGGTAATTTTCTAACCGGAGTTTTTTATGCAAATGAAATTGAAAATGACAGCGCTGGCAGCTGTTGCCATGGTAGCGGGCCTGGCTTCGGCTCAGGATGCTGTCGTGAAAATTGGTCATGTGGCACCGATGTCCGGTTCACAGGCGCATTATGGAAAAGACAATGAAAACGGCGCACGCATGGCTGTTGAAGAGTTGAACACCCAGAACATTGTCATTGGCGGTAAAAAAATCAAGTTCGAGCTGGTGGCTGAAGACGATGCAGCTGATCCAAAACAGGGCACGGCAGCCGCACAAAAACTGTGCGACTCCAAAGTTGCCGGCGTGGTCGGACACCTGAATTCGGGCACGACGATTCCTGCTTCCAAGGTCTACAACGACTGCGGTATCCCGATGGTGACAGGTGCAGCAACCAACCCCAATCTGACCAAGCCGGGTTACAAGACAACCTTTCGCATTATTGCGAACGACAACGCATTGGGTGCGGGTCTGGCCTTTTATGCAGCCGACGCGCTGAAACTGAAAAAAGTCGCGATCATCGATGACCGCACGGCCTACGGCCAAGGCGTTGCCGAAGTGTTCAAGAAGACAGCATCGGCCAAGGGCATGACCGTGGTCGACGAGCAGTTCACCACCGACAAGGCCACCGACTTCATGGCCATCCTGACGGCGGTGAAATCCAAAAATCCGGATGCCATCTTCTTCGGCGGCATGGACCCCCAGGGCGGTCCGATGTTGCGCCAGATGGAGCAATTGGGCATGAGCAACGTCAAGTTTTTTGGCGGTGACGGTATTTGCACCGCCGAACTGGCCAAGCTGGCTGCCGGCGCAAAAACCATTGGAAATGTAGTTTGCGCTGAAGGCGGTGCGTCCCTGGCCAAAATGCCAGGCGGCGAAGCCTGGAAAAAGCGTTATGACGCCAAGTACCCCAACCAGTTCCAGGTCTACAGCCCGTATACCTATGACGCAACCTACCTTCTGGTCGATGCCATGAAGCGTGCCAACTCAACCGATCCCAAGGTGTACACGCCCGAGCTGATCAAGTCGAATTTCAAGGGTGTCACGACCACCATTGGATTTGAGCCAAATGGTGAGTTGAAGAATCCCGCCATCACGCTTTATGTCTACAAAGACGGCAAGAAATCTGCTCTGAACTGATATTTGTCCTGGCCTCTGAAGGCCAGTTGGCCAGGATGTGGCAATAAGCATCCCCGAAACGCCCTGCACAAATTTCTTGTGCAGGGCGTTTTTTAGTTGAAATCATGGCGGCGATACGGTTTGCGTCTCGAACTTTCCAGCAACATTGCCCGTGTTGCAATCACATCAATCAATTTCTGGGGGTCAAAAGGCTTGGTCAGGTGCAGGTCGAAGCCGGCTTGATGCGCTTTAAGGCGGTCCTCATCCTGACCCCAGCCCGTTGCAGCGACCAGCAGGGGAAAGTCTCCTTCGGGCTGCAAACGTATGCGCTGCGCAACTTCGTAACCATTGAGGCCCGGCATTCTGATGTCAAGCACCATGACGGCGGGTTTAAGCTCAATTGCCAGTGCAACAGCCTGAAGTCCATCAGGTACCGTGACCACCGTGTGGCCCTCCAGCCTGAGAAGTTCTGCCAACGTTTCAGCGGAATCACGGTTGTCATCGGCAATCAAGACGGTGATGGTGGTGGTCGTGAGGATCCGCGACTCAGCATTTTTATCTTTTACATGCTGTCCAGAAGTTTCCTGGTGAAAAGGAACACAGATTTCGAACCTGCTACCCAGACCGGCTCCGGCACTGCTGGCTGTAATTTCGCAGTCACGCAATTCGACCAGCCCTTTTGAAAGTGCCAGTTCAATTCCCAATCCTCCTTCCGACCGGTCAAGGGCTGCCTGCTCCTGCGCAAACATCCGAAACACCTTTTGCAGCGTGGCAATGCTCATTCCAATGCCGTTGTCGGCCACACCAAACACCCGCCGTGTGTCTTCAAGCCTGATGTCCAGGCAGATGGTTCCGCCAGCGTCGGTGTACTTGGCGGCATTGTTCAGCAGGTTTGATAAAACGTGTGCCATTCGTACCGGATCGGCTTCAATCCACAAGGTTTTGTCTGGCAGCGTGATGTCGAGGGCATGGTTCTTCCTTTTCACAGGACAAGTGCATGAACATCAAACACATCGGCCTGATGTCGGCCAACACGGTGCGCGAGGCCGGGATCGAGCCGTTGATGGCGACCGCCGTTGCAGCCAAGCACCAGTGGATGGCCGATCAGGCCCGGGGATGGCGTGATTGCCGTCCTTGACATGGGCACATGCTGGCATGGCTATGCCGACCGGCTGCTGGCTGCACGGCAGAAATGAAAACGGCCGCACTCCATTCAGCACCTCGGATTCATGTTGTTATTAAATTTATAGCAACCTGCGCACGCTGTACGTGCGTCAGAGGCCTATTTAATGCTGCAAAGCAACTGGCTGTTCGACACGAAATGTTTTTTCTCTTCACGACATGCCGACCATCAACACGCCGGCAATGATCATCAGCACCCCAAGCCCACGTATCAGCGTGACGGATTCTCCCAGTGCAAAGCCCACCAGAGCGGACAACAGGAATCCCAGGCCGACAAGGGGATAAGCCTTGCTGACATCCCACTTTGAGAGCACGCCCAGCCAGACTATCGCACCCAGTCCGTACAGCATGAAGCCGGTGATCAGGTACTTGTTGGTCACGAAGGGCAGCAGCATCTGTATGCCGTGCGGCCCGCTTGATGGGGCCGCGGCCTTGATTTCAGTCATGCCCGCCTTCAGGGCGAATTGGGCAGCGACCGAAAAAATGATGCTGATGACCGCCAAAAGGAAAACTCTCACGGGAAACCAACAGGAACGAACTGCGCGATCATGGTCAGGCCCACGATGACCGTGATGCAGATCAGGCTGTTGAAGTTGGTGAGTGAATAAATGATCGGGTCGTCATGCATTTCTGCGCGACCTGTCTTTATCCAGAGGCGGGAAATCCAGTAGATCATGACCACGGCAGCGCCCCATAGCAGATGTGGACTTTCATAGCGCACCTGGGTTTCATGGGCATTGATGAAAAGGCCGAACACCACAATGGCCGACAGTGCCGCGCCGATGCCCAACGGCCACAACACGGGAAGGTCGCTGACATGGTAGTCACGGCCTTTGGTCATCCCCCCGCCAGCACGGCTTAAAGAGACCAGTTCCGAGCAGCGCTTGACCAATGCCAGGCTGAAGAAGATAAAAAGCGAAAACGCGGCCAGCCAGGAACTGATGCTCACGTTGGCCGCGACGGCGCCAGCCAGAATGCGCAGGGTGTACAGCACCGACAACATCAGGACATCGATCAGCACATAACGCTTGAGCAGCCAGGTATATGCACTGGTGAGCACCAGATAGCACAGCAGTGTTGACAGGAGCGCTCCCGACACCAGGCCGGCAATGACCAGGCCGCCGGCCAGCATCACCAAGCTGATCACCGCGCCGTCCACAAGTCCGATCTCTGCGCTTGCAAAGGGACGCGATCGCTTGCGTGGATGGGCGCGGTCGCTGTCGAGATCCAGCAGGTCGTTGACGATGTAGGTGGCTGACGCCACCAACGAAAATGCCAGAAAAGCCACCCCCACCGTGACCAGTTTCTGAAGGTCAGGCAACGAGAATGCCGTCAGCACCGGGACAAACAAAAGAATGTTCTTGATCCACTGGTGCATGCGCAAAGCCCGCAACCAGCTCTTCATGCTGGCGCTGGGGCCGGTAAATGTTTGCTCCACCACGCAATGCTCTCGCACGGTCCGCTCTACCTGCGGTGAAACCCCGACCAGGACGGCCGCTGCCGCTGACTTCCAGATCGGCAGGTCTGCCGCATGGTCGCCGGCATACGCAAAGGGCCGTCCCACAGTTCGCTCAATCATCAGCCGCTTGTTGTCCCCCTTGAGGTTGTGGGTGCCGTCGCTGGCCAGTACCGTATCAAACAATCCAAGATGCGCTGCGACACTGTTGGCAATACGGCTGTCCGCCGCAGTAGCCAGGATAAGCAACCGCCCTTGTGCCTTTTCTTCCCGCAGGTAGTCCAGGAATACCTGGTTGTAGGGCAGGGTGGCTGCATCGAAATGGATGCCGGCCTGCTGGGCAATGAACTGCTTGAAGGGCGCCCGGCCCTTGATCAGCCACAGCGGTATCTTCAGCAAGATGGCGGGATCATGCTTGACGGCCTTGATCAGCAATTCGACCAGGGTGTCGGTTGGTGTTAGCGTCCCATCAAGGTCCACGACCAGCGGTACCGACCTTCTGGTTGTGGCCAGGCCGTCGTCCTTGCTGCGACCTTCAGCGTCCGGTTCACAAGACCTGGCGTAAAGTCCGGTCGCGTGAGGTGTCTGCACTACATTCATGAAACTCCTGTTCTGATTTTGGGCACGATTTCCTTGGGGATGGTCTGCACGGATCCGTTACTTCATTGCTGAGACGGCATTGCACTCCCGCCGCTCCAGCAGCGTCCAGGCACCACTGGCCATCACCGGCGCAGGGGCGCAATCAGCACCCATGAAAAGATCAGGAGACAGCGGCTCGCTGTGGCGCACCAGAAAATACCGATAGTTCTCTCCATGATGTTTGTGCCAGTTGAAATCATGGGGCGAGTGTTCAAAGCCGTAAGTCACGGCGGGAAGGCGGTCGGGCTTGAAGCGGGCTATCTGCGGCGGAAGCCATGCGAAATTAAAATCGACCAGACCTTGCTTTTCCGACTGGTACCAGGTTCCGAAATGAAGGTAGGCATAGTCGTTGTTCGCCGCCTCGCTTCGCTGCGCGAAGGGCAGCGACAGCGCCCGTTGTGCGTGCTGCATGGGCGCCAGCACTGCTTCAAAGTCCCTCGCTTCCCCGGCAAAGCGCCAAGCATGCAATGAATGCTGGCCCAGCATCAGCCAGGTCACTGCGATCATGAGCGGCATGGCAATGCGCTCGGCAATGGACGCGGCCTGAGCTAAAGCGGTTCCGTGGCGTGCCTGCCGGGGAGCGGCAGACCTCGACAAAGTGAACATCAGTGCGTAAGCCGGCAGCGTAAACAGGGCAAAGCGTATGTAAAGCAGCCCTGTCGCCATCGCAAACACCGGCAGCGTCAGCGCAATCAAAAAAGTAAATGTGAACATTACCCAAGTGGCGGGACGCCTCTTGTCTATGCGCAGGCCCAGCATCCAGGGGATCAAAGGCAGGACGCAGGCCGTTACCAGCAAGGGGAGGTCAGTTTTCCCACCCAGCGAATCGATGAAGATCTTGACCAAGCGTTTCCAGTTCCAGTTCCAGACCACCGGTCCGGCATGGCCGATGCCTCCATATTGCGCCTGCAAACGGGTGCTCACCAAAAAATAGACGAGACAGGCCAGTCCTGCAATCACGAATGGCCACAGATGGCGCAGCCAGCGCCCCGCCCACGGCCGCACCGCGCAGCAGCGCACGGTGTAGAGAATGCCGGCCACCGCGAAGCCGAAGACGAACATAAGCCCATGCGACGCCAGCAGGACAATTCCCAGGAGCGTCGTGGCCATGCCGCGCTTGAAGGACGGTTCCAGTGCGTAGCGGTCCGCGACAAGAATGAACGCGACGGCAATCGGCGCGGCCGTCAAAAATGTGAAGAAGCCCCAGTAGTAGGAAATACCGAAAAAGGAAAGAAGAAAGAACCAGTCAAGCCGTGGATCGGCCTTGAAATGCTTGCGCAAGGCCACAAGCGCAAATACAAAGGCCACATAAGCCGCTGAAAAAACAATTTTGATGGCCGCCCCGACAGGCATGAAAAAGCTGAAGGGAAGCGCTAAGCCATACCCGACCAGGTAGGGCGTGAACAAATTGATCTGGAACAGGCTTGCCCATGGAGAGGAGCCTGCAACCAAATCGCGTAGCAAGGCCACTTGACCCGCATGTTGGGGAAAATCCACCATGGGAGGGCGTGGCGCGATCCAGAAAACCGAAGCACCCCAGAGGACCGTAAGCAAAAATAATAAACGTGAAGCTGAATGACGCATCCTTCATGCTGCCATGGTCTTCTGAACACATCAATCCCGAAGAAAATGCGACAAAAAGTAATTTTTTAACATTCGAAATGCGCTGACTCTTCGGCTTTGATCTGCTGAAGGCCTCGTTTAATACCATCAATTGATCGGCCTGATTTTCGAATGATGAAAAATTGCTCAGTATGTGCTTTTGAAATGTAATTTTCGAAATCCTGCTGAAATGAACTGTTGCCGATTGCGCTTGCGCACAGTGCCTGTTTTTTTACAAAAGGATGCTGTGCCACTCGTTTGGTCAAGTTTTGTTGTGAATCGTTTGCCGGTTTTTTGCCAAAGGCGACCCGGAAGGTTGGTGCTTGTGCCGGGTGTAAAAAGCATGTCGGGGCAAATGCTACGGGTGGAAGAGGCGGCGGGTAGAGCTTGTAGCGCCGCTTTAGATCAGAACTTTCAAAAATAATGCCTCTTCGGATTTATAGGGCGGCTCTGAAAAGCTATTGATTTCATATTCACTGACCTTAAGCAGCGCAAATGAATTTGACAGTCTCCAGATTTGAGGGGTGCAGAAATGAAAAATTCTGAACTGGAGTTGTACACGGACTATTTGTTGAGCACGTTTGGTGCGGCGACGGCGACTGGGCTGTCGAAGATGGTGGATGGCGCGGTAAGCCATGACCGGATCACGCGGTTTTTGTCAAAACAGGAGTACACGTCCCGGGACTTGTGGCTGCAAGTCAAGGCGATGGTGAGAACGATGGACCAGCAAAAAGCTCAAGCGAAAAAGTGATGTCACCAAAAATGCGCTGTTGCGCGAGATGATCGAGACGTGCCTGCGAAACGGGTTGAAGTTTCGCTTTTGCCTGATGGACAGCTGGTTTGCTTCGCAAGAAAACCTTGACTTCATCACCGCACGGGGGGCGCCAGTTTATTACCGCGCTCAAGGACAACCGGCTGGTGGCGCTGAGCGAAGAGGATAGGAAGAACAAACGTTTTGTCCGGGTAGATGCGCTGGATTTCCCAGAGCAAACCGCCGTGCAAGGCTGGCTAAAGGGATATGCGAAAGCCGTCTGTTTGGTCCGCCAGGTCTTTAAAAACAAGGACGGCAGCACCGGGATACTGCATCTGGCTTGCAGCGACTTGACCTGCGACTACAACGCTATTCCCCTCGAGCTACAAAAAACGGTGGCAAGTGGAGGTGTTTCACAAATCCCTGAAGTCCAATGCCAACCTGGCAAAGTCACCAACTCAAACGGTGAGAACCCAAAGCAACCCTGTGTTCATGGCGATTTGTGCCGTGTTCAAGCTCGAATGTCTGAGCATCAAAAACAAGATCAATCCCTTCGCCCTGAGGCTCAAACTCCTCATCAACGCTTCGCACACCGCCTATGCTGAGCTTCAGCAATGGCGGGCGGCTGCGTAATGTCAGCTTTTCAGTCAGACATTACGGGTTTGACTGCCACCGGGATCGGTTTGTTCATCGTCATTGGCAAGGAGTCGGCTTCCGTGGGCCGGCGGCGTGACGCCGAAACCGCCTTGCTGATGGCGTGCCGGCTGGCGGAAAAACTCAAGGGAACGGGTTCGGTCGAGTCTGCAGATGCCAAATACCAGTTGGGTTGGCACTATGCGGCGCCCGCCTCGGAAAGCCTTTCTGGCATTGCTGCCGGCGTCCGGGCAGCGTTGCTGGCGCGCGCGCAACTGTTGTACTCCGACAGCTTGAATGCCTATCTGGCCAAATTTGGTGAGGCTCACGAAAAGTTCCGGTTCGCGGTCGAAGCGCTGGCATCGATACGGCAGACCCTGGTGCAGGTGCAAACCATATCTTTTTCCGAGCCGCGTGCTTCGGGAGCTGCTGGCAGCGCCAGCGAATCCGACAAGTCGGCGGCCCCACTCCGTTTGGCCTCTTCCTCTGCGCCGCATTCAACGACACGCAAAGTCGAACTTGCAAAGATTGCTTCGCCCATTCCTCAATCACCCGGCCTGACAAGCCGCAACCAGCCCAGTTTTGATTGCAAACGAGCACGTTCCATGCCCGAAAAGATGATCTGTTCCGATGCAGAGCTTTCCCAGCTCGACCGCGAGCTGGGGCGGGTCTATAAACGCGCAAGAAAAGCGACGTCTGACCGGGCCGCCTTTCGGCACCAGCAGAACCGGGAGTGGCTCAGGCGTGAATTAATCTGACGGGACCGTGATTGCCTGCTGCGCTGGCATGAAATCAGGCGTGATCAGTTGATGAGCGATACAGAAGCCCGGGGCGAGCCGGCGACGACGGTTTTTCGCTAGAGCGCATTTGTTCTAACCAGTCAACGAATTTTCCAACCTAAAAAAACACCTATTGCGCAAGCTGCGTATGCGCTGGCAGCTATTGATCGGTAGTAAAAAATGCTGCATTTATTGCTTCGAAACTTTGCGATGTTGCTTGACGCGTGAGCAGTCAAAAAAGGGCGGACAAGAAAAAACCCCAAGTAATTCAATTACTTGGGGTCATGTTCTGGCGGAAGAGGCGGGATTCGAACCCGCGGTAGGTATAACCCTACGCACGCTTTCCAGGCGTGTGACTTAAACCGCTCATCCACCCTTCCGCGAAGCCCTCAATTATAGCAGTCGCCCGGAGCAGCTCCGCCAGCCTGGGCAGGAAATTGCCGGTTAATGCACCGTTCCCTGGTAGCGGTGCTTTTCGAGTTGCGCCATGGTGACGAACTGGAGCGCATTCGCATGCGTGGCTTCCAGGATCACGGGCGGCGCAACCCCGGCCTCCATCGCCTCCCGCCAGCGAAGGGCGCACAGGCACCAGCGGTCGCCCGGGCCCAAGCCATTGAAACGGTGTTCGGGCAAGGGCGTGACCAAGTCGTTGCCAACAGCCTTCGAGAAGTGCAGAAATTCCGCCGTCACCCGGACACAGATCAGGTGGGAGCCGTGGTCGCTGGCATCGGTATTGCAGCATCCGTCTCGAAAGTAACCGGTCAGCGGGTCATACGAGCAGGGCGCCAGTTCGGTGCCGATAACGTTTTTTGCATTCATGTTGTTTTGCCTTTTAAAAAACCCAGGCCAGCCAGTGCTCAGGCCTTGATGGATTGCACCATTTTCATGGCCGAGGTGATGAGCGCAGAGACTTCCGTCATGTTGCTGGGAACGATCAGCGTCGTTGTGGCATCGCTGGCGACCTGCGAATATGCCGCCACTGCCTTTTCAGCCACCTTGAGTTGCACCGCCAGTTCGCCGCCGGGTTGGCGGATCGCCATGGCGACGATTTCGATGGCCCGGGCGTTGGCCTCTGCCACTGCCAGGATGGCCGAGGCCTCGCCTTGCGCATTGTTGATGGCGGCCTGCTTTTCCCCTTCAGAGCGGGCAATGAAGGCTTCACGCTCGCCGGTGGCGATGTTGATCTGCTCCTGCTTGCGGCCTTCGGATGCGGCGATCAGCGCGCGTTTTTCGCGTTCCGCCGTGATTTGCGACTGCATTGCATGCAGAATTTCCTTTGGCGGTGTCAGGTCCTTGATCTCGTAGCGCAGCACCTTGACGCCCCAGTTGAGCGCCGCCTCGTCAATCGCGGCAACGACCTGCGCATTGATGATGTTGCGCTCCTCAAAAGTCTTGTCCAGCTCCAGCTTGCCAATGACCGAGCGCAGTGAGGTCTGGGCCAATTGCGTGACGGCAACGATGTAGTTGGATGAGCCGTAGCTGGCCCGCATCGCATCGGTCACCTGGAAATACAAGATCCCGTCCACTTGCAACTGCGTGTTGTCGCGGGTGATACACACTTGGCTGGGCACGTCCAGCGGGATTTCCTTCAGGCTGTGCTTGTAGGCCACGCGGTCGATGAAAGGAATCAAAAAGTTCAGGCCCGGCGCCAGGGTTCCGAGGTATTTGCCCAAACGTTCCACCACCCAGGCGTTTTGCTGCGGCACCACCTTGATGCTCTGCACGATAAAAATGCCTGCCAGGATGAGGATGACGATTGCAATTTCCATGGAATATTCCTTGCTATAAATTCAGGTTAGGGGCCTTGCGTGGGTGGCCCTGGATCCGACCCATGTGCTTTTAGAGCGGTTCGATCACCAGGCGGTTGCCACGCATTTCCTTGATGCGGAAGTTTCCCGGAACTGATGGCTCGCCGGGGTCAGCGGCAATGGCGGTCCACCGGGCACCGCGAAAATGCACGCCGGCCGTGCCGTCTGTATTCCACAGCACCACGTGAACCGTGTCTCCGATGTCAAGATGGACGTTTGGATTGGAGCTGGCCTCAAGGGGTGCATGGCCTTGGCGGCGGCCCCAGCGCCAGGCCGCTACGGCGCCGCCGCCGATGGCAGCCGCCATCAGCATCTGGCCCGCCAAGGCCATGCCCAGGCTCGCCGCCAGCGCACCAGTCACCAGTCCAGCGGCCAGCATCAACAGATAAAACGTGCCGGTCACCAGTTCTACGGCGATGGCCGCGCCTGCCAGCAGCCACCAGATGCCTGCTTCGCCCATGATTTTTCCTCTTGGTTAATTGATCTTCCTTATTTTGGGCCAGATCAGCCTGGGGCAACCGGAAAGACACAATACGTCCTTACACTTTGCAGTCTGAAAAAAGTCTTTGCGCCTTGGAAAAAGGATGATTGCAGAGATAAGCGAAAATTGCGGCCTAGCCTGCGCAAGGAATTGCGCGGCACGCCTTGCCTGCCAGGCGGCGCGCTTTTCTTCGTCAAACCGTTCAGGCTCAACCTGTCTATGCCTTCTAAACGTTCATTGTCAAGCCCTCCGACAGGTTATGGGCGCCCTTAACTCCTGCATACGCCATGAAATTTCGCTTTCCGATTGTCATCATTGACGAAGACTTCCGTTCTGAAAACACCTCTGGGCTGGGCATTCGTGCGCTTGCCCAGGCGATTGAAACCGAGGGCTTCGAAGTGTTGGGCGTAACTGGTTACGGCGACCTGTCGCAGTTTGCGCAGCAGCAAAGCCGTGCCAGCGCGTTCATCTTGTCAATTGACGACGAGGAATTCACACCCGGCCCGGACCTGGACCCTGCCGTTCTTGACCTGCGAAAGTTCATCGCCGAGGTGCGACGCAAAAATCTGGACGTGCCGATTTATGTCTATGGCGAGACCAAGACGTCGCGCCACATTCCCAACGACATCTTGCGCGAGCTGCACGGCTTCATCCACATGTTCGAGGACACGCCCGAATTCGTGGCGCGACACATCATTCGCGAAGCCAAGAGCTACCTCGAAGGTGTGCAGCCGCCGTTTTTCAAGGCCCTGCTGGACTATGCCGAAGACGGATCGTACTCGTGGCATTGCCCGGGCCATTCCGGCGGCGTGGCGTTTCTGAAAAGCCCGGTCGGCCAGATGTACCACCAGTTCTACGGCGAGAACATGCTGCGCTCTGACGTTTGCAATGCGGTGGAAGAACTCGGCCAGTTGCTGGACCACAACGGCGCCATTGGCGCCAGCGAACGCAACGCAGCACGCATCTTCAATGCCGACCACTGCTTTTTCGTGACCAACGGCACCTCGACATCCAACAAGATGGTCTGGCACCATACCGTGGCGCCGGGCGACGTGGTCGTGGTCGACCGCAACTGCCACAAGTCGATCCTGCACGCCATCATCATGACGGGGTCCATACCCGTTTTCCTGAAGCCGACGCGCAATCATTTCGGCATCATCGGTCCGATTCCGCAGAGTGAATTCGAGCCCGGAGCCATTCGCGCCAAGATTGCCGCAAATCCGTTGCTCAAGGGTGTCGATGCCGAAACGGTCGCGCCACGCGTGCTGACGCTGACCCAGTCCACCTATGACGGCGTGCTGTACAACACAGAGACCATCAAGGGCATGCTGGACGGCTACATTGACAACCTGCACTTTGACGAAGCCTGGCTGCCACACGCTGCATTCCACCCGTTTTACGGCACCTACCATTCGATGGGCAAGAACCGCATCCGGCCTAAAAACGCCGTGGTGTACGCCACGCAGTCGATCCACAAGCTGCTGGCCGGCATCAGCCAGGCCAGCCATGTGCTGGTCCAGGATTCACAAAACGTCAAGCTGGACAGGCACCTTTTTAACGAAGCCTACCTGATGCACACCTCGACGTCGCCGCAATACAGCATCATCGCCAGCTGCGATGTGGCCGCCGCCATGATGGAGCCGCCCGGCGGCACCGCGCTGGTCGAGGAAAGCATTGCCGAGGCCCTTGATTTCCGCCGCGCCATGCGCAAGATCGCCGATGAATATGAAACCGACTGGTGGTTCAAGGTCTGGGGCCCGGACAAGCTGGTCGAAGAAGGTATTGGGGAGGCCAAGGACTGGATCATCAAGGGCGAGTCGCGCAGCGCCAAGACGGCCAAAAACGGCGCCAACAACTGGCACGGTTTCGGCCAGATGGCCACCGGCTTCAACATGCTGGACCCGATCAAATCGACCATTGTGACGCCGGGGCTGGACCTGAACGGCAAGTTCTCCAAGACCGGTATTCCGGCCAGCATCGTGACCAAGTTCCTGGCCGAACACGGCGTGATCGTGGAAAAGACGGGGCTGTACAGTTTCTTCATCCTGTTCACCATCGGCATCACCAAGGGCCGCTGGAACACGCTGCTGACTGCGCTGCAGCAGTTCAAGGACGACTACGACAAAAACCAGCCCATGTGGCGCATCCTGCCCGAGTTCTGCCAGAAGTTTCCGAAGTACGAGCGCATGGGGCTGGCTGACCTGTGCCAGCATATTCACACCCTGTATGCCAAGTACGACATTGCCCGCCTGACGACCGACGTGTACCTGAGTGACCTGACGCCGGCCATGAAGCCAAGCGATGCCTATGCGCACATTGCCCACCGCACGACCGATCGGGTGGAAATCGACCACCTGGAGGGCCGCATCACCGTCGGCCTGGTCACGCCTTACCCGCCAGGCATTCCGCTGCTGATCCCGGGCGAGGTGTTCAACAAGAAAATCGTTGACTACCTGAAGTTCTCCCGTGAGTTCAATGCGCAGTGCCCCGGTTTTGAGACCGATATTCATGGCCTGGTCGAGCAGACCGATGCCAAGGGCAAGGTCCGCTACTACGCCGACTGCGTCAAGCTGTAGTTCGGAGCGGCCCGCCAGTGGCGCGGGTCTGGGGGAAAGGTCGGTCCAGCGATGGCACCGGCCTTTTTGTTGCGCGCCGGTTTTCCTCAATCTTCACGCACCCGCATGAAGCTGGCAAAGCGCGGAATACCGCTGTCATTGAGTCCCCGAAAACGGTAGGTGACGCGTGCACCGATGGCGGGCGGGTTTTGCCGCTGGGCATCGCTCAATCCGGTGCCCAGCTTGAAGCGCTGCGCGGGCTTGTCGCCTGCTGCCGGAATTTCCACCAGCAGCGCGCCCAGCCTGCCGGCATGTTTGCCTCGGCCTGGAAGGTGTGCCACGACTTGTGCTTCGCTGTCTTCGTGGGTTTTGAGCTTGAGCAGGTCGTCGCTGCGCAGCCCCTTATACAGGGAGGCGCCGCGGTGCAGCATCAGGCCTTCGCCGCCATTTTTGACCGTTCTGGTCAGCAGGACGCGCAGGGCTTGCGGGCTGGCCACTTTGGACTGTGCAACCGCTTGCACCCAGAGCTGGTCAATACGGCTGACCACGCCGTGCAAAGCCGGAATCCGCTCGGTGAACGTGCCGCCCTGCGCGGGCAGGTCAAACACCATGAAACGCAGCGTGCGCCAGGCAGCATCAGAGGGCGTTTGCTGGCGTGCGGTGGAAACGGCTTTGGCAAACTGCCCGTGCCCCGCCCAGAGTTCGCCATCCATGGGCTCTTTCGGCCAACCAGCCGTGAACCAGGCAGGGGCCGCAATGCGCTCGCCGCCACGTGTCCAGAAGGCTTGGCCGTCCCAGTAGCCACGCACACCGTCGTATTTTTCACTGACCCAGTAATCGGCCAGGATGGTGCCGTCGCGGTACACATTGGCCAGCATCAATGACGGCGCCGGTGAATGCGCTGATGAAGGCAGGGAGGCCTGGGCAGGCGCCGCTGCTGGCAGCAGCGACGCTGCAAGGGCCAAACTGACCATGGACAAAAGAAAACGCCGCTGCATCATGAACCGTTTGATGTGTGCTATGTATTAAATAGCTGTAAGCGCAGGCGGGACCTGCGCAAAAGGCCTGTTTTATATAAATTCAGGCCACCGACTCGCTGTCGCGGCTGGCGCCCGCCGTGGCGTTGAAGCCGCAGTCTACATAGGTGATCTCGGCGGTCATGCCTGACGCCAGATCGCTCAGCAGGAATGCGGCCACATTGCCCACATCGTCGATCGTGACATTTCGGCGCAGCGGCGAGGCCGCCGCCACCATGCCCAGCAGCTTGCCAAAGTCCTTGATGCCGCTGGCAGCCAGGGTCTTGATCGGGCCAGCGCTCAGGCCGTTGACGCGCATGTCCCGGGGGCCGAGCGATTCGGCCAGGTAACGCACCGACGCTTCCAGACTGGCTTTGGCCAGACCCATGGTGTTGTAATGCGGAATGATGCGGTCCGCGCCCAGGTACGTCAGGGTCAGCACGGCCGACTTCGGATTCAGGTAGGGCAGGGCAGCCTTGGTCATGGCCGGAAAGCTGTAGGCGCTGATGTCGTGGGCGATGCGGAAGTTCTCGCGCGACAGGCCGTCAAGGAAGTCGCCGGCAATTGCCTCGCGTGGCGCATACCCGATGCTGTGGACAAAGCCGTCAAAGGTCGGCCAGGTTTTGGTCAGGTCGGCAAACAGCTTTTCGATCTGCTCATCGGAGCCGACATCGCAGTCAAAGATCAGGGTGGAGTCGAAATCGGCTGCGAATTCGGTGATGCGATCCTTGAACCGCTCGCCCACGTAGCTGAAGGCCAGTTCTGCGCCCTGTGCGTGACAGGCCTTGGCGATGCCGTAGGCAATAGACCGTGTGGACAGCACCCCCGTGATCAACAATTTTTTGCCAGCGAGAAAACCCATTTTTATGCTCCAGTGTGTGTGTGATTCGGCCACGAGATTGCGCAGGCTGGCATTACGCGTCTGCGCAGCTGCAAAAATTCGGCCGAATTAAGTAGTGCAGAATTGTCGCATGCAGGATTTGATTTTTTTACGCGCTTGGCTGGCCGTTTGCGTGCTGTGCCTTGCGCCGCAAAGCTGGGCTGCCCATGCCTATGCCCAGTTTGGCGACGTCAAGTATCCGGCGGGTTTTACGCATTTCGATTATGTGAACCCGTTAGCGCCCAAGGCAGGCGAAATCCGCATGGTGCCGCCGACGCGGCCGACCAATTTCGACAAGTTCAACCCGTTTACCCTGCGCGGGACTGCACCGTATGGGCTGGGAATCTTGCTGATTGAAAGCCTGCTGACGGGCAATTCCGAGGAGCCGACCACGGCCTACGGACTGCTGGCCGATGACGTAGTGGTCGCGCCCGACAAACTCTCGGCGACATTCCGCCTGAATGACAAGGCGCGCTTTCACAACGGCGCGCCGGTGCTGGCGGCCGATGTGCTGCATTCATTCACCCAGCTCACCAGCAAGCTGGCCGCGCCGCAGTACCGCACGATTTATGCGGAAGTCAGGGGCGTCACCGTGGTGTCAGAGCGGGTGGTGCGGTTTGATTTCCTGACGCCCAACCCTGAGTTGCCGCTGGTGGTGGGCGGTATGCCGGTGTTCAGCCGCGACTGGGGGCAGTCGGGCGGCCAGGCCAAGCCTTTCGACAAGATCGTGTCCGAGATTCCCATCGGCTCGGGACCGTACAAAATCGCCAACCCCGCCATGGGACGCGACATCACCTATGTGCGCGACCCGGCCTACTGGGGCGCCGACCTGCCCAGCCGCAAGGGCCAGTTCAACTTTGACCGCATCAGCTTCAAGATCTACCTTGACGAAACCTCGCGCTTCGAGGGGCTGAAGGCTGGCGAATTTGATTTCCTGCGCGAATTCATCTCGCGCAACTGGGCACGGCAGTACACCGGCAAGGCTTTCGCGTCAGGTGAACTGGTCAAGCGCGCCTTTGAAAACCGCAACCCCGGCGATTTCCAGGGCTATGTTTTCAACCTGCGAAACCCCAAGTTCCAGGATGTGCGGGTGCGGCGCGCCATTGGCCTGGCGATGGATTTCGAGTGGATGAACCGGCAACTGTTCTATGGCCTGTACAAGCGCGTCAACGGCTACTTTCCCAACAGCGAGTTTCATGCCGAGGGCCTGCCCAAACCTGATGAACTGGCCTTGCTGGAGCCCTTGCGGACCCAACTCAAACCCGGGGTCTTCGGCTTGGCGCCGGTCTCGCCGACGACCACGCCACCCGGCAGCCTGAGGGAAAACCTTCGCCAAGCGCAGGCGCTGCTGCGCGAGGCAGGCTGGACCTACCGTGATGGCGCGCTGCGCAATGCACAGGGTGAAGCCTTCACCATCGAGTTTTTGAATGATCAACCCTCGCTGGTGCGTATCGTCGGGCCATTCCAGAAGGCGCTGGAAAAGCTCGGCATCACCATGACCTACCGCATCGTCGATTTCTCGCTGGGCAAGCAGAAGATGGATGCGTTCGATTTCGAGATCAGCACGCTGCGCCTGCCCGGCACCACCGCGCCGGGTGGAGAACTGCTGGAACTGTTTGGCTCGAAGGCAGCCTTGACGCCCGGGTCTTCCAATGTCTGGGGCATTGCCGATCCGGCGGTCGATGCACTGCTGCAAAAGGTCGTGACGGCCAAGACGCGTCCTCAACTGGGGGCCGCGATGCGGGCGCTGGACCGTGTGCTGACGCATGGCTACTATTCGGTTCCGCAGTACTACGGCGATGCCTTTCTGATTGGCTACAGGCCGCGTCCCTTTGTGCTGCCGCCGACCATTCCACCGTATTACCAGCCTGACACCTGGGCCATGAGCACCTGGTGGGCGTCTGCGTCGAACAAGTAGAAAGTACAACTGCCCATGGCCAGCTATATCCTCAAGCGCCTGCTGCTGATGATTCCGACCCTGTTCGGCGTGCTGCTGCTGACCTTTGCCATGGTTCAGTTCGTGCCCGGCGGGCCGGTCGAGCAGATGGTTGCGCAGCTTCAGGGCCGTGATTCGGGCGGCGAACGCGCTGCCAGTACAGGGGCCGGCTACCGCGGCCGGCAAGGCGTCGACGCCGAGCGCATTGAGGAGATCAAGGCGCTGTATGGATTCGACAAGCCGGTGCTTGAGCGCTTTGTCCAGATGCTGGGTCGCTTCGCCCGGTTTGACCTGGGCAACAGCTTTTACCAGCACAAGGATGTCTGGCAACTGGTCAAGGAAAAGCTGCCGGTGTCGGTCAGCCTGGGGCTGTGGACGTTTTTCCTGAGCTATTTGATTGCCGTTCCACTGGGCGTGGCCAAGGCGGTCAGGGCAGGCAGCCGCTTCGACTTCGCGACCACGCTGGTGGTGCTGGTCGGTTATGCGATTCCGGGCTTCGTGCTGGGCGTGGCGCTGCTGGTGGTGTTTGGCGGGCAGCTGCAGTGGTTTCCCTTGCGCGGGCTGACCTCGGCCAATTGGGAAACCCTCAGCTGGGGCGCCCGTATCACGGATTACCTGTGGCACATTACGCTGCCGGTCACGGCCATGGTGCTGGGCAGCTTTGCAGTGACAGCGGTGCTGACCAAGAATTCGTTCCTGGAGGAAATCCGCAAGCAGTATGTGCTGACGGCCAGGGCCAAGGGGCTGAGTGAACGCCAGGTGCTGTGGAAGCATGTGTTTCGCAATGCCCTGATTCCTATCGTCACCGGTTTTCCAGCGGCTTTCATCGGCGCGTTCTTCACCGGATCGCTGCTGATCGAAACCTTGTTCTCGCTCGATGGCCTGGGCCTGCTCAGCTACGAAAGCGTCATCCGGCGGGACTACCCGGTGGTGCTGGGAACGCTTTACCTGTTCACCCTGATTGGCCTGGTGACCAAGTTGGTCAGCGACCTGTGTTACGTGTGGGTCGATCCGCGCGTGAAGTTCGATTAAGTTATGAACGCCAACAATATTTCCATGCCGGCCTCGCTTCCTGAAGAGGTTTTAAAGGCAAGCGGGCGTCCCGTCCTGGCTTCTCCACCTTCTGTGTCGCCGTCGCGCCGAGCCTGGCAGCGCTTTCGGCGCAACCGGCTCGGCTACTGGAGCATGCTGCTGTTTTGCCTGCTGGTCGCGCTCAGTGTGTTTGCCGAGGTGTTGTCGAATGACAAGCCTCTGGTGATGCGCTACAAAGGCTCGCTGTATTTTCCACTCGTCAAGGACTATTCGGAAAAAACCTTTGACGGTGACTTCGACACCCCGGCCGACTACCTCGACCCGTTTATCAAGAGCAAGTTGACGCAGGGCAGCAACTGGGCGGTCTATCCACCGAATCCTTATGGGCCGCGCACCATCAACTATTTCGCCAAGGATCCGAATCCTTCGGCGCCGTCGCGTGACAACCTCTTTGGCACTGACGACCGGGGGCGCGATTTGCTGGCGCAGCTGATCTACGGTTTTCGCCTGAGCGTGCTGTTCGGTCTGGCGCTGACGTTCATCGGCGTGGTGATGGGCGTGATGGCAGGCGCCATTCAAGGCTATGCAGGCGGCAAGACCGACCTGGTCGGCCAGCGCTTCATTGAAATCTGGGGCTCGATGCCCGAGCTTTACCTGCTGATCATTTTCAGCGCCATCTTTGCGCCCAGCGTGCTCCTGCTGCTGGTGCTGCTCAGCCTGTTTGGCTGGATGGGGCTGTCGGACTACGTGCGCGCCGAGTTCCTGCGCAACCGCCAGATGGACTATGTGCGGGCGGCCAGGGCGCTGGGCGTGAGCAATCTGCAGATCATGTGGCGGCACATTCTGCCTAACAGCCTGACGCCCGTGGTGACTTTCCTGCCGTTTCGCATGAGCGCGGCCATTCTGGCACTGACCTCGCTGGACTTCCTGGGCTTGGGCGTACCGCCTGGAACGCCTTCGCTGGGCGAACTGCTGAGCCAGGGCAAGGCCAATATCGACGCCTGGTGGATTTCGCTGTCGACCTTTGCCGTGCTGGTCTTTACCTTGCTGTTGCTGACCTTCATGGGCGACGCATTGCGCGATGCCTTGGACCCTCGAAAGGCTGACCGATGAGCCTGCCGCTGCTGCAAGTCAAGGGGTTGCGCGTGTCGTTTGCCGGCAAGGAGGTGGTGCGTGGCATCGACTTTTCCATCGCGCCTGGCGAAAAGCTGGCGCTGGTCGGCGAGTCGGGATCGGGCAAGACGGTAACGGCGCTGAGCCTGCTTCGGCTGGTTCAGGATGCAGCGGTCAGCGGGCAGGCGCTGTTCGAAGCGCCCGGTGGCCAGGGCGACTTGTTGTCCATGCCCGAGCGGGCGCTGCTGGGAATTCGCGGCCGGGATATCGCCATGATTTTCCAGGAACCGATGACGGCATTGAACCCGCTGTTCACCGTGGGCGAGCAAATTGCCGAAGTTTTGCAGCTAAAAAATGGTGTTGCGCAGGCTGCATCTGCACAGGCTGCTATGGAACTGCTAGCAAGCACGGGTATTCCCGAGCCTGAGCGGCGGGCCCGCTCATTTCCGCATCAGTTGTCCGGTGGCCAGCGCCAGCGCGCCATGATTGCCATGGCGCTGGCCTGCCATCCCAGGCTGCTGCTGGCTGATGAGCCAACCACGGCGCTGGATGTCACGCTGCGTGGCCAGATCCTGGAACTGCTCGGGGATTTGCAGCGGAGAAACGGCATGGCCGTGCTGCTGATCACCCACGACCTGAACCTGGTGCGACGCTTTGCCGACCGGGTGGCGGTCATGGAAAACGGTCATATCGTCGAGCAGGGCAAGGTCGCCGACGTGTTTGCCCGGCCGCAGCATGCCTACACCCGCAAGCTGATTGACAGCAAACCCGTGCGCGATGTCGATGAAGCCCGACCGCAAGCCGTGCAACGCCTGCCGGTCATGCGGGCCAGCCAGTTGCGTGTCTCCTATCCTGTGGCCGTTCCAGGCATTCGAGGCTGGTTAAAAAGTGGCGAGTTTGTCGCGGTCAAGGATGCCTGCTTCAGCATTCCACCTGGCAGGACCCTGGGGATTGTGGGTGAGTCGGGCTCCGGCAAGTCCACGCTGGCGCTGGCCTGCCTGGGGCTGTTGAAATTTTCCGGACAACTGCAGGCGGCCGGGCAGTCGTGGAGCCGGCAGGCCGCCGGCAACAAGGCCATTCGCAAGGTGGTCCAGGTGGTGTTCCAGGACCCGTTTTCCTCGCTGTCGCCGCGCATGACGGTCGAGGCGATTGTGGAAGAAGGTCTGCTGGTGCACGAGCCATTGTTGAGTCAGCTTGAAAGAAGAGCGCGCGTCGAACAATCGCTGGCCGATGTGGGCATGGGCGAGGCGCAGTTTCCAGGGCTGCTGCGGCGCTATCCGCATGAATTCTCGGGTGGGCAGCGCCAGCGGCTGGCCATTGCCCGGGTGCTGATCGTCAATCCAGGCCTGCTGGTGCTTGATGAGCCGACAAGTGCGCTCGATGTGACGATTCAAAAGCAGGTGCTCGGGCTATTGCAGCGGCTTCAGCGGGAGCGCGGCCTGAGCTACCTGCTGATCACACACGACATCGAAGTGATTCGTGCCATGGCCCATGAGGTGATGGTGATGAAAGACGGCGAAATCGTCGAATCGGGCCCTGTGCAGTCTGTGATGGACAGGCCGCAGCATCCTCACACGAAAATTCTGGTGGCACAGGGCTGAATCCTTGCCTCGATGGGTTGAATTTTCTGGGCCATGAAGGCCAAACCTGTAGAAAAATTGTTGCGTTACGGCGTCCTGTACGCTAGAATACGCGCTTCACACGACCAAATGGGCGGGTTTTTACCGCCCATTTTTTTTGGGCGTTTGTTTTTTGCACCGGGCAAATAAACGGTTGGCGAATCGCTAGAAGGAACGAAAGACTGAATGGCTTTGCAAGAGACGATTGAGCAAACGGTAACGGGGCTGGGCTACGAACTGGTAGAGATCGAGCGAACCAGTGGCGGCTTGCTGCGTGTCACGATGGACATGCCTTACCTTGCCGGAACGCCGGCCGATGCCGTGCAGTTTATCAATGCTGAAGACTGCGAAAAGGTGACACGCCAGCTGCAGTTCGTGCTCGAAGTCGAAGGTGCCGAGTATTCGCGCCTGGAAGTCAGTTCCCCCGGCATCGACCGGCCCCTGCGCAATGAAAAAGATTTTGAGCGGTTTGTGGGTGAGTTGATTGACATCATCCTCAAGGCGCCGATTGGCGTGGCTGCGAGTGCCGGTTCTACCGTTTCGGCCAGCCGCAAGAAATTCCGCGGAGCGCTGGAACGGGCCGAGCCTGTCGGCACTCAGATGGGATGGCAAATCGTCTGGAGTGACGAGCCTGCTGTCAAGCCTGGGCAGAAGGTTGGCAAGAATCGAATTCCTGCGCCTCTCCAGGCGCTGGCGTTCACACTGGATGAAATCCAACAGGCACGTTTGGCGCCCGTGGTTGATTTCAAGGGCCGCAGACCCAAATCTGTTGCCGATACATCCATAGAAACATAATTTAGAAAGGCAGGCCTGTGAAATGAATCGCGAACTGTTGATGCTGGTTGATGCCATCTCGCGTGAAAAAAACGTTGAGCGCGACGTTGTATTCGGCGCTGTCGAGCTTGCGCTCGCATCGGCGACCAAGAAAGTTTATGCCGACGGCGTGGACATCCGTGTGGTGGTGGACCGCGACAGCGGCAATTACGAAACCTTCCGCCGATGGCTGGTGGTCGCCGACGAGGCCGGCCTGCAAAATCCCGAAGCCGAAGAACTGGTGACCGATGCGCGCGACGAAATCGCCGACATCGAAGAGGGCGATTACATTGAAAAGCCGGTGGAAAGCCTGCCCATCGGCCGGATTGGCGCGCAGGCAGCCAAGCAGGTCATTTTGCAGAAAATCCGCGATGCCGAGCGCGAAATGCTGCTCAACGACTTCATGTCGCGTGGCGACAAGATTTTTGTCGGCACGGTCAAGCGCATGGACAAGGGCGACCTGATCGTTGAGTCCGGCCGCGTTGAAGGCCGGTTGCGCCGCAGCGACATGATTCCGAAGGAAAACCTGCGCACCGGCGATCGTGTGCGCGCCATGATCATGGAAGTCGACACCACGCTGCGTGGCGCGCCCATCATCTTGTCGCGGACGTCGCCCGAATACATGATCGAGCTGTTCCGTCAGGAAGTGCCTGAAATCGAACAGGGCCTGCTGGAAATCAAGACCTGCGCCCGTGACCCAGGTTCCCGCGCGAAGATCGCCGTGCTCTCGCATGACAAGCGCGTCGATCCGATCGGCACCTGTGTCGGCGTTCGCGGCACCCGCGTCAACGGCGTGACCAACGAGCTGGCTGGCGAACGCGTGGACATCGTGCTGTGGAGCGAAGACCCGGCCCAGTTCGTGATTGGTGCGCTGGCGCCTGCCAACGTGTCGTCGATCGTGGTTGATGAAGAGCGCCATGCCATGGATGTGGTGGTGGATGAGGAAAACCTCGCCATCGCGATTGGCCGTGGCGGCCAGAACGTGCGCCTGGCGTCCGAGCTGACCGGCTGGAAGATCAACATCATGGATGCCAATGAGTCGGCCCAGAAGCAGGCCAGCGAAACCGACAGCAGCCGCAAGTTGTTCATGGCCAAGCTCGATGTCGACGAAGAAATCGCCGACATCCTGATTTCTGAAGGCTTCACCAGCCTGGAGGAAGTGGCTTATGTGCCGCTGCAGGAAATGCTGGAAATCGAGTCGTTCGACGAAGACACCGTCAACGAGTTGCGCACGCGCGCCAAAGATGCACTGCTGACGATGGAAATCGCCCAGGAAGAAAATGTCGGCGGTGTTTCGCAGAATTTGCGCGACGTCGAAGGCTTGACGCCCGAGCTGATTGCCACATTGACCGAAGCGGGTGTTGCCACCCGCGACGACTTGGCCGATCTGGCCGTGGATGAGCTTACCGATATAACCGGCCAGTCTGCGGACGAGGCCAAAGCCCTGATCATGACTGCACGCGCCCATTGGTTTGCCAATGACGCTGGCGACGCTGCTGCACCCGCAGCAGCCCAAGAGCAATGATCATGGAGGCCAGTCAGGAAAACCAAATATGTCTAGTATTACTACCGTCGCTGAATTCGCAGCCGAATTGAATAAATCTCCCGCTACCTTGATCGAGCAATTGACCAGCGCAGGTGTTGCAAAATCGCAGGCCAGCGACCCCTTGTCGGAATCCGACAAGCAAAAGCTGCTCGGCTATCTGCATGCCAGCCATGGCACAGTCGCGGCCGATCGAAAAAAGATCACCTTGATGAAGAAGTCCACTTCGGAAATCAAGCAGGCTGACTCCACTGGCAAAGCCCGCACTATCCCTGTTCAGACCATCAAGAAGCGCACATTCATCAGACGTGAAGATGAAACGGATCTGGCGATTGAAGACGCACAACCGGGTGCCGCTGCGGCTGCTTCGCAGGTTCAGTCTGCAGCAGACGCCGAATTGGTTCGGCGTGAAGACGAGGCGAACCGGAATGCTGATTTGCTCCGCCTGCAGGAAAAGGAGCTGACGGAAAAACGCCGTTTGCGCGACGAGCAAGCCGCGCAGGAAGCGGCTCGCGAACAAGAGCGCGAAGCCGCTGCACAGAAAGCACAAGCCGAGGCGCAGGCCCGGCAGGCCCAAGCGCAAGCCGCTGCCCAAGCCGCTGCCGATGCCGAAGCTGCAAAAAAGCCCAAGCCCACCATTGGCAAAATATTCAAGCCCGCACCCGTTGCCCCGGTTGCCGCAACTGTTACCGTGGAAGCACAAAAGATCGTGGACACTGCCGCAGCAGAAAAAATCAGCAAGGCTGCCCAGGCTGCAAGCGCCAAGACCGCTGAAGCCGCAACCCTCCAGGCAGCCGCCAAGGCCAAAGCCACCGCTGAATTTCAGGCGGACGCGGCCAAGGCCGTGGACCTGCAGGAGCGCCGCCGCAAGGCCGAGGCAGAAGCCGCTGGTATTCGCGCCATGCTGTCTGCCCCCAAGCGCGTCCTGGTTCCGCATGTCGATCCCAAGGTGGCGATGAAGGGGACGCTGCACAAGCCGGTTGTTGCCCCGGGCGCAGCCAAGCCTGCGGCTACGGGTGCCGCAGGTGCACCCGCTGTTGCAGGCGCCGCTGGCAAAAAGGAAGTCAAGTCCGAGAACCTGTCTTCGACCTGGAAAGATGACGCGGCCAAGAAAAAAGGCATTCCGAGTCGTGGCGCTCCGGTGGTGCCGGGTCGCGGCAATTTCCGTCCTGGCCCGCGTGGCCGTCGCAGCGGTGGACGCGACGTGCGTCCGGAATCGAACTTCGTTGCGCCGACCGAATTCAAGGTGATCGAGGTCCATGTGCCCGAAACCATCACCGTGGGTGAACTGGCGCACAAGATGAGCGTGAAGTCGTCCGAGGTCATCAAGCATTTGATGAAGCTGGGCCAGATGGTCACCATCAACCAGCCGCTGGACCAGGACACCGCCATGATCGTGGTGGAAGAGATGGGCCACAAGGCACTCACTGCCGCACTGGACGATCCAGAAGCCTTCACCGATGACGACGTGCAGGGTCAGCAGGCCGAGGCACTGCCGCGCGCACCGGTGGTCACCGTCATGGGTCACGTTGACCATGGCAAGACTTCGCTGCTCGACTACATCCGGCGCGCCAAGGTGGCATCCGGTGAAGCCGGCGGCATCACCCAGCACATTGGCGCCTACCATGTGCAAACCCCGCGCGGCATGGTGTCCTTCCTCGACACCCCGGGCCACGAGGCGTTCACCGCCATGCGTGCCCGTGGTGCGCAGGCCACCGACATCGTGATCTTGGTGGTTGCTGCAGACGACGGCGTGATGCCGCAGACCAAGGAAGCCATCAAGCACGCCCGTGCCGCTGGCGTTCCGATCGTCGTGGCAATCAACAAGATCGACAAGCCCGGCATCAACCTGGAACGCGTCAAGGGTGAACTGGTCACCGAAGGCGTGGTGCCCGAAGAATTTGGCGGTGACTCGCCGTTCGTGCCAGTCTCGGCCCACACTGGCGCCGGCATCGACAACCTGCTGGAGCAGGTGCTGCTGCAGGCCGAAGTGCTTGAACTCAAGGCGTCGGTCGATTCCCTGGCCAAGGGCTTGGTGATCGAAGCGCGCCTCGACAAGGGCCGTGGCCCGGTTGCCACCGTGCTGGTCCAGTCCGGTACGCTGAAGGCGGGAGACGTGGTGCTGGCGGGTTCGACCTATGGCCGTGTGCGCGCCATGCTCGACGAAAACGGCAAGCCGATCAAGTCCGCAGGCCCTTCGATTCCGGTCGAAATCCAGGGCCTGACGGAAGTCCCTCAAGCAGGCGACGACTTCATGGTCATGACCGACGAACGCCGTGTCCGCGAAATCGCCACTTACCGCGCAGGCAAGTTCCGTAACACCAAGCTGGCCAAGCAACAGGCGTCCAAGCTGGAGAACATGTTTGCCGATATCAACGCCGGCGAAGTCAAGCTCCTGCCTATCATCATCAAGGCCGATGTTCAGGGTTCGCAGGAAGCGCTGGCCCAGTCGCTGCTCAAGCTGTCTACCGACGAAGTGAAGGTCCAGCTGGTGTACTCGGGCGTTGGCGGTATTTCCGAATCCGACGTGAATCTGGCAATCGCTTCGAAGGCCGTGCTGATCGGGTTCAACACCCGGGCCGATGCCCAGGCGCGCAAACAGGCCGAGAACAACGGCATTGACATTCGTTACTACCAGATCATTTATGACGCGGTGGACGAACTCAAGGCTGCCATGTCCGGCATGCTCACGCCCGACAAGAAGGAAGAAATCATCGGCAATGCCGAGATTCGCAACATCTTCAAGGTCAGCAAGATCGGCTCGATTGCCGGCTGTATGGTCACCGCCGGTGTGGTCCGCCGCACCGCCAAGTTGCGCCTGCTGCGCCAGAACGTGGTCATCTTCACTGGTGAACTCGACTCGCTCAAGCGTTTCAAGGACGATGCGAAGGAAGTCAAGGAAGGATTCGAGTGCGGCTTGAACCTGAAGAACTACAACGACATCGAAGTCGGTGACATTCTCGAGTTCTTCGAAATCAAGGAAGTGGCCCGGACTTTGTAAGCGTATGGCCATTCGCTAGCCCTAAAGCTGTCGAATGGCCTGCTCGAAACAAGGACTGCAACTTCAGATTCCCAATACATGCGTAAAAAATCATCTACTCCCAACCGCAGCTTTCGCGTGGCCGACCAGATCCAGCGTGATCTGACGGAACTGATCGCGCGCGAGTTGAAGGACCCGCGCGTCGGCATGGTGACGGTCCAGTCGGTCGAGGTCACGCCTGACTATGCCCATGCCAAGATTTATTTCAGCGTGCTGGTCGGCGACCCGAAAGAGTGCGAAATCGCGCTCAACCAGGCGGCAGGCTTCCTGCGCAACGGCCTGTTCAAGCGCTTGATGACCCACACCGTGCCAACGCTGCATTTCCATTTCGACCAGACGACCGAACGTGCGGCCGATCTGAACGCCTTGATTGCCAAGGCGGTTTCTTCTCGCGCCCAGGACTAACTTTGCGCCGTTCCCCTTTGACAGGTTCGGGGGCAACGGTGCCACCGAGCGTTCGGGCCAGCCCGCGCGCCGAGCCTGTCAAAGCTTATGACGCCAACAACTTCCTTCCGCCAGAAAATCCAGCGACGTCCCGTCCACGGCGTGCTGCTGCTCGACAAGCCGCTGGGCCTGTCGAGCAACCAGGCGCTGCAAAAGGCCAAATGGCTTCTGCGTGCTGAAAAAGCCGGCCACACCGGAACGCTCGACCCGCTGGCCACCGGCGTGCTGCCGCTGTGCTTTGGCGCGGCCACGAAGTTCAGCCAGCTGCAGCTTGAGGCGGACAAGACCTATGAAGCCGTGCTGCTGCTGGGCCAGAAGACCACCACGGCCGATGCCGAAGGCGAAGTGATTGAAACCCGCCCAGTGCCCGAAATCACGCCTGATCTGCTGGAATCGATCACCCGGCGCTTCACGGGTCCGCTGGCGCAGGTGCCGCCGATGTATTCAGCCCTGAAGAAAGACGGCAAGGCGCTGTATGAATATGCCCGCAAGGGCATTGAGGTCGAGCGGGAAGCGCGCCACATCACGATTTTTAAGCTAAATATGGCCCTCGCGCATGATCCACGGGCGCAAGCAGCTATTAAAATAATAGTGAACTGCAGCAAGGGAACGTATATTCGCACGCTCGGCGAAGACATCGGCGAAGCCCTGGGCTGCGGCGCGCACCTGGGTTCGCTGCGCCGTATCGAGACCGGCGGTTTTGTGGCTGCGCAATGCGTGACGCTGGCAGCGCTGGAAGCGATGACCGAAGCCGAACGCGATGCCTGTTTGTTGCCCCCGCAGTCGTTGGTAGCGGATTACCCGTCTGTCACGCTGGACGCCGATAATGCCGGACGTTTCTTAAGTGGTTTGCGTCGCCGGGGACAGTGGGGCGCCGATGCGTCGCTGGTGCAGGTTTATGGCAGCGAGCCTGCTGCATTTCTGGGTTCAGCCCATATTTGCGCCGACGAATTGATCCCCCAGCGTTTGCTGAGCCCGATTGAAGTTCAGGACATCCTGCAATCGTCCCGGCGCACTACCGAAGTTTTAACGCCAGTTTCCTTGGCCGCAGCCTCCGACCCCATGGAAGCCGGCTCTTTTCAACATTAATTCCCAAGTCCCATTTTCAAGTTCCCAGAAAGTCCACCATGAGTCATAAACAGATCCGTAACATCGCCATCATCGCCCACGTTGACCATGGCAAGACCACCATGGTCGACCAGTTGCTGCGCCAGTCCGGCACCTTTGCCGACCATGAAAAGGTCGTCGATACCGTGATGGACAACAACGCCATTGAAAAAGAGCGTGGCATCACCATCCTGGCCAAGAACTGCGCCGTGACCTGGGAAGGCACGCACATCAACATCGTCGATACCCCGGGCCACGCCGACTTCGGCGGCGAAGTCGAGCGCGCGCTGTCCATGGTTGACGGCGTCGTGCTGTTGATCGATGCGCAGGAAGGGCCGATGCCCCAGACCCGCTTCGTGACCAAGAAGGCGCTGGCCCTGGGCCTCAAGCCTATCGTGGTGGTCAACAAGGTGGACAAGCCAGGCGCCAATCCCGACAAGGTGATCAATGCCACGTTCGACTTGTTCGACAAGCTCGGTGCCACCGATGAACAGCTCGATTTTCCAGTGGTCTATGCCTCGGGCATCAATGGCTGGTCTTCACTGGAAGAGGGTGAGCAGGGTGAGCAGTGGGGCCCCGACATGTCGGCTTTGTTCAACACCGTGCTCAAGCACGTGCCTGCCCAAAAGGGCGATCCTGACGCACCGCTGCAGCTGCAGATTTCGGCGCTCGACTTTTCAACCTTCGTCGGGCGCATCGGCGTGGGCCGGATCAGCCAGGGCACGATCCGGCCGATGATGGACGTGGTCGTGATGGAAGGCCCGGACGGCAAGCCCGTCAAGGGCCGCGTCAACCAAGTTCTAACCTTCCAGGGTTTGGAGCGTGTGCAGGCGACTGAAGCCGGCCCCGGCGAAATCGTGCTGATCAACGGCCTGACCGACATCGGCATTGGTGTGACCATCACCGACCCCGTCACTCCCATGCCGTTGCCCATGCTCAAGGTTGATGAGCCGACGCTGACCATGAACTTCTGCGTCAACACCAGCCCGCTGGCTGGCCGAGAAGGCAAGTACGTCACCAGCCGCCAGATTTGGGACCGCCTGCAAAAGGAACTGCAGCACAACGTGGCATTGCGCGTCAAGGAAACCGACGAAGAAGGCATTTTCGAAGTCATGGGCCGGGGTGAACTGCACCTGACCATTTTGCTGGAAAACATGCGCCGCGAAGGTTTTGAGATGGCCGTGTCCAAGCCGCGCGTCGTGATGAAGGACGTGAACGGTGAAAAGCATGAGCCGATCGAGCTGGTAACTGCCGACATCGAAGAGCAACACCAGGGCGGCGTGATGCAGGCATTGGGCGAACGCAAGGGCGAGCTGGTCAACATGGACCCGGACGGCCGTGGCCGTGTGCGCCTTGAGTATCGTATTCCGGCGCGTGGCCTGATCGGTTTCACCAACGAATTCCTGAACTTGACGCGCGGCTCCGGATTGATTGCCAATATTTTCGACTGCTACGAGCCCCACAAGGGCGATATCGGCGGGCGCAAGAACGGCGTGCTGATTTCCATGGACGCCGGTGAAATCTTTACCTACGCGCTGGGCAAGCTCGATGACCGGGGCCGCATGTTCGTGCGCGCCAACGACCCGGTGTATGAAGGCATGATCGTCGGCATCCACAGCCGTGACAACGACCTGGTGGTCAACGCCACGCGCACCAAGCAGTTGACCAACTTCCGCGTGTCCGGTAAGGAAGACGCGATCAAGATCACGCCGCCGATCGAATGCACGCTTGAATACGGCGTCGAGTTCATCGAGGACGACGAACTGGTCGAAATCACGCCCAAGTCGATTCGCCTGCGCAAACGCTACCTGACCGAAAGCGAGCGCAAGCGCTCCGGTAGGTAAGAAGCCCCCACGCTTGCCACTTCGTGTGCTGCGCTGCCCCCCGAGGGGGCGCTGCGCCTGCGGCCCGGCGAAGCCGGTGTCGCGGCCCCTGCTGGGGAAATCGGACTTCACGCTTGCCGCTGCATGTGGCTGGCTGGTGTTTGCAGGCGGCCATGGCTGGTAGCAGCGTGGAGCAATTGGAAACCGGGCCGCTCGCGCACCAATCGCCAGCGGCCTTTTTTTTAACCTGGCTACAGGGTTTTTGATGAAGTTGACGTATTCCCGGGCGGTGGCTGTGATGGTGTTGGTGACCTTGATGTGGTCCACCGCCGGCGTGGTGACGCGGCAGCTGGAGGCCGCTCGCAGCTTTGAAGTGACCTTCTGGCGCAGCTTTTTCACGCTGGCGTCGCTGCTGGTGATCCTGCCTTTTTTCCAGGGGCGGGCGGTTTTCATGAAAATCCGTCATGGCGGCAAGGCACTGTGGCTGTCCGGCGTCTGCTGGAGCGTGATGTTCACGGCCTTCATGGTAGCGCTGACGCTGACCACTGTTGCCAATGTACTGGTGACGATGGCGCTTGGCCCATTCATCACGGCCCTGATGGCGAGTGTCTTTATCGGCTACAGGATTCCGGCGCGGACCTGGGTGGCGATTGCGCTGGCCAGCGCCGGCATTGCCTGGATGTATGCCGGTCAGATGGACCTGGGCAGCCAGCTGGCCGGCACGCTGGTGGCGCTGATGGTGCCGCTGGCGGGGGCCTGCAACTGGACGGTGGTACAGCATGGCGGTGCCCATGCCCAGAAGATCGACCTGGTGCCTGCCGTGCTGATCGGGGCGGTGCTGTCGTCGCTGGCGACCTTGCCGCTGGCGTTTCCCTTTTCTGCGCCGCCGCTCGACATCGGCCTGCTGGCGCTACTCGGCCTGTTCCAGCTGGCGATTCCGTGCGTGCTGGCGGTGCGGTGCGCCGGCGTGCTCAAGGCGCCCGAGGTGGCCCTGCTGGCCTTGCTGGAAGTGATTTTTGGCATCCTGCTGGCCTGGATGGGCGCCGGCGAGGTGCCGGGTTCCAGCGTGCTGACCGGCGGTTCGCTGGTGATTGGCGCGCTGGTGGTGAATGAAGTGATTGGATGGAGACAGAGAGCATGACAACAGAAATCAACAAAATCGATGCGGCCGGCGACGTGCTGGCCGAGCGCCGGGGCAATGCCGGGCTGATCACGCTGAACCGGCCCAAGGCGCTCAATGCCCTGTCGCTGCCCATGGTGCGCGACCTGCTTGGCATTCTGCACGCTTGGCAGGACGATCCGGGCGTGCGGCTGGTGGCGATTCGCGGTACCAATAAGCTGGGCCGCCCCGGAACGCCTGACAGCCTGTTCGGTGGTTTTTGTGCCGGCGGGGATATCCGGTTTTTTCACCAGGCGGCGCTGGCTGGCGATGCCGCGCTGGACGAGTTCTTCACCGAGGAATACCAGCTCAACCATCTGATCCAGACTTATTCCAAGCCCTACATAGCTTTCCTGGACGGCGTGGTGATGGGCGGCGGCATGGGCCTTAGCCAGGGCGCGCGGGTACGCATCGTCACCGAGCGCACCAAAATGGCCATGCCCGAGACGAATATCGGCCTGTTTCCCGACGTGGGCGGCGGCTATTTCCTGAGCCGCTGCCCGGGCCATGTGGGTGAATACCTGGCGTTGACCGGAGAAGTCATTGGTGCCGACGAGGCCATCGGCTATGGACTGGCCGATGTCAGACTGGACGCGGCTGACTTGCCGGCGCTGTGGACAGAACTGGGCACGGTGTCGCTTGCTTCGGCGGCAGCAGCCGATCAATGGGTTGCATCAAAATTCATAGCTGACAGTGACCGCCCCGCCTGCGCAACAGACCAGATTGATGCATTTTTCTCATTGTTGCGGGTCAAGCACATCGTCGATGCGCTTGAAAAATCCAAGGACGACCGATGGGCGACCCGGATGGCCGGGGTGCTGCGCAAGCGCTCCCCGCTGATGCTGCATGTGACGCTGGAGCAGATTCGCCGCGCCCGCAACATGACGCTGGCCGATGTCCTTCGCATGGAGCGCGACATGGTGCATCAGTGCTTTCACTTGCGTTCCGGTCTGCAAAGCGAAACCGTTGAGGGAATTCGCGCGTTGGCGGTGGACAAGGACTACCAGCCGCAATGGAAGCCTGCGCGCATCGAGGACGTGAAGCCCGGCATGGCCGATGCGTTTTTCGCCAGCCCATGGGCTGCCGAGGCGCATCCGCTGCGGGGCTTGTAGGCTTTCAGGCATTGCTGCCAGCGGATTCCTGCGAAAGCGATTCAACACTGCTGGTAAACAAGTTGCGCCAGCCGTATCCATTCCTCACGTGGCACCGCACCGCTCAGCGCATAGCCAAAACCCTGATCGACCCAGTAAAAGGCTCCTTCCGCACCTTCTGCGCTGTAGCGGAAAGCGGTTTGCCCAACATCTGTTTTGGGCGCTGCGGATGAATGTGGCAGCGGGTCGTCATCGAGTGCGCCTAGGTAGGGCGTCACGCGTGAACCTGCCGGATTCTGGAGCATGAACTGGGCGCGGGCGCCGTCATCGCCGGGCAGCAGCCCGCCGCCCACCAGTTCATAACGTTGCGCGACCAATACAGGAATCTTCAGGGGTTTGCCGAAGCGTTTGGACAGCCACTGCATCAGGTGCTCCTGCTGCGCGGCGGTGACTTCCACCGGGATGGCGGACTTCAGGCGAAAACACCGCATAGGCCACCGAAGCCTGACGCACGAAGGCCTGGGAGTCGCCGGCGCCCTGGGCTGTATCGACAGCCGTCAAGAGTGGCCAATTGGTGGCGCAGGGGTCGTTGCAAACCGATTTCCCGTTGTTAGGGCATCCTTGTCGAATATGTACAGCGTCATGCCGTTGGGACCGTCGAGCACGCCATCGGCGACGGTGGCGGGGCTGCTGGCTGCCATGGTGGCACATCCGCCCAGCAATGCGGCGCTCAGAAAGGCAATGGACAACATTTTCATGAAGTTTCTCCGATGGTGTTGCGCAGCAAGTGGCTGTACCCGGATAAACACTTTTCATGGTTTGTTTATTCCATCTCGAAAAACTATTTTTCTGGCGCCTTTGCGTTGTGCCTTTAGCGGTTTCTCGACTTCATGGCCCGGTCCACCTCGCGCTTTCCTTCACGGTCCTTGATGGTGTCGCGCTTGTCATGCTCCGCCTTGCCCTTGGCCAGGCCGATCTCGCACTTCACCTTGCCTGCCTTCCAGTGCATGTTCAGCGGAACCAGCGTGAAACCCTTCTGCTCGGTTTTGCCAATCAGGCGGCGAATCTCTTCCTTGTGCATCAAGAGCTTCTTGGTACGTACCGAGTCGGGCCGGATATGGGTGGAGGCTGTGCCCAGCGGGTTGATCTGGCAGCCAATGATGAACAACTCGCCACCCCTGATCACCACATAGCCGTCAGTGAGTTGTACCTTGCCTTCGCGCACCGACTTGACTTCCCAGCCTTCCAGCACCATGCCGGCTTCAAACCGTTCTTCAATGTGGTAATTGAACGTGGCCTTCTTGTTGTCGGCAATGCGCACGGCCGCGGCGGCTGCTTTGGGTGAGAGATTGGCTGCGGGTTTGCCCGCCGGTTTGCCTGAAGAGGCTGCGGCTGGTTTTTTGGAGGAATGTGCTTCTTTGGTGACCATGGCTAAGATAGTGGAGCAGAGGGGCGAAGCAGCACTTGTGGCTCATACAATTGCCCCCAGCCTTAGATTGTATGAAAACCGTTCACAAGTCCGTTCTTATCTGGTACAGCCCCGCTGAAATGTTTGCGCTGGTGACCGATGTTGCCAGCTATCCGCAGTTTTTACCCTGGTGCGACCGCGCTTCGGTGGAAGAGGAAACGGCTCAGGGCATGGTGGCCAAGGTCGGGATTTCCATTGCCGGCATACGCCAGAGCTTCACCACCCGCAACCGGCATGAGCCCGACCAGAAGGTCAGCCTCAAACTGATTAAAGGACCTTTTTCCAGGCTGGAAGGAGACTGGAGCTTCCTGCCTCTGGGCGATGGAAGCCAGCGCGCCTGCAAGGTCGAGTTCACCCTGAGCTATGCCTTTGACAACGCAACACTGGCAGCGCTGGTCGGACCGGTGTTTGACAAGATCGCAGGCAACCTGGTGGATGCCTTCGTCAAGCGGGCATCGCATGTCTATGGCGACGCCTGAGCCACCCAAAGAGGGCTTGCGCCTGAACATCACGCTGGTTTATTCACCTGTCTCCCGACAGGTCAGGGAGTGGATGCTTGAGCTTGAGCCGGGCGCAAGCGTAATTCAAGCGCTTGCGGCTTGCGGCATCTTCAAAGAATTTCCGGCGCTTGCGGAAAACAAGCTGCTGGCGGGCATCTGGGGACGAAAAATTCGGCTCGATCATCTACTGGCAGACAAGGACCGGATAGAGATTTACCGGGGGTTGCGTGTCGATCCAAAAACCGCCAGGCGCGAGCGTTTTGACCGTCAGGGGGCTAAAAGCGCGGGGTTGTTCACCCACAAACGGCCTGGCGCAAAAGCCGGTTACTGAATCGACAAGGGGGCAAGCACCTTACTTGGAGCAGTCGCTATCGGCAATGCTTTGCAGGCGCTTGGTTTCCACCGACCGGGCGCCATCCTCCATGAATTCGCGTTCTCCCTTTGCATTGGTGATCGCAATGCGTACGCCGGACTTTAGCGTGGCTTGGCCTTTCTTTGCGCGTTCGCAGTTGTCGGCTCTGGCGCTGGCAAGCTTTTCCGCCTCAGCCTGCTTTTTACTTTCTTCCAGGGCCTCAGCCTGTTTTTTTCGGGCTTCTAGTTCTGCATCCCTGCCCGAAAGCTTGGGCATGCTGGCATTGGCAGCAGGCGCTGATGCCGCTGGAACTGGCGTACCGGAAGCCACTCCCTGAAAAGGACGGGGCGCCTTGAATCCAGGCTCCTTCAGGATGCTTTTCTGCGGAATGTGTGGCGGTGGCGGCCGATCGCTGAATACCTTTCGGCCGTCATTGTCTAGCCATTGCCATTGGGCATGTGCGGAAACCATCACAACGCTACCAATCATGGCCAGAACCACGGTTCGTGTCAGAAATTTGAAGTCCATGGTGAAAGTGTATCCTTGTGTCTCAAGGCCTTGCGCGTTTGCTGGCGATGCTGAACCCTAAGGACTCGCAAGCGTGGAGGGCGAGGGTCGGTACGTCGCGCACCGAGGGCAAAGGTACAATCGAGTTTTTGGAGCTTTCTCTATGCGCCTACTCGGCAAAGCGCTCACCTTCGACGACGTATTGTTGGTGCCAGCGTTCTCCCAGGTCCTTCCCAAGGACGCCCTGCTTTCCACCCAGTTCTCCCGCAATATCCGCCTGAATCTGCCGCTTGTTTCGGCCGCCATGGACACGGTCACCGAAGCGCGGCTGGCCATTGCCATTGCGCAGGAGGGGGGCATCGGCATAGTTCACAAAAACCTCACACCCCAGCAGCAGGCGGCTGAGGTCTCCCGCGTCAAGCGCTACGAAAGTGGCGTATTGCGCGACCCGGTTGTCATCACCCCGACGCACACGGTGCGGCAGGTGATGGCACTGAGTGAACAACTCGGCATTTCCGGCTTTCCGGTGATTGATGGTGGCAAGGTGGTCGGCATCGTGACCGGGCGCGACATGCGCTTCGAGTCGCGCATGGATGTGCCGGTCAGCACCATCATGACGCCGCGCGCTCGCCTGATCACCATGCCCGACACGGCCACGCTGGCCGACGCCAAGGCGCTGCTGAACAAGCACCGCCTGGAGCGCGTACTGCTGATCAATGACGAGTTCGAGCTCAAGGGCCTGATCACTGTCAAGGACATCACCAAGCAGACTACCTTTCCGAATGCCGCCCGCGACCTGCATGGCAAGCTGCGCGTGGGTGCGGCTGTCGGCGTGGGCGAGGGGACCGAGGAGCGTGTCGAGGCACTGGTCCGTGCCGGCGTCGACGCCATCGTCGTGGACACCGCGCACGGCCACAGCAAAGGCGTGATTGACCGGGTACGCTGGGTCAAGCAGAACTATCCGCATATTGACGTGATCGGTGGCAACATTGCCACTGGTGCGGCTGCACTGGCGCTGGTCGAGGCTGGCGCGGATGCGGTCAAGGTTGGCATTGGTCCGGGCAGCATCTGCACCACCCGCATCGTCGCGGGCGTTGGCGTGCCGCAGATCATGGCCATCGACAGCGTCGCGACCGCCTTGCGCGGCTCCGGCGTTCCCCTGATTGCCGACGGCGGCATTCGCTACAGCGGCGACATTGCCAAGGCCATCGCGGCTGGCGCTGGCACGGTCATGATGGGGGGCATGTTTGCCGGCACCGAAGAGGCGCCCGGCGAAGTCATCCTGTTCCAGGGAAGAAGCTACAAGAGCTACCGCGGCATGGGCAGCATTGGCGCCATGCAGCAGGGTAGCGCCGACCGTTACTTCCAGGAGTCCAGCACCGGCAACCCGAATGCCGACAAGCTGGTGCCCGAGGGCATCGAAGGCCGCGTTCCTTACAAAGGCTCGATGGTCGCCATCATTTACCAGATGGCCGGTGGATTGCGCGCCAGCATGGGCTACTGCGGCTGCGCCACGATCGAGCAAATGCACAACCACTCCGAGTTTGTCGAGATCACTTCCGCAGGCATCCGCGAAAGTCATGTGCATGACGTGCAGATCACCAAGGAAGCGCCGAACTACCGCGCTGACTGAAGCTTGTTCCACGCATGCTGGGCGTCTGGAGGCAGACGCCCTTTTTCTTTTTTTGACTGAACTTTTCGCCCGAGGCGTTTTTCATGCAGCACCAAAAAATTCTCATTCTCGATTTTGGCTCACAGGTCACCCAACTGATCGCACGCCGGGTCCGCGAAGCCCATGTTTTCTGCGAAGTCCATCCCTGCGATGTGACCGACGACTGGCTTCGCGATTATGCCAAGGACGGCAACCTCAAGGGCATCATCTTGTCGGGCAGCCACGCCAGCATTTATGAAGAAGCTACCGACAAGGCACCGCAGTCGGTGTTTGGGCTGGGTATTCCGGTGCTGGGCATCTGCTACGGCATGCAGGCCATGGCGCATCAGCTGGGCGGCAAGGTCGAGGGCGGCCACAAACGCGAATTCGGACATGCCGATGTCCGGGCGCGCGGCCACACGGCTTTGCTCAAGGACATCGCGGACTTCACCACGCCTGAAGGGCAGGGCATGCTCACGGTCTGGATGAGCCATGGCGACAAGGTGACTGAAATGCCGCCAGGCTTCAAGCTCATGGCCTCTACCTCCAGTTGCCCGATTGCCGGCATCGCGGACGAGGAAAGGCATTTTTACGGTCTGCAGTTTCATCCTGAAGTCACGCACACCAAGCAGGGCGCCGCCATCCTCAACCGCTTTGTGCTGGACGTTTGCGGTACCCGTCCTGACTGGGTCATGGGCGACTACATCGCCGAGGCGGTCGAAAAAATCCGCCAGCAGGTCGGCGATGAGGAGGTCATTCTGGGCTTGTCGGGCGGCGTCGATTCCTCGGTGGCTGCTGCGCTGATTCACCGTGCCATCGGCGACCAGCTCACCTGCGTGTTTGTCGACCACGGCCTGCTGCGGCAGAACGAGGGTGATATGGTGATGGAGATGTTTGTAGGCAAGCTACATGCCAAGGTGATTCGCGTCGATGCCGCCGACCAGTTCCTGGGCCACCTTGCCGGCGTCAGCGACCCTGAAGCCAAACGAAAGATCATCGGACGTGAGTTTGTAGAGGTGTTCAAGGCAGAAGCCGCCCGGCTCAAGGCGGGGCTGGACGGCGCCTACAAGGGTGCGAAATGGCTGGCCCAGGGAACCATTTACCCGGACGTGATCGAGTCGGGAGGCGCCAAGAGCAAGAAAGCCGTCACCATTAAGAGCCATCACAACGTCGGTGGTCTGCCCGAGCAGTTGGGCCTGAAGCTGCTTGAACCGCTGCGTGAACTGTTCAAGGACGAGGTGCGCGAGCTGGGCGTGGCTCTGGGCCTGCCGCACGACATGGTGTATCGCCATCCCTTCCCGGGGCCGGGGCTGGGCGTGCGTATCCTGGGTGAAGTCAAGAAGAACTATGCCGATCTGCTGCGGCGTGCCGACGCCATCTTCATCGAAGAGTTGCGAAATTTCAAGGATGCGGAAACCGGCAAGACGTGGTACGACCTCACCAGCCAGGCCTTCACGGTATTTTTGCCAGTGAAAAGCGTCGGTGTGATGGGAGATGGGCGTACGTATGAGTATGTGGTGGCACTGCGCGCCGTGCAAACCAGCGACTTCATGACGGCCGACTGGGCCGAGCTGCCCTATCCACTGCTCAAAAAGGTTTCCGGCCGCATCATCAATGAAGTGCGCGGCATCAATCGCGTCACTTACGATGTCAGCAGCAAGCCGCCTGCAACCATCGAGTGGGAATAATTTAACGGACTTTACGCAGCGCAGAAGATTTTGATAGTCTAAAGATTTCAGGGGTACCGGAATGAAAAATTCCGAACCGGAGTTGCGCGCTGACTATTTTCTGAGCACGTTTGGTGCGGTAACGGCGACAGGGCTGTCGAAGAGGGTGGATGGCCCGCTAAGCCGTGACGATAAGCTCGACCCCAAGCAGTTCGGCACCATCACGCTGGATGAAATCAATGCCGGCCTTAGCACCCTGGCTCAGGAACTCGGCGCCACGATCGAGGCCTTTCAGACCAAGAGCGAAGGCGCGATGTGCGAGCGCATTCACCAAGGCTACGCTGACGGCTTGGGCGCAGTGTTGATCAACGCAGGCGCCTAGTGTCGCGTCATGAGAAATTTGACGTGGACAATGGGGAATGGAACATTACAAAGTCACCTTGTCAGAGCAGGAAAGAGCCGAGTTGCAG
>NZ_JADOVE010000011.1:0-144053 GCF_015752225.1 Polaromonas sp. CG_9.11
AGCGGTCACGTTGCCGGAATCCTCCCGGTCACGTTCACCGGAACGTCGGTCACGATCCCGGAATCACCGGTCACGTTGGTCCGGAATACTCAGCATTGCAGTGGATTGCTTCTCGACCACGGAAATTCAATGTTAGATTTCACCAATGCAGATCCTTCCCGGGCACGCACATCTACCTTTGGTGACCAGGGTCGAATGCCAGATGTTGTGCGTGTACCCCGGCTTGAAAGATCCCCGTGGGAAGAGCTGCTTCATATCCAGGCGCTTTCACACGGACCGTAATTCAGCACCTTGACCCCCGGTCGCTTCACACGCCTTGGATTACCACGAGACAGCCCCGAGGATTAAGATGCTGGTAGACCACTCGGTTTTTGGCTGCCAGCGCATTGGACTACCCTCATGGACCTGCTGAAAGATTTCTCGACGTTCTCGTTCACTCATCAGGAACGCGAGCGATGCGTGTACCGAAAAGGTGAAGGTCCCGCCGTCCTGATCATGCACGAGGTGCCGGGGATCTCCGTCGAGGTGGCGCACTTTGCCCGGCGCGTCTCGGACGCAGGTTTCACCGTGTTCATGCCGAGAATGTTCGGCCCCGTCGGGGTGAAGACGTCGCCGCTCAACCGCGTACCTGAGCTCTTGAAACTCTGCTGCGTTAACCGCGAATTCCATGTACTCGCCGAAAATCGATCGAGCCCGATAGCGGACTGGCTGCGCGCACTAGGTCGCCATATTCACGAGCAAATGGGCGGCCGCGGCATCGGTGCAATCGGCATGTGCGTTACCGGCAACTTTGCGCTCACGCTCACCCTCGATCCATGGGTGCTGGCGCCCGTCATGGGGCATCCGTCGTTCCCGCTTCCAATCACCCGCGCCAAGGCTGCCGCAGTACACGTGACGCCCGAGACATTCGCCAATGCACGACGTCGATCCGCCGAGGATGGGCTGAAGGTGCTGGGGGTGCGTTTTCACGGCGACTCGATGTTCTGCAGAGCGCCGCGCTTTGCGACTCTGCGCCGCGAGCTCGGTGACGCTTTCGAGGGAATTGAGCTTCCGGCCGCGTCGGCAAAGCCTCAGCCCGAGCCGCCGCACAGTGTGCTGACCATCGGCCTCATTGATCGCGCGGGCGAGCCGACGCATGAGGCGGTCGAGCGTATCCTGAGTTTTCTTTCGGAACGCCTGCGCTAATCACGAATCCGATGCAGGCCCGGATGGTCTCGAATTTCGATAAAAGCCTCTAACTTTAGTTAGGTTTGCAGAAACGCCCTATGCCGAAACTTGCGCCAAATGTGCCTCTAGCGCACGCCCTGTTTGTGCTTCCAGCTATGCTTACCGTAGCACCGGCGCTGCCGCGCTTTTTACCTCCGCGTTGCACCACGAATGCTTATTCCAGCACCAAGGTCCTAACCCGGCATTGCAGTGGATCGGCTTCGCCGCCCACTGAATTCAAACGTTAGATGCCACGAGACAATGTTCGCCGCTCATCCATTTCACAGACGGTTTCATTCATGAAAATTCATCTGCTCATTCCTGCACTCATCTGCATAGCACTACCATCAAGCGCCTTCTCCCAGTCATGGGTAAGACTTGCTAGAACCCCGAGCAATACGGTCTTCTACTACGACGCAGACTCTGTAAAACCAAATGAGAATAAAACCATGATCTCCATCCTGACGATGGCAGATCATAGGAATGATGCATCTTTTCCAAAAGACTTTACGGAAGTGCTGTTCAAGGTCAACTGCCAGAACTTGAACGTAAGCCAGATTCACACATATAAATACAACGCTGGCCATAAGGATGAAGAGCGGAACTATGTCAATCCGTACGATCGGACCTATTACACGCCAGAACGCGGAAACATCGAGAAAAGGGTTTTAGATGTTGCATGCGCCCTTTAATGCACTATGAGCGACCTTAAACGAGCTATTTCACTGATCAAGAGTGGTCGCATAAGCGGGCAAGCCACCGTATTTATTGACGAAGCATTGTCAAAAGCACTGGTCAGATCGATCTCAGCGGATGAAACTGACAGTGTTCTTGGTTACATCGACCTGCAATTGGCAAATAACCCTGTTAGTCAATCGACACGACAGTCACTGGAGCGCTTATATGGCGACCTTCAACAACGTCGGGGTGGCACCTAACAATTCATTCAAGCCGAACCCGCTTCGAGGGTCGGCTTAATTCAAGTGTTAGGTTTGCAGAAACGCCCCATGCCAATCTTCATGCCAAAAGTGCCGCTAGCGCACGTTCTTCCTGCGCATACCGCTATGCTTTTCATAGTGGCACGCTATAGCGCTTTTCACTTTCGGGTTGTGCCACGCGTGCTTGTTCCGGCACCAATTTACGTTAGGTCTCTATGCCACTTCTCGCCACAGCCAAAGATTGGGCCCGCGGCATCAAACGCGATGTGGTGGCGGTCTATTTCGCAGCCCGTGACCCGGAAACTCCACTTTGGGTTCGCGTGTTGGCAATTGCAGTAGCAGCGTATGCGCTCAGCCCCATTGATCTCATACCCGACTTCATTCCGGTTCTTGGCTATCTTGATGACCTGCTCATTGTTCCGCTCGGTCTCATGATCGTTATTCGGCTCTTGCCGCCGCACATCCTTGAGTCGTCTCGCGTAAAGGCTGCCGAGGTACTTGATCGCCCACGCAGCCGAACCGCTGCAGTCTTCATCGTGGGTATTTGGCTACTTTGCGCAGTGGGTGTGGCCTATTGGCTGCTACGAAATAACGGAACCTAACCCTTTTATCAAGCGGACAGCCAACATCAAGCTTCGCTTGCTGTTGTCCTCAGCTCATGTCAAACGTTGGGCAGCTGAAAAAATGCCACGCTCATTCACCCGCTCCCCGTACACAATCATTACCCTGCTTGCTTTCCGTCAAGCACAGACTAATTGGAGAAATATATGGCAGACAAGAAAAGTGTCCTGGTGATTGGCTTGCAACCAACACTCATTGATTTCTCCGATCCCGACTACGCGGCTTATCCTGGCATGGACGCGGCGAAGGTATTGGCCGGCCTCAAAGCCTCTGAAGACAGCTTGACTGACCGCGGCTACGACGTGCAAATGTGCTTGACCGATTTTGGCGAAACTGCTGAGGCAGTTGTTCGAGACCAACTGGAGCAGAAGCGGTTCGATTGCATCCTCATCGGGGCCGGCGTTCGAACGATCGCAGGAAACTTCCTATTGTTTGAAAAGTTGATAAACGTCGTGCACGCGCACGCTCCTCAAGCCAAGCTGTGCTTCAACACCAAGCCGACTGACACAGCTGAGGCAGTACAGCGCTGGCTGTGAAATGCAAAATGACTTTGTGCTTTCGCGAGGCACAGTTGCCTAACCCTTCGCTGCAGCGCACTGCCTTCGGCAGCCGCTGAACTCAAACGTTGGGTTCACACGGTCATCCATGCCAAAGTTCACGCCCAGGGTGCCGGTAGCGCACGCTCTGCCTGCGCTTCCAGCTATGCTTTCCATAGTAGCAGCGCTGCCTGGCTTTTCACTTTCGGGTGGCGCCACGAATGCTTGTTCCGGCCCCAAGGTGCTAATCCGGCGTGGCATCGCACTGCTACGCAACCGCCGAACTCCATACGTTAGCCCCATCCCCAAAAACACCATGGACTTTTTTAAACGACTGGTTTTAGCCATCGCATTCGCGCTCACCGCGCCAAATGCCATCGCCGAAAGGATCGCCAATGCAGACTTCGCAGTGCCTGTTGAACGGTACGGGCATTTCGCGCTTGGCCGGCCGCATGAATACGCCCGCGTGACGGCGACGACCGATGCGGGGCGGCGCCTGATGTTCGAATTGCCGGAGAACGAAGTATTCGAGGATCTGACGCCGCGAATCGTCAGGCTGGCGGCCAATGAGCCGGAAGAGATTCTTGCTGTTGTCAGCAACCGCGCCACCGGCGCGCGGCTGATGATGCTTCGATTGCGCGCGGGCCGCCTTGAGATAAGCGCGCAATCTCCACCGATCGGGACGCCGATGCGCTGGCTGAATCCGGTCGGCGTCGCCGACCTGGACGGCGACGGGCGTGCGGAGATCGCCGCGGTCATGACGCCGCACATCGGCGGCACGCTGAAGGTTTATCGGAGGCAAGGCGAGGCTCTCGTCGAGATCTCGGCGCTTGACGGGCTCTCGAATCATGTGTACCGAACGCAGGAATTGGCTTTGTCGATGCCATTTTTGATTGCCGGCAAGACACGCCTGCTGGTGCCTGACGCAACTCGCCTGCAACTTCGAATCGTCGGGCTGGAGAACGGCCGCCTTGTCGAAACCGGCCGGTGCCCGCTGCTTTCGCCGGTAACTGGCGCAATGCAGAAGATTTCGCCCTCCGAGGTGTCGCTTGGCCTGCTTTCCGGGCGAACGATGCTTGTTCCCAATGATTGCCCCAAGTAGCCAAGTGCCGCGAGGTCCTGGCCGAAGGCCGGCCATGGCCGCCCGCCGGGCAGTGCCGCCAAGACGCAGGTCACGCTGCGCCTTGACGTGCATGGGAATGCGGTCAGACCTCAACTGTTTATCTCCCGTCCAGTTCTTTCGCCTCAATTCCCTCACCTGCTCCAATGCCCACAGGTTTGTTCATCTCCAGCCCAGTCATCGGCAAGCCTGTGACGAAACTTAAACCGCTGAGTGCGTCGTCAGCCGGTGCTTGAATCCCGCATGAAGAAGCGTTTGTCAGTGAAGCCTTCATGAGCCCATCCACACCCCCCGATTTGCGCTACTTCGTCGTTCGCGGCCGGCTGTGGCGAGCCACCCATCCCGCCCTGCCTGATGAAGCACGCGGCGCGCTGGTGCAGCAACTCATGAACGCCCGGCGCGCGGTGAAGACTGCGCTTGATGCCCATGACGCAGCCAGGCTTGCGCAAGCCCGGGCCGAAGTCAACGCCGCAAAAATTGCGCCGGGGGAACGCGGCCCGGTCTGGTGGACCGATGGTGCCAAGGATTTCAACCGGCACCTGGTAAAAATACGCCGTATGCCGACTGGTATCAAAGGCTTGAGGGGTCGCAGACATGAAGGACAGATCCCGTCCATCGACTGAAAAACCTGCCCTTCAATGCGGCAAGCCAGCCGCCACACCCAGGCGCTGAGCAGCAGCCGCCAGGCGCTTGTCCAGCGTCCACAGCACGCAGCCCTGCGTCAGGCGCGCACTGGCCAGCAAACACGCCTCGACATAGCCAATGCCCAGCCCGTGCAACGCATGAGAACCTATAAAACCGATCACTTCCTCTGTGCTGGCCACGCATGCCAGCGACAGGTTTTGCAGGGCGTCCAAGATCGTGGCGCGCTGCTGCAAGCTGCCCAGGGCGAGCTCTCCCAGAACGAAAGGATGCGACAGTACCTGCCCACGTTGGAGCAGACCCGCCAGTTCGCTGTTGCCGCGCCGCAAATGCGCAACCCACACAGAGGTGTCCACCAACACCATACGGATTCAGTCTTGCCCTTGACGGCGGGGAATCGGCTGGAGCAAAGGCTCGGTGCCGCCCAGCAAGGCCAGCCGGCGCGCACTCTCGCGCTCGATCAGGGCTTTCAGCGCTTCACGCACCAGAGCCGATTTCTCTTTCAGTCCGGTGTAGCTCTCGGCCTTTGCCAGCAATTCGTCATCCAGGGCCAGTGTGGTTCGCATCAGGGTGGCTCCTTGAGGTCGTTGAAAAATGACAGAAAGCATTTATATTAGCATCGTCTGATGACGATTTTCGTGCCTCTTTATTCCAGGCAAGATTCCAACGGCCCTTTCAAGCGGCGCCCTCCCCCGGTCCCATACACTTTGCCCCCCTGTCCATGCAAGGCGACTTCCGATGCCCACTGAATTCCCTCCCGTCTGCGTCAGGCAGTTCCGGCAAGCCCTGCTCTGGCCCTTGCGCCTGATGCCGGTGCGCGGCTCCGAAGGCCGGCATGCCAAGCCCTGGGAACTGCTGGCAAACATGGGCGAGGCGTCGCCCTGGCAGGAGGTGGTCGATGAATACAGCCCGGGCAGCGGCCGCTTTCACGAGCGCCACTACAACGAATTTGTCAGCTTTTTGCCTTATGTGCAGCGGTTTTTGTACGGCGAGGGGCGCAGCCCGAGCGGCACGGGAGCAACGGCGGGCTCGCCGATGCGGGTGTTTCGCCGCAGCGATGTCAAGGCCCTGCGCGCCGTGACGCATCCGGGCGCGGCGCCGGTCATGCTCGACATCGCCCATGTTGATCTGTACTTTTTTCTCGACCTGGACCTGGTGCTGCTCAATGTCGAGGTCAGCGCCAGCGACCTGACGCTGGTGCAGGCGCAAGACCTGCTGTACCGCTTTGGCCGGGGCTACCCGGCCAGCTGGGACGCCAACGGCAACGCCCAGCACTGCCTGCTCAGCGCCGAATGGCTGGGCCACGACGGCGAGGTGCTGGCGCAGTCGGACGCCAGCCAGCGCGAGGTGTTCATGGCGCATGTCAGCCAGCACCGCGCGCCGCGTGTGGCCGCGCACTGGGCCTGGCTGCTTGAACCGCTGGTGGGCGACCATTCCGGCAAGGCCGGGAGCCTGCGCTACCGGCAGATCGAGTACTACCGGATGCCGCAGCTGGCCTTTCTGGCGGTGGACCGTCCGCGCGACGTGAGCCGCAGCGACTTCATCCGCCTGGCACTGGTGCTCGGGCCGCCCGACGCCAACCTTGACACCCGCACGCCTTACGCCGAAGCCGAGCCGGGCGACTTTGAAAGGCGCTTTTGCTACGACCGCTTCTGGGGCGAAGGCGGCGCGGCGCCTCACACGCGCTATTTGTGCAGCGGTCATAACTTTTTGGTGCTGGGCGATGCGAACAGCGCGTTTTTCGTCTGTCCCGAACGCGGCGTGCTGGCGCAGTTCCGGCACCAGCATTTTTTGCTGTTCCTGATTGCGCATTTCCAGAAGGCGGCGCTGTTGATGTTCTCGGACCGCTTGGCCGAGGCGCTGAAGAACCTGGACATTGCCGACGCGCCCAGCGTGCGCGCCTTCAAGCGCACGATACGCGACAGCTTTGCCGGGTTTTTGCGCTTCACGCACCGCTACTGGTTCCATGACATTTCCGAGCAGGGCCAGGTGCGCGCGCTGTTTCGCCTGTGCGCCGGCCATCTGGAGGTCCATTCTTTGTACCAGGAGGTCAAGGAGCGCATTGGCGAGATGAACAATTATCTGGATGCCGACAGCCTGCGCCGCCAGGCCAACACCGTGGTGCGGCTGACGGTGGTGACGATCTTCGGCCTGATCGGGACGGTGACGACGGGTTTCCTGGGCATGAACCTGCTGGCCGAGGCAGACGCCCCGATGGGCCGCAGGCTGTGGATTTTTGCCCTCGTCTTTGTGCTGGCGCTGGTGCTGACGTTCTACACCATGGCCAAGTCCAAGCGGCTGTCGGATTTTCTGGACGTGCTGGCCGACGAGCGCGCCACGACCTGGCAAAAGGTCAGTGCGCTGGGACTCGTGTGGCGGCGAAACGGCGACTGAGCGCGGCTTGAAACCGATGTCATTTCAAACACTTTTGGCCTGTAGCGCATGCTCCATCTACGCTTTTAGCTATGAAAACAGGAGCGATCAATCAGCATTCTCGCGCCGCGCTGCACGCTGGCCGCCAGCGCGCGCGTTTTAAGTCCCGTCTAAGCTGTACGCATCAGACTGTGTATGCCACTTCAAGGAAAACCCCATGCGCTTATTGCTGGTTGAAGACGACGCCATGATCGGCGAGGCCGTGCTGCAGGTGCTGCGCGCCGAGCACTATGCCGTGGACTGGGTTCGTGACGGCGTCATGGCCGACGCGGCGCTGCGCAGCGAGCAGTACGACCTGGTGCTGCTCGACCTGGGTCTGCCCCAGCGCGACGGCCTGGACGTGCTGCGCGCCCTGCGCCAGCGCCGCGCCACCGTGCCGGTGCTGGTGGCCACGGCGCGCGACGGCGTGGCCGAGCGCATTGCCGGGCTGGATGCCGGCGCCGACGACTACGTGCTCAAGCCCTATGACATCGACGAGTTGCTGGCGCGCATCCGCGCGCTGCTGCGCCGCAGTGCCGGCCGGGGCGAGCCGGTGTTTGCGCACAAGGGCGTCAGCCTGAACCCGGCAACGCGCGAAGCCACGGTCCACGGCCAGCCGATCTTGCTGTCGGCGCGCGAATGGGCGGTGCTGGAAGCGCTGATTGCCCGGCCCGGCGCGGTGCTGTCCCGCGCCCAGCTGGAGGAAAAGCTGTTCAGCTGGAAGGACGACATCAGCAGCAACGCGGTCGAGGTGTATGTCCACGGCCTTCGCAAGAAACTCGGCAACGACTTCATCCAGAACGTTCGCGGCCTGGGCTACGTGGTGCCCCGGGAATGAAAACGGCGCATGACGGCCGCAGCGCCGGGCCGCCCCAGGCAAGGCCAGCCCCCCCGGGGGGCAGTGCAGCACGCGAAGCGGCAAGCGTGGGGGCGCATTCCCTCAAGCGGCGCCTGCTGTGGTTCGTGCTGGTGGCGATCTTGCTGGCCGCCGTGCTGCAGGCCGTCACCGCCTACCGCGGCGCGCTGCGCCAGGCCGATGCATTGTTCGACGACCATTTGCAGCAGATGGCGCGCTCGCTGCGCGGCGGCATTCCGCTCGGGCTGCCCCAGGCCGGGGTTGAAGAAGATTCGGCCTACGACCTGTTCGTGCAAATCTGGGGCCAGGACGGCACGCAGATTTTCCGCTCCACCCGCTCGGCGCTGCCGCCGCGCGCGGTGCTGGGGTTTTCGGATGTCGAGGCACACGGCAACCGCTACCGGGTATACACGCTGCAAACGCCCTTGCAGACCGTGCAGATCGCCCAGGACCTGAGCGCGCGCACCGCCCGGGCGCGGGCGCTGGCGCTGCGTGCCGTGCTGCCGTTTGCCTGGCTCACGCCGCTGTTGATGCTGGCGGTCTGGTGGATCATCAAGCGCTCGCTGGCGCCCATCGAACGCACCCGCCAGGCCGTCGCCAGCCGCGCCGCCGACGATTTTTCGCCCTTGCAGGGCGCTGGCCTGCCCGACGAGGTGCGGCCGCTGGTCGATGAACTCAACCTGCTGTTCGGCCGGGTGCGCCATGCCTTCGAGGCGCAGAAAAACTTTGTCGCCGATGCCGCGCATGAGTTGCGCTCGCCGCTGACGGCGCTCAAGCTGCAGGCGCAAACCTTGCGCCGCGTGGACGGTGACCGGGCCGCGCGCGAGGCCGCCGTGGCGCGCCTGAACCTGGGGCTGGACCGGGCCATCCGGGGCGTCGAGCAACTGCTGCTGCTGGCGCGCGAGGAAGCTGGCCCGGCCCCGGCCAGCGGCACCCAGCCGGTCGATCTGCAGCAGGTGGTGCAACTGGCCGTGGCCGACACCCTGCCGCAGGCCCGGCTCGGGCACATCGACCTGGGGCTGGCCGAAGACGCTTCCGCTCAAGCCGTGCCGCCCGTCAGCGGCCAGAAGGAGGCGCTGCGCATCCTGCTGCGCAACCTGCTGGAAAACGCCGTCAAGTACACGCCGCCGGGCGGCCAGGTCGATATGTCGCTGGCGCTGGTGGACGGCAGCCCGGTGCTGACGGTCGAAGACAGCGGACCGGGCATTGCGCCAGAACTCCGCCCGCGCGTGTTTGACCGCTTCTTTCGGGTCAGCGACACGGCGCAGCAAACCGGCAGCGGCCTGGGGCTGGCCATCGTCAAGGCGATTGCCGACCGGCACGGCGCGGTGCTGGCGCTGGGCGAATCGGCGCGCCTGGGCGGCCTGAAGGTCGAGGTGCGATTTGCGCCGGCTGCACCTCGCCACGTGGATCAACTTTAAGTTTCGCCTAAGCCTGCGTCCTGATACTTGTCTGCATCGGCACCAACGCGTGCCTTACCCGACAGGAGCTTTTTCATGACATCAGCCGTTTCAAGCAATACCCGCCTGGTTGCCGCACTGCTGGCCGCTGGCGCCATCGGCGGCGCCGGGGTCGGCGCGTTCAATGCGCTGCAAACGCCAGCCAGCGCCGCCGTCTCGCCGCCCGCCTTCGTTGCCGCAGGCCCTGGGGCCACACCTGTGGCCCTGCCCGACTTTTCGCAAATCACCGAGCGCTACGGCCCGTCGGTGGTGAACATCAGCGTCACCGGCACCACCCAGGTGTCCAACGACTCGCCACTGGCGCAGGACGGCGGCGACGAAGCGCAGGACGACCCCCAACTCAGCGGCCCGCTGGGCGAATTGTTGCGCCGCTTCCAGCAGGGCCAGGGGCACCCGGGCGCAAACCGGGGCGGACCCGGCGCACAGCAGGAAATGCCGACGCGCGGCCAGGGATCGGGCTTCATCGTCAGCGACGACGGCATCATCCTGACCAATGCACATGTGGTGCGCGGCGCCAGGGAAGTCACCGTCAAGCTGACCGACCGGCGCGAGTTCCGCGCCAAGGTGCTGGGCGCCGATACCAAGACCGACATTGCCGTGCTGAAGATCGCGGCCAGCAACCTGCCCGTCGCCAAGCTGGGCAAGACCAGCGAGCTGAAAGTCGGCGAATGGGTGCTGGCCATCGGCTCGCCCTTCGGTTTTGAAAACACCGTGACCGCCGGCGTCGTCAGCGCCAAGGGTCGCTCACTGCCCGACGACAGCGCCGTGCCTTTCATCCAGACCGATGTCGCCATCAACCCCGGCAACTCGGGCGGCCCGCTGTTCAACGCGCGCGGCGAAGTGGTCGGCATCAACTCGCAAATCTACACCCGCAGCGGCGGCTACCAGGGTGTGTCGTTTGCCATTCCGATCGACATCGCGAACAAGATCAAGAACCAGATCGTTGCCACCGGCAAGGTCGAGCATGCCCGGCTGGGCGTGGCGGTGCAGGAGGTCAACCAGGCCTTTGCCGACTCCTTCAAGCTCGACAAGCCAGAAGGCGCGTTGGTGTCCATGGTCGAGAAAGGCAGCCCGGCCGAAAAGGCGGGCCTGCAACCGGGCGATGTGATCCGCCAGGTCAACGGCCAGCCCATCGTGTCGTCGGGCGACCTGCCGGCGGTGATCGGCCTGGCCGCGCCCGGCGACAGCGTCAGGCTCAATGTCTGGCGCCAGGGTGCGGCCAAGGAACTCACCGCACGGCTGGCCAATGCCGATGACAAGGCCGCGCAGGTTGCCAGCAGGAAGGACGCACCCGGCCAGGGAAAACTGGGACTGGCACTGCGTCCGCTGCAGCCCGACGAGCAGCAGCAGGCCGGCACCGACAGCGGACTGGTGGTGCAGCAGGCCAGCGGACCGGCGGCCCTGGCCGGCGTGCAGGCGGGCGACGTGCTGCTGTCGATCAACGGCATTCCGGTGAAAAGCATCGACCAGGTGCGTAGCGCCGTGGCGAAATCGCAAAAATCGGTCGCGCTGCTGATCTTGCGCGGCGACAGCCGGATTTTCGTGCCGGTGGACCTGGGCTGACGGCTGACGGCATTCCAGCGGCAAAGCGGGCGTCGGTCCGACTTTGTCCAGCGGATGCCTTGATGGCGGCATGCACAACCATGCGGTGCAGGAGCCACAAAAACAGGCTACTTACGTGGACACCGTGCACTTTTGTACGTGCATTGACGGCTGAAAAGGTATTATCCGGCGCTCTTCATTCGCCTTTTGGCCTGGCGAATCGATCACCCGGTCTGTGCAATCCTCGCAAGAACGCCTGATTGCGCAGCAGCACCAAGCTTGTTGGCCAAAAACCCATTCTTGAATGCCCATGACACCTGATTCACGTCTTGCCCTGCAACGCTGCCGTTCCCTTGTTCATCGATGGGCACTTCTGCCGTTTGTGGCAGTTGCCGGGGGCGCCGCCTTGTCGGCACACGCTGAAATCCCTTTGCTCTCCGGCCTGCAGGCTTACAGCATGCAGGCACAGCCTGCCGCGCCTGCGCCCTCGCCGGCCTTGACCCGCTGGCAGTCCAGCCTGGATGCTTTTGCCCTGGCCGACAGGCAGCAGCGCCCGGCCAGCGATGGCGTGCTGTTCGTCGGCAGCTCGACAATTCGGCTGTGGTCCAGCATGTCGCAGGATTTCCGGCAACTGCCCGTCCTGCTCAACCGGGGTTTTGGCGGCTCGACCATGCGCGACTGCAATGCGCTGGTGCGCGAACTGGTGATCCAGTACAAGCCCCGGCATGTCATGGTGTATGCAGGCGACAACGACCTGACCGAGGGACGCACGCCCGACGCCGTGCTGCGCAGTTTTGCCAATTTCGTGCACAGCGTGCGGGCCGAACTGCCAGACACCCGCATCAGCTACATCTCGATCAAGCCCAGCCCCTTGCGGCAGGCGCTGCTTCCCCGGATCAGGCAAACCAACACCTTGATGGCCGGCTATGTGCAGACCGTGCCGAACGCGCGCTACATTGATATTTTCAATCCCATGCTCGCGGCCGACGGCCTGCCGCGACCCGAGCTTTTCCTGGCCGACCAGCTGCACCTGAATGAAGCGGGCTACTGGCTCTGGCAATCAGTGATTGCGGCTGATCTGTCTGTGGCGCCGGCTGCGGCGGCGGCGCAGACGGACCCGAATCCCCAGCATGCGTCTGCGGCAGTGGGCCGCTAGGTTTGTCAACGGCGTGGCGCGCATCGAGCCACAGGGAAAGCCTGGCGACGCCATACAGCGCGGCAAAGCTGGCAGCCAACACCAGCGCATCCAGCCCCACGGGACGGGTGGCCGGATTGGCGCGCAAAACACCGGCAGTGACGCCACGCCCAGCGTTTCCTGTGCAGGCAGGCGCGGAATGTGCTGCATGAACACGGGCCCGAAGCGGATCGTGACCAGCATCAGCGCCAACAGGTCGAGCAGGCGAAACGGTGCCAGCAGCCATTTGTCGAACAACAGGTTCAGGCCGGCGTTCGACAAAAAAGGGGTTTGTCCGACCGCATGCCGCCACACCAGGCAGGTCACGGCCACCAGTACTGCCAGCGCCATGGCCCAGCGCGGAAAAACAAACGGCACGGGCACGGCCTCGGTCCGGCTGGCACCCATCCACAAGCCCAGAACCCATAAAAACTGCCAGGAAAACGTGCCGAACGCCCCGGTTTCATCAAACGGAACGGCCAGTCCGGTGAGGCGCACGGTGCTGTCGTAAACCCAATGGCCCAGGCCGAACTGGGCCAGCAGCCACAGACCCAGGCTTGCGGCCATCACCGAGCGCCAGCCGCCGCGCAGCCCATGCGCCAGCCCCCACGGGCTGGCCAGCATGGACAGGATGTACACCGGCAGGATGTCGAGCAGCGGCGGCTTGTAGACCAGCAACAGGCCGGCCAGCAACGCTGTCATGGGATGCGCCAGGTAGTGCGACATCAGGTCCTTGACGGCAGGCTCGTCAATGCGCAGCCCGACCGCGGCGATCACCGTGAACAAGAACAGCAGCATCGCGGCATGGCAGGCATACACCTTGCGCGCGCGCCGCCAGAAGGCCAGTCGCATGGCGTCGATGCCTTTGCGGTTCGCCATCTGGCCATACACCATGCCCGCCATGTAGGCCGACAGCAGGTCAAACCCTCGGCGGCGGATACATAGCCGAAGGGCTGCCCCAGCAGCGGGCTCAGCCGGGTCGGCAGGTGCGTGACGGTCATCAGGACCAGCATCAGGCCCCGAAGCGCATCGAGTTCCCAGCGCCGCGTCATGGTGCCTGCCCGGGAACGCGGGCACGGGCGCCGCTGAGGTGACTGAAATACATTGGCAGGGGTTTTTTCATGAGATATGCGCTAGGGAAGCAGGCGGAAATAGACCACGCTCAAGCGCCAGACAAGCAGTCAACGTGGCCAGCATCCCAGCCATCCTCATCTTGGCGCTGTCGCCCAGGTCCGGCAGGTCGTTGTCAGATTTGACGAGGCGGTGGTCAACTTCGGCGATCCGAAAGCCCCTGCCCCGCTTGCCGTGCGCTGCAGCGATGCGCAGGCGGCTCAGGGTGCAGGCCGCTGGACCGGCAACCGCGAATGGATTGATGAGTTCGACAAGTACCTGCCGCCAGACGTGCGCTGCACCGTCACAGCCGTTTCAGGCTTCAAATTTCCCTCTTCCGCAATACTGACGGGCACAAGCAGCTATCAATTCAATAGTGGCAGACCATTATTCAAAATCTGGGCCCCGGCACTTACCAGACCATCGACGAAGCGCAGTATTTCGTGCTGCAACTCAACGGGCCAGGCACGCTGGCCAGCCTGCAGCAAAACGTCTGCTGTTCGGTGGAAGGCCTGGGCGAGCACGGGCCGTTGCGGCTGATCGATGGCGCCGAACGCGACGCCCTGCTGAAATCGCAAAACCTGGACAAGGCCGCCGGCCGATGCGGCTGAGCTTTAATGCGCCGGTGGCGCGCAAGCTGGCTGAGGCGATTCGCCTGAAGTCTGCCGGCGGCGAATCCAGGCCGGCTTTTGAATCCGACACCGGCGATGGCGACAGCCGGGTCACGGACCTCCGTTTCAAGCCCCTCTTTGCCGAACTGGGCCGGTTCACGCTGGAACTACCCGCAGGCTTGTAGGGTGCCTCGGGCCGCCTGCTGGCCAATGCCGTCAGTTTCCCATTGCAGGTCACGACAGCCGCGGCAAGCCCTGGCCCACGCTGCAGTCGCTGGCGACCGCGCCGCTCAAGGCCTCGTTCAACGCCGGCTACCAGATCAGCAGGCCCATCACGCCGGTAGAGCAGGCGGTGAAAGGCCAGTACACGCGCGGCGACGTGCTGCGCATCACGCTGGAAGTCAACGCCTCGGCCGACATGCGCTGGGTCGTCATCAGCAACCCGATTCCCGGCGGCGCGACGGTTTTGGGCAATGGCCTGGGGCGCGACTCGCAAATTGCCACCCGCGGCGAGAAAAAGACCGGCGCAGGCTGGCCGGCGTTCGAGGAACGCAGTTTTGAGGCCTATCGCAGCTATTACGAGTTCCTGCCCAAGGGCGTGGTGAAGATGGACTACACCGTGCGCCTGAACAACGTGGGCAGCTTCGCCCTGCCGCCCAGCCGCGTCGAAGCGCTGTATGCACCCGAGATGTTTGGCGAGGCGCCCAATGCGCGGATGAAGGTGGAGGCAGAAAAATAGTCATTGACCGATACGCCTGGACCTGGGCAAGGCGTACGATGCGCCGCTGACCCGATTCACTTGCACCTGTCGTATCAGGCTTGCCCCGGCTGCGCAAGGGCGTTGAAGCCGGGTTGCCTTCGAGCCCACCCAAGGAGTCCACCGCATGCAAGACCCTTCTTCCACTTCTTCCACTTCTTCCACTTCTTCCACTGCCCCCGGCATCACATCCCCTTATCCCACGCCGGAGCGCGCGCCGCTGACCACGCTGGTGCCGCAGGTCGTGGTGCCGGCGCTCTTGGTGCTGGGCGGCCTGCTGGTGTTTTGCGGCATGTTTCCGCAGCGCGCCGACCTGTTTTTCTCGGGCGCGCAAAGTTGGGTGGTCAGCCACTTCGACTGGTTCTATACCAGCGCGGTCACGGTGTTCCTGGTGTTTTTGCTGATGGTGGCGGCCAGCCGCTTTGGTGACATCCGGCTGGGCCCCGATGACGCCCTGCCGGAGTTCAACTTCCTGTCCTGGACCGCCATGCTGTTTGCCGCCGGCATGGGCATTGGCCTGATGTACTTTGGCGTGGGCGAGCCGCTGCAGCACTATCTCAAGCCGCCGACGCAAATCGGCGGCACGCCGGCAGCGGCCAGGGAGGCGCTGCAGGTGACGTTTTTCCACTGGGGCTTTCACGCCTGGGCGGTGTACGGCACCATGGGCCTGGTGCTGGCGTACTTCGGCTTTCGCTACAACCTGCCGCTGACGCTGCGCTCGGGCCTGTACCCGCTGCTCAAGGAACGCATCAACGGCCCGATTGGCCACGGTGTCGATGCCTTTGCGCTGGTCGGCACCATTGCCGGCATTGCCACCACGCTGGGCTACGGCGCGCTGCAACTGGCGGCCGGGCTGAACAAGGTGGGCGGCTGGGACACCACGACCAACGCCTTTCGCATCGGCATCATCTTCGTGGTGGTGTTGCTGGCCGGCATCTCGGCGGTCAGCGGGCTGGACAAGGGCGTGCGCCGCCTGAGCGAGTTCAATTTGTCGCTGTCGTTCCTGCTGCTGGGCTTTGTCATCATTGCCGGGCCAACGGTGTATTTGTTTCAGGCGCTGAGCGAAAACATTGGCGGCTACCTGTCCAGCCTGGTCAACATGTCGCTGCGCACCTTTGTCTATGAACCGACGCGCGACGAAGGCTGGTTTGGCGGCTGGACCATTTTGTACTGGGCGTGGTGGATTTCCTGGTCGCCGTTTGTCGGCATGTTCATTGCCCGTATCTCGCGCGGCCGCACCATTCGCCAGTTCATCATCGGTGTGCTCCTGGTGCCGACCGCCTTCAACCTGCTGTGGATGACGGCGTTTGGCAATGGCGCCATCTGGATCGATACCCATGTGGCGCAGGGCGCGCTGGCGCAAACCGTGGGCAATGTCGATGCGCTGCTGTTCCGCTTTTTTGATTTTTTGCCGCTGACGACGACGGTGTCGTGGCTGGCGATTTTGCTGATCGGGGTGTTCTTTGTCACCTCGGCCGACTCGGGTGCCTTTGTGGTCGATGCGATTGCCTCGCGCGGCAACCCGCGCTCGCCCATCTGGCAGCGCCTGTTCTGGGCGGCGGTGCTGGGCGTGACCGCCGCCGTGCTGCTGCTGGCCGGCGGGCTGGGCGCACTGCAGGCGATGACGCTGGTGGCCGCGCTGCCGGTGGCCGTCATCATGCTGGCGCTGTGCTATGGCCTCTGGCGCGGCCTGCAGGCCGACGTGGCGCATTCGACGCAAGACCTGGCACCGGCCACCAACTTCTGGAGCGGCCAGCACTGGCGCCGGCGGCTGGAGCAGATCGTGCACCAGTCGACCCGCCAGGACGTGCTGAACTTCATGCAGACCGGCGTGCTGCAGGCCATGCGCGACGTGGCGCGCGAGCTGGGCCAGCGCGGCGTGGCCGCCAGCGTGCACGAGGACGACCTGGCCGAAGGCGTGCTGCGCCTGACGATTCCCGACCCGACGCTGCGCGACTTTGTCTATGGCGTCAAGGCCGTCAGCCGCGCAGTGCCGGTGTTCATGGTGCGCGAAGCGGCGCGCGAGACCGAGCGCGACCAGGTGTTCGAGCCGATGACGTTCTTCGAGGACGGCCGCCAGGGCTACGACATCCAGTACCTGCGCACCGAGGAAATCATCGTCGACATCCTGCGCCACTACGAGCGCTACCGCTCGGTCAGCCTCAACCAGCGCACCCAGCTGCTGAACCGCGCGCCGGGCCATACCGAGCCGCTGCTGTGACCAACGCTACCTGAAACTTGCATGAAATTCCTTACCGCATTGGTCGTTGCCGCCACCAGCATTTTTTGCGCCGGGCTGTTTGCCCAGGAGAGCAACGCCCACGCCACGCCTGTCAGCCCCGCTAACCCGGCCAGTACGCCCGCGCCTGTCGGCGCGCCGGTTGTGCAGGCACCCGTCGCCTTGCCATCCGGCCCGCTCAGCCGGGCTGAAGTGGCCGCTACCCAGTGGCTGGCGCTGACTGACGCTGGCGACCATGCGCGCAGCTGACGCGAGGCAGCAAGCCTGCTGCAAAGCTCGGTTACCCAGCCCCAATGGGAAAGCGCGCTGCAAGCCAGCCGCTCACCATTGGGCGGCGTGAAGTCGCGCACGCTCAAGGCCGCCACCTTCTCGCGCACGCTGGCCGGCGTTCCGGACGGTGATTATGTGCTGATTCAGTACGAAACCGAGTTCGCATTCAAGTCGCTCGCCATCGAAACTGTCACGATCATGAAAGACCGGGATACCCGCTGGAAAGTGGCCGGGTATTTCATCAAGTGAGTATTTCGCTTCCTTCATACGTCCCCTGTGATGACTTCAGCGCTGTCTTGTTCTGTGCCCAAAGCCTGCCCTCATCAAGCGGCAGGCGATGACCATCTGGAAGGTTTGGCCTCGTCATCGCAAATGCAGCGCGGCAACCCATCGTCGATGCGGTGCGGTTCTGCATTGACACGCTTGACCAGCCCTGACGGCTCCTCTTTTATCAAACGCTGATTTGCTACACTTTTAATAGCATATTGCGACCTGCTCGTCTGCGCTACAGGCACTTTTAACCAAGTAAAGCAGGAATTTCATCCGTCCGACTCCCTGATCCTGGACCGTCATGGCGAACTGCTCCAGCGCGTGCGAACCGATGCCAGCGTGCGGCGCGGCCAGTGGGTCGCCCTGGCCGACATTTCGCCGGCGCTGCGCACGGCGCTGGTGCTGAGTGAAGACAAGCGGTTTTACGAATACAGCGGCGTGGACTGGCGGGCGGTGTCCGGTGCGGCCTGGGCCAACCTGTGGAACACCAAAACGCGGGGCGCGTCCACGCTCAGCATACAGCTGGCCGGGCTGCTGTACGACGACCTGCGCGCCAGCAACAGCGGGCGCAACATCACGCAAAAAATCGGTCAGCCCTTTGCCGCCCAGGTGCTGGAGCAGCGCTGGTGCAAGGACCAGATCCTGGAGGCGTACCTGAACCTGGTGCCGTTTCGCGGCGAGCTGGTCGGCATTGATGCGCTCAGCCGCACGCTGTTCGGCAAGGCGGCGCACGGGCTGGACGAGCGCGAGGCTGCCCTGGCCGCCGCGCTGCAGCGCCGGGATTTTGATGCCAGAGAAGGGATAGCGCCGCATCTGGCGCGCCGGCTTGTGGTGCGGGGACAGCCCCCACCCCAGCCCTCCCCCAAAGGGGGAGGGAGTCATGCGCAAAACAGCCATGAGATTCCCGCCTTGCTCCCTCCTCCGCTGGGGCAGCAGCGCCAGAGGATCCTCCCTGAATCACTCCCTCCCCCACTGGGCTAGGGTCGGGGTGGGGGCTCTCCGAATTGGAATCCTGAAACCATCACGTCCACCCTGCGCGCCCCGCTGCAACGCTTCGCCGTGCAAACGCTGCAGCAGCACCTGCGCGAGCTGCGCGGCCGCCATGTCGAGGACGGCGCCGTCGTGGTGCTTGTTGACCCGCGCGCCGCCTTCATCGTCAGCAACATCCTGGCCGACCCGCTGGCGCGCGCCCGAACCTTCGGCACCGATTCCATTTTGGCGACGCGCTTCTGGACAGCGGTGAAAACCGGCACCAGCAAGGACATGCGCGACAACTGGGCGATGGGGTTTTCGCAGCGCTACACCGTTGGCGTGTGGGTCGGCAACGCCAGCGGCGCGGCGCCAGTCTGGGCGGCGCTGATGAACCACCTGCACCAAACCGAACCCAGCCGCGCGCCCGGCCCGCCGCCGGGCGTGGTGCAGGTCCGCACGGCGTTTGGCAATCAGTTTGAAGCGGCGCGCAGCGAATGGTTCATCCAGGGCACCGAACAATCGCTCTTTGCTATGGATTCAGTAGCTTAAAGCACAGGCAGGACGGGCGGAAAAGGCCTGAAAGTCTTGAATTTCTCATCGCCGCCGCGCATCACCGCGCCCGCATCGGGCACCATCATTGCGCTAGACCCGGACATTCCGCCGGCGCACCAGCGCCTGACGTTCAGCGCGCAGGGGCACGGCCTGCGCTGGCGGATGGACGGCCGGGAGTTTGCGCGCGGCACCGAGGTGCGCCGGCGGCCAGGTGGCTGACGAGATCCGGCTGGAAGTGCGCGGCGCCGGCTTGCGGCAAGCCAGCGCAGCCATGCCTTCCGGGCGAAGCGACTGATCCATGCCCCTCCAGCGCCCTGGCTGCGGCGATGTTGAAATAAATTGTGAAACCAAAAAAATTATTCACTCGCCAGAAATGCCCAAAGCGCTAGCATCAGGCGCTTCAGGAGACAAGCCCCATGACCGTGATCACCAACATCGAAGACCTGCGCGTGCTGGCGCAAAAACGCGTTCCCCGCATGTTCTACGACTATGCAGATTCCGGCTCGTGGACCGAAGGCACCTACCGCGCCAACGAGACGGATTTCCAGAAGATCAAGCTGCGCCAGCGCGTTGCGGTGAACATGGAAAACCGCAGCACGGCCACCAAGATGGTCGGCATCGACGTGAAGATGCCGGTGGCGATTGCGCCGGTCGGCCTGACCGGCATGCAGCATGCCGACGGCGAGATCAAGGCGGCCCGGGCGGCCGAGAAGTTCGGCATTCCCTTCATCCTTTCGACCATGAGCATCTGCTCGATCGAGGACATTGCCGCCAACACGCAGCGCCCTTTCTGGTTCCAGCTCTACATGATGCGCGACCGCGACGCCATGGCCGCGATGATCGAGCGCACCCGCAAGGCCGGTTGCGACGCACTGGTGCTGACGCTGGACCTGCAGGTCATCGGCCAACGCCACAAGGACCTGAAGAACGGCCTGACGGCGCCGCCCAAGCCGACGCTGGCCAACATCATCAACCTGATGACCAAGCCGCGCTGGTGCCTGGGCATGGCCGGCACGCGCCGCCACACCTTCGGCAACCTGGTCGGCCACGTCAAGGGCGTGAGCGACATGAATTCGCTGTCCGCCTGGACCAACGAGCAGTTCGACCCGCGCCTGTCGTGGGCCGACGTCGCCTGGGTCAAGGAAAAATGGGGCGGCAAGCTGATCTTGAAGGGCATCCAGGATGTGGAAGACGCCCGGCTCGCCGTGCAAAGCGGCGCCGACGCCATCGTCGTGAGCAACCATGGCGGCCGACAGCTCGACGGCGCGCCGTCGAGCATCTCGGCGCTGCCGGAGATCGTCGAAGCCGTCGGCTCGGACATCGAAGTGTGGATGGACGGCGGCATCCGTTCCGGCCAGGACGTGCTAAAGGCCTGGGCGCTGGGCGCACGCGGGACGCTGATTGGCCGCGCCATGGTCTATGGCCTGGGCGCCATGGGTGAGGCCGGCGTGACCAAGGCGCTGCAGATCATCCACAAGGAACTCGACATCACCATGGCATTTTGCGGCCGCACCGACATCAATACGGTGGACAAAAGCATCCTGCTGCCGGGCAGCTACGACTTCAAGAATACCTGACCGCTGCCTTATAGGGCGGCCGCCAAGCCCCTTCCCGGTTCAGCGCTTGAGGAAATCCAGCAGGTCACGCGTCGCGCGCTCCTTCTCGGTGACCAGCAGGCCATGCGCCGCGCCTTCGTATTCCAGCAGGGTTGAACCGGGAATGCCCTTGGCAGCTGCCCGGCCGGCCGCGTCGATCGGCACGATCTTGTCGCCGGTGCCGTGGATGATCAGCGTCGGCACCTTGAACGCGGCCAGGTCCGGGCGGAAATCGGTGGTTGCGAATGCTGCCGCGCAGGCCAGCGTGGCCTTCAGGCTGGCCTGCATCGACACCTGGCGGGACCAGTCGATGACTTCGTCGCTGACCGGGCTCGACAGCATGCCGACGCCGTAAAAATCCTCGAAAAACTTGCCGAAAAACTCGGCGCGGTCTTCCTTCATGCCCCGGGTCATTTTGTCGAAGACCGACTGGGGCGTGCCCTTGGGGTTGTCGTCGGTTTTCAGCATGAAAGGAACGACCGACGACACCAGCACCGCTTTGGACACCGACTTGCCGCCATGCCGCGACATGTAGCGCGCCACCTCGCCGCCGCCCATCGAAAAGCCGGCCAGCACTGCATCCTGCGCGCCGGTCTGCTCGATCACGGCGGCCAGGTCGTCGGCCAGCGTGTCGTAGTCGTAGCCACTCCAGGGCTGCGACGAACGGCCAAAACCCCGGCGGTCGTAGGCAATGGCGCGGTAGCCGGCGTCGGCCAGGGCCATCGCGTGGTCGTCCCAGCTGTCGGCCGACAGCGGCCAGCCATGCAGCAGGATGACCGGCTGGCCGTTGCCCCAGTCCTTGACGTACAACTCGGTCTTGTCGGCGGTGGTGACGTAGTTCATGGCAGCGTGTTCCTTGAAAGGGTTAACCGTTCATTTTTCATGCATGGGCTTGCGCCGGTGTCGGTGAAAGCCGCCACCGGCTGTCAGCCCCGCCGCCGAGGAACAGGGGCCAGATTCTGGACCGGAGGCCGATGGAGGTCAGCAGCGGTTTACAAACCGACACCACTGTTGACAGGCACCGCAGCTTGAGCCCCCCAGCGGCCCTCGTTTCAGTCGAGCGACAGGTGGCGTTCGCGGATCAGCTGGTGCCAGAACGTCGTTTCACGCGCGATGAAGCTGGCCAGCTGCGGTCCGTCGGACGGTGTGACTTCCAGGCCAAACTCCTCCAGCCGGGTCTTGACTTCAGGCACCAGGATGGCCTTTTGCATTTCGACCGACAGCAGCGCCGCGATGTCGGGCGGCGTGCCTTTCGGAACAAACAGTCCCTGCCAGGCAACGGCCTCGAAATCCGGCACACCGGACTCGGCCAGCGTCGGCACGTTGGGCAAGGCGGCAATGCGCCGGGGCGACAGCACCGCCAGCGCGCGCACCTTGCCTGCGCGAATCTGCGCCAGGCCACCGGCGGTATCAACGATCATCATCGGCAGCTGCCCGCTCATCACATCCTGGATCGCCATCGCCGTTCCCCGGTAGGGCACGTGCACGATGAAACTGCCGGTGCGTTCCTTGATCAGCTCCATCGCCAGATGGTGCGGGCTGCCGGCACCCGGCGAGGCATAGCTGTACGCGCCCGGCGAGCGCTTGACCGCTGCCAGCCACTGGCGCGCGCTGGTGAACGGGCTGTCCGGGTTGACCACCAGGATCAGCGGAAAACCGGCCATGAAGCCCAGCGGCGTGAAGTCGACCGGGCTGTAGGGAAGTTTCTTGTACAGCGCGGTGTTCAGTACCATGGCGCCGTTGTCCCCTGTCACCATCGTGTAGCCGTCGGCGGGCGCCTTGGACGCCGCGTCGGTGCCGATGATGCCGGCCGCACCGGGGCGGTTGTCGATGATGATGGACTGGCCGAGCTGCCGGCCCATCTGCACCGACAGGTGGCGCGCCAGGAAATCCTGGCCGCCGCCGGCCGGGTAGGCGACGATCCAGCGGATCGGCTTGGCCGGCCAGGCCTTTTGCGCCAGCGCCTGCGGGCTCGCCAGGGCCAGTGCGGCAGCAGCGCCCAGCGCGGTATGGAGCATGGAACGACGGGACAAGGCAATGGGAACGGTCACGAAAACACCTCTTGGGAAGTTCAACAACGGGGGCTGCGCCGCCCGGGCTAAAAAGCCGCGCAATTTGCGTGCCGTGATTGTCACCCCTGCAGCTGCGGCGGAACTGGCGAGTCACCCTGCGCGCTGGCTTGCGAGCTGGCTTGCGAGCTGGTTTTATCGTAACTGCTCAGCTCACCGTGAGATTTGTCATTCCCGCGAAGGCGGGAATCCAGTAGCGACGTTCGCAAAGGCCATGCGTGCGGTTCTGGATACCCGCCTGCGCGGGCATGACGGATAGTTTTTCCTCCTTGAAGAGGTTGACCAGGATGGCAGGGTGGCGCCAGAACGGCAAAAAATCCTGCAGGAAATTCGCATGCCGTGACCCAACAGCTTTGTGCCATGAACGGCACGCCCGAAGCGCGGCACAATCCAGAATGTGATTCCCGAGCCAGCTCCACCCGCCCTGCCCCGGCGCATTGCCCATCTCGACATGGATGCGTTCTTCGCATCGGTCGAATTGCTGCGTTATCCGCAGCTCAAGGGCCTGCCGGTGGTGATTGGCGGCGGGCGGCGCACGGTCGATGAGGCGCTGATGGCCCAGCATGGCGAGCGGGCACTGCGCTTCATCCCGGTGGCCGAATTTCCGCTGCTCAAGGACTACGTGGGCCGGGGCGTCATCACCACGGCCACCTACCCGGCCCGGCAATTTGGCGTGGGTTCGGCCATGGGCCTGATGAAGGCCGCCAGGCTGTGCCCGCAGGCCATCGTGCTGCCGGTGGATTTCGACGAGATTCGCCGCTTCTCGCGCCTGTTCAAAAGCACGATTGCCGAGGTCGCGCCGCAGGTAGAGGACCGGGGCATCGACGAGGTCTACATCGACTTCACCGACGTGCCCGGCGGCCAGCGGGAGGGCGGACGGGCACTGGCCCGGCTGATCCAGCGGGCCATCTTTGAAAAGACCGGCCTGACCTGCTCCATCGGCGTGGCGCCCAACAAGCTGCTGGCCAAAATGGCCAGCGAGTTCGACAAGCCCAACGGCATCTCCATCGTCCAGGAGGACGACCTGCAGGCCCGCATCTGGCCGCTAGGGGTGCGCAAGATCAACGGCATCGGCCCCAAGGCAGGCGAAAAACTGGCGGCCCTGGGCATCCAGACCATCGGCGAGCTGGCCGCGCAGGACCGGCAGTTCCTGATCGGCCGGTTCGGCAAGGCCAGCGGCGCCTGGATGCATGAGGTGGCCTGGGGCCGCGACGACAGCCCGGTCGTCACCCAGAGCGAGCCGGTCAGCATGAGCCGCGAGACCACCTTCGAGCGCGACCTGGATGCAGTGCGCGACAAGGCCGAGCTGGGCGCGATCTTCACCCGGCTGTGCCAGCAGGTGGCCGCCGATCTGCAAAGGAAAGGCTATGTGGCCAAGACCATCGGCATCAAGCTGCGCTATGACGATTTCCGAATTGCCACACGCGATCAGACGGTGCAGGCCTACACCGCCGATGCGCAGGCCATCCGCAAAATTGCGGGGCTGTGCCTGAAGCGTGTGCCACTCGACCGCAGGCTGCGGCTGCTGGGGGTAAGGGCCAGTACGCTGGCCCAGGCGGCCGAGTTGCTTTTTTTTGAACAAAAACCACCTATCCCGCCCGTCCCTATTGACTCTACAGCTATTGAAAAAATAGCAAATTACGAGCTTTTCTAACCCTTCAAATTGATTGCCGATTCCACAACATGCCTGCCCAAGACGACCCTGCCGCGAGCTGCGGCGCCGAACAGCGCGCTGCCGCCAGTGGCATAAATCCGCAGACCGCCCGCAGCATGCACTGGCGCCGCCTGATGGGTCTGGCCATCTGCCTGGGCGGCGCTGCAGTGCTGCTGTCCGCCATTTTTCGCATGCTGCCGCTGGACGACCCGCGCATGCGCGGCGCACTGACCGGCGGCGCCATGGCAGCGCTGGCCACGGCACTGGGCACGCTGCCGGTGCTGCTGTCGCACCAGTTTTCGCAGCGCACCTACGACACGCTGCTGGGCTTTGGCGCCGGCGTGATGCTGGCGGCCAGTTCGTTTTCACTCATCATCCCTGCGCTGGCCAGCGCCCGCCTGCAAGGCGCCAGCGCCTGGGGGGCTGGCGGCATCGTGGGGGCGGGCATCATGGCCGGCGCGCTGTTTTTGATGCTGGTGGATCGCCTGGTGCCGCACGAGCATTTCGTCAAGGGGCTTGAAGGCCGGCAGGCGCGCGCCCTCAAACGTGTGTGGCTGTTCGTGCTGGCCATCGGTCTGCACAACCTGCCCGAGGGCCTGGCGATTGGCGTGGCCTTCGCCGGCACCGACCCGGTGGCCGCGCTGGCGCTGGCCACGGGCATCTCGATCCAGGATGTGCCGGAAGGCATGGTGGTGGCACTGGCGCTGCGCGGCGTTGGCTATGGCCGCTGGCGATCGGCGGGCATCGGCATGCTGTCGGGCCTGGTGGAACCGGTGGCGGCGGTGCTGGGCGTGGCAGTGATCAGCCTGTCGGCCAGCCTGCTGCCCTGGGGACTGGCCGCCGCCGCAGGGGCCATGCTGTATGTCATCAGCCACGAGATCATTCCCGAATCGCACCGCGAGGGCCATGAAACCTTTGCGACCGGTGGGTTGATGGTTGGCTTCGTGGTCATGATGCTGCTGGACACCGCGCTGTCCTGAAGCATTACAAACGCAAAAAACTCCCCGGGGCGCCTGCCACTGTGCAAGGTGCCACCGGGGAAGTCATCGGCCAGCCAGGCGAGGCCGCCTGAAAAAAACTTCAGTTGCGGTCGGCGCGGGCGCGGCGTGTGGTCATGGCGGAGCCTGTACCACCGCTGTTGTTCGTCATGCCGGCGCCCGTACCCATTCCAGAGCCGGAACCCGTGGCTGATCCACCCATGCCTGCGGCACCGCCCGTGCCCGAAGTCCCGGCCCCGCCAGACGTTCCAGCGGCGCCCGGTGTTGTACCCATGCCGGAGGCTCCGCCCACGCCTGTTGCGCCGGGGCCTGTTGTGCTGCCGGGGGTGGTGCTGGCGCCTGAGGTGCCGGCCGCGCCCCCGGCGCCAGAAGTCCCTGCCGCGCCGGAGGTGCCAGCGGCACCCGGCGTTGCACCCATGCCGGAAGCTCCGCCGACGCCTGTCGCGCCGGGGCCTGTCGTGCTGCCCGGGGTGGTGCTGGTGGCTGCAGGCCCGGTTTGCGCCTGGACCAGGCCGAAGCTGCCGGCCAATGCGGCCACTGCCAGGGCAGAGGCCACGGTATTGAATGCCTTCATGATAAGTCTCCTTGAATGTCCGGCCTCTTGTGAAACCGTCAGGTGAATGAGCCAGGCCGGCAGGTTTGCCAGCTGCTTTCAATCTAGAGCCTGGGAAAGGTTTTTGGGTCGGTCGCTTGCTGATGTGGTTGTAGGACAACAATGGCCCGATGGCTTAACCCCTGCGCTCGTTCAATGGCGATGACTCTGCTGTTTTCGTGGGCGGAATGCGGGCATTTGGGGCGCTGGTGTCATGTTCAGGACTTATTTTTTCTTCGGCTTTTGCACTTCATATCGGAAATCACCAGGTGCCTGACAGCCGCTGCCAGCGGGCAGAAAACACGGTCATTTTTCCCAAACGACCCCTGAATCGCCCAAACATATTTTTTTCATTAAATCCTCGGCCCAACTGACCGACAGTCCTGTGCAGCAGGTTCGACATGCAGGCCGGTGAATCCAACACGACAAGGGCTGCGTATCAAACGTTCACACAAAATACGTCTTCATACTTTTATTCAGGATTGGACCTTGATGAATTCACGACTCGCTTTTGCGCTGCTTGCAGCCTGGGCCGCATTGCTTGGCGGGGCCAATGCCCGGGCCGATACCGGCAAACTGCTGCTCACCGGAGGCGTCAGCACGGTTGAAGGCACAGCTGGCGGCGGACTCACGCCGTGGGCGGTGGTTGGCAGCAATGCCACCGAAGGGGAAGTAGGCGCTTCGGCCTATCTGACGACAGTGGGCACCGGGGATTACGGCCTGAACATTTACGGTGCGGCCATCGGCATCCATGACCGCTACGAACTGTCAATTGCCCAGCAGGACTTCAACACGCGGGACACCGGCAAGGCGCTGGGCCTGCCAGGCCTGCACCTCAAGCAATCCATCGTCGGCGCCAAGGTGCGGATGCTCGGCGATGCGGTGCTCGACAGCGATACGCTCATGCCGCAGGTGGCCGTCGGCGTGCAGTTCAAGCAACTGGGCTCAACCGGGCTGGACGCAACGCTCGAAGCACTGGGTGCCAAACGCCACGGTACCGATTTTTATGTCAGTGCCACCAAGTTGCTGCTGGGCCGGGGACTGCTGCTCAACGGAACGCTGCGCGCCACCAAGGCCAACCAGAATGGACTGCTGGGTTTTGGCGCCACGCTGGGTGGCGATGAAAGCAGTTACCGGTTGCAGCCCGAGTTGTCAGCGGCCTACCTGGTCAGCAAGAACATTGCCGTGGGCGCCGAATACCGTTTCATGCGCAACCGGCTTGAAACGGCGGGCCGCGCTGCAGGGCTGGGCAATGGCCTGCGTTCGAGCGACTGGAAAGACGTGTTCATCGCCTGGGCGCCGAACAAGAATGTCTCGCTGACGCTGGCCTGGGTGGACCTGGGCGTGATCGTGCCCGCCACCACCGGCAGCCGCCGGCAGACCGGCTACTACCTGTCGGCCCAGGCCGCTTTCTGAACCCGTGCCTGCCACCTCTACGCAAGGAAACCCCGTGAAAAAAACCCTTCTCTCGTTCGTGTTGGCTGCAGCCGGCTTGCTGATGGCTGGCACGACCATCGCCCAGACGATTCCCCTGAACGACACGCTTTACAAAGCCTTTGGCGAAAAAGCCGGCCTGGTGTCGCTGATGGATGATTTCATGACGCGGCTGCTGGCGGACCCACGCACCCGCCCGCACTTCCTGCCTGCCAACCAGCAGCATGTCAAGGAGCAGCTGGTCGAACAGTTCTGCGCGCTAGGCAGCGGACCCTGCGTCTACCAGGGCGCCGACATGAAAACCGCACATGCCGAACTGGACATCCGCAAGTCGGACTTTCATGCGCTGGTGGAGGTGTTGCAGCGCAGCATGGACGCGCAGGGCATTCCCTTTTCCCGACAAAACCAGATGCTGGCGCTGCTGGCACCCATGCACCGCGACGCCATCACCATTCACTGAAGCAACCGGCAACACCATGAAAAAATTTCTCTTTTCCAGCGCCATGCTGGCCGCCTGTGCAGGCGTTATGGCCGGCAGCCTGAGCGTTGCAGTCGTCGACAAGGAAGGCCAGCCCGTGCCTGACGCCATCGTGCTGGTCTTTCCGTCCGACAAGTCGGCGCTTCCAAAAGTGCCGCTGCCCACGCAGGCCACCATTGCGCAGGAAAAAATGCAGTTCCTGCCCAATGTGACGCTCGTGCCTGTGGGCGCCCGGCTCAGTTTCATCAACAACGACCCGTGGGACCACCATGTGCGCTCGTCGCCTGCGGGCATGGGACAGTTCAACGCGACACAGGCGGGCTTTGAATTGCGCCTTGAAGGCAAGAGCGCCGGCAAGCCGTCCAGGCCAACCGAGGTCACGCTGGCAAAGGCAGGTGCGCTGAGTGCCACGCTGCTGGGCTGCTTCATCCATGGCTCGATGCGTGGCTATGTCTATGTCAGCGAGACGCCCTGGGCCGCCAAGACCAGCGCCGAAGGGCTGGCCGTGTTCGACGACCTGCCCGAGGGCGCAGCCCAGGTCCGGGTCTGGCAGGCCGACCAGTTGGTTGACCTGGCGCCGCGCCCCTTCAACGTGTCAGCGTTGCCTGGAAAACTCAGCGTACAGCTGGGTGTGGTGCCGCGCCGTCGCCGGAGCTGATTGCGTTTTTCAACCAATCCGAGATCAGGCACGAGCCCAAGCACATGCTGAAACGGCCCGGGCGAAGCAATGCCATAGCGGTTTGACTGCAAATTGGATTGCACCGCCGGACACAAAAAAGGCAATGGGAATACGTTGACAAAAGCTTTCGCGAAACTTACCGTGGACGCTTCGTACGGAGGCTTGCATGTCGCAATTGTCCCACCCCAAACCAAGACCCTGGAACCGCATCACGCTGGCGCAGCTCCAGCGCATCAAGCACTGGCGGGAAGCGCGGCATGCATCGCAGCCGCAGGAATGCCGGATGTGGGAAGCCGTGCTGACGCTGTGGTTGATGGGCTGGGTAGGCTGGATTCCTGCTTTCGAAGCTGAAGCCTACTGGGCTTTTCCACTCTGCCTGCTGGGGGCCTGCACGCCGCGGCTGTATGTGTACTGGCGCAGGAAGGCCCACGCGGCGCAGCGGCTCAGGTGCGACTGGCTGGACCTGCTTGATTAATGCGGGAACCCTGAAACAGCGTCAGGCGCCCTTCGCCGTGACCGCCGCGCAGGGGCGGGCAAGGCGATGGCGTTCAGCCCTTCGCTCCTCACGGCGACGGGCTGGACCCCGCAGCCTTGCGGGCTGGCAGCGTGTCGGCTGCCAGCTGCTCGTTGAGCGCCTCGGCCTGGACGGCGGCGTTCCTGCCGGCCACGAAGGCATGGTCCGAGTTGTAGTATTCCCATTCGCTGTAGCGGCCCGCCAGGATGATGTTGGACCGGGCAACCCAGTGGCGGATGGTTTCAACATGCGCGGCGCGGTCATGGTCGTAAACCACATAGGCATACGGCATGTCCAGCTGGTTCGCGGCCAGAATGGCGTCGTCTTCAGTGAACATGCCGACCTCGATGCACTCGCGGATGCAGCGGTCGATGAGTTGCTGGCCGTCGCACGGCAGCGGCTTGTAGGGCGAATAGGTGATCTCGCACGTCAGGCCGAACCCGCCGGGTGCGTTGCAGTGCGGGCTGGCGTTGCCCTGCACGAAGATGCGGTGAAACACCGTGTCTTCCGGGTAATAGATCCAGTGCTTGTCGGTCAGGTTTTCGCGGCCGATGCCCAGGTTGACGCAGCGCACCGACACATGGCGCAGGCCCCTGGCCGCCGCCTGCACCGAAGGCGGCGCCTCGTCGCCCATGGCCGCGACCAGATGCGGCAGCGCCAGCGTGCTGACCAGCGTGTCGTAGCGGTAGCTGCGGCCGTCCTTCAGCGTCACCGTGCGGCGTGAGGGCGACACCGCGATCACATCGGCCTGCATTTCCACGTCGCCTTCAAGGAGCGGCAAAAAGCCGTCCATCAGCGCCTGGAAGCCACCGCGCAGCGGGTAGCCGAAGCGCGCGTTCGGGCCCATTGGCTTGTTCACCGGTTTCAAGGCGCCGTCGATCATTTCCTCCAGGTCGGGCATGGGCACGCGGCCGCCCAGCCAGGAGGTTTCCATCTCGTCGAGCGGCACGGCCCAGAGCTTCTTGTTGTATGGAATGGCAAAGTGCCTGGCCACGCCGGCACCCCAGACCTTGTAGATGAATTCCTCGAAATTCTTCGGTGCCGCCGCAGTGCCCTTGGTGATCACGCCGGCAACCGGACTGCCACTGGCCGCATGGGAAATCGTGGCGGTCGCCGCCGAGGGCGCCGAAATGGCTGCGCCGGGAAGCTCTTTCTTCAGCGGCCCGAAACGCGCTTCAATCGCGCCGATCAGGCATTCCTTGAGCACTTCGGGCGGCAGGCCGTACAGCGCGCCCTGGAACGGGTAGCGCGTGTACACCTGCTTGCTGTGGATCCAGGCTTCGCGGTTCTGCCAGTGGACGTTGTCGCCGAGCAGGGTCTTGTACAGGTCCAGCACATAGGCATCGTTGGAAAACATGATGTGGCCGGCATAGTCAAAGGTAAAGCCCTGGTCCACGATCGAGCGGCACCAGCCGCCCACCGTGCCGGCTTTTTCCAGCAGCAGGCTGCCTTCGCCCAGGTGGTAGGACGCCGCCAGGCCGGTCGGGCCGGCGCCAATCACCACGGTGGAATAGTGCCGGGCTTCACCCTCGCCCAGCGCCGTGCCATTTTGCATGCGCCCCAACGGCTGGCCTTCAAAACCTGAGGTGCTGTCTATGGCAAAGCCGGAATGGGCCGCATCCTGCACCGGGACAGTCTGGCGCGGGGTCAGCGCGTCAATCTGGACACGAATGGCGTCAACCGTCGCATCCCACGAGGTGGCGGCAACGATGCTTCGCATCTGCTCGGCGCGGCCGGTTGATTCAGCCTCCGATTCGGCCAGCAGCGCCTCGCAGGCGTCGATGAATTGCAGCGCCGTGTCGGCAATCGCCACGACATGGCCGTAAGGCTCGGCCACATCGCGGATGCGCGTGCTGACCGACGGCCTGCCAGCGGCCATGTATTCCAATGTCTTGGTCGGGCTGATGAAACGCGTGGCGTCGTTCAGCGCGAACGGCAGCAGGCAGACATCCCATCCGGCCATGAACTGCGGCAGGTCTTCATAGCCTTGCTGGCCGAGCCAGTGGATGTTGCTGCGCTGCGGCAGCTTGTCCGAGTTGATCTTGACCACCGGGCCGACCATGACGATCTGCCACTCGGGATGCACGTCGGCCATGGCGGCGATCAGCTCCAGGTCGATGCGCTCGTCGATCACGCCGCAGTAGCCCAGACGCGGATGCGCCAGGCCGGACTGCGCCGGATGGTCGGGCAAGCCGTTTTCCACGGCCGACGCGAAATGCCCGGCATCGACGCTGCTGGAAAAACAATGCACGTTGTCATGCCGCTCGCGCTTGGAACGGAACAGGCTCGGGCCGCCGGTCAGCACCAGGTCGGCCAGCTGGTAAAGCGCGTTTTCACGCTGGACCAGCTGGCGCGGCGCATGCAGGAAAGCCGACAGCTCGTCCATGCAGTCGTAGATCACCACGCTGGGCTGCAGTTCGGCGGCCAGCGGCAGCGCCATCGGGGTGTAGAACCAGACCAGGTAATCGTCGATGTCCTCGTCGCGCAGGTAGTCGGCCAGCTGGCTTTGCAGTGCCGGCAGGTGGTCGTCGTGAAAGCCTGGAAAGCTGCTGGTCACGTGCGGGCGCAGCACTTCGATATTGGCGGCGGGCGACAGCCGCTCCAGAAAATCACGGCCATTGGGAACCGGCTCTTCCATGAAGACGATCCGGTAATGCCGGGCCAGGCGCGAGAGCAGGTGCTGTGGCCGCTGGTAGACAAAGTTCCAGCGCAGGTGTGAAAAAACAATAATGGTTGGCATGTCGGCTCCTCGATAGTTGATAAATTGGCTGGTGCTGGAAACGTCCGTTTGAGGCTGCGGACCGCCGGGCAAATGGCGTTGCCAGCGCCGAAGTTGCTCGGCATAGGGTTCACACAAAACGCGTGTGGACAGGACTTTTTCGTCGCCCGGCAATGGCAGCAGCACGTCCCAGAGCCCGCTGCGGTGCCAGTGCGAAAAATCGTCCCAGCCGTGCCGGTCAATCGCCGGGTACAGGCAGATGCCCTCAATCGGCATGCCGCGCGCCCGGGACACGCTGACTTCCCGCGCCACATCGTCGAGCCACTGGCCCCGGCCGTCGCCCACATGGCTGGTTTCGGCCAGCATCATCGGCGCGCGGTAACGCTGCCACACCGAATCGAGCAGTTCACTGAGCGGCTTGCGGCGCGGGTCGCGCAGGTGCCAGTGCAGGGGATCGTTGGCATGCCCCTGCTTGGTCCACTGGTTGTCGTGGTAATAGTTGATGCCGACGATGTCAAGGTGCCGGGGCGATCCGCCCAGTTGCGGCTCGGCGCGGCCGGACAGCATGTCCCAGGCTTCAAAGGCACTGGCGCTTTGCCGGCGCGCCGCTTCGCGCACTTCGGGAGGCGCATCGTGCGGCGCCGCGACATGGATCAGCGGGTCACCGTGCATGAAGCGCGCCTGCGGGTCCACACTGCCCATCGCATTGCAGGCCTGCAGCGCGGCACGCACCAGCTGAATTTTTACCGCCACTCCATCGCCGGAAAAAAGCGTGCGCCGGGCATGCTGCATCAGGCCGGTCGATGACAGCGCCCAGGCCAGAAAGGAAATTTCGTTGATCGGCTGGTAGAAATGCCGGCCGCTGGACACGCTGCACAGCGTGCGGGCCACCTTTTCGCTGAACGCTGAAAAGCGCCCGACAAAGGCCGGCGACAACAGGTCGATATCGGCAGGCCAGCCATAGTGCATCAGCGTCCAGATCACCTCGATGCCGTGCTGCTGCGCCACTCCAGCATGCTGGCGCAAGCGCTCGAATGCGGCATCACCTTGCTGTTCCGTGACGCGCCAGCCAATGCTTTCACGCACCGTGCGAATGCCAAAGCGGGCCAGCAAGGCATAGTCCGCGTCAAGCTGCTGCCAGTGGTGGTTGGCCTGGTTCATCGACAGGGGGCAGCCCGCACTGTTCAGATGGTCGGCACCTTCGTAGCCCGCCATCCAGAAGGAACGAAACAGGCCTTCAGGGGCTGACGGCCCGGGGCTGGAGGCGGTGCTGAACCAAGAGGAATCTGTCATGTCAACCTGTTGTCAAAATCTGCGTGAAAACAGGAGAGCCCTGTCGATTGGAAGAGCTTGCGGTGCTGCTGTGCTGGCGGGCCGCGCCGACTCGATGCCCACCTCGCAAGACAGTCGCAGTGCGGCAGAAAATCCCCGTGACATGCCTTGCACAGCAGCAAAAATCGCTCAACTTCGAAATGATTGTCAAAGGCGGGAAAACCGCAGGATGTAGGCGAAATGTGGAGCGCAAGGTGCGTCTTGAGCCACGGCCCGGGTCGGGTCAATGCCATGCAAGGCCAGCAAATTCCGGCCTTGCACGCGACGCAATCCCTACAAACCCGAGATCGAATGGCCCAGCGTGAAGGCGGCCACGGCGCGCGGCACCGTCAGCCTCCCGCGTGCGGCGCAGCGTCTCAGGTGCGACTGACTGGACGGCGTGCGCTGGCATAAAGTGCCGCCATGAATCCACTCGCCTGCTTCAGCCTGGACACTTCTGATCACATTGCCCACCTGGTGCTCAATCGTCCCGAGGCCATGAACACCATGAACCCGGCCTTCTGGCGCGAACTGGATGCGGTGCTGACGCAGCTTCATGCATCAGGGGAGGCCCGGGTACTGGTGATTTCCAGCACCGGCAAGCATTTCAGCGCCGGCATGGCGCTGGACACCTTTGCCGGCAGCAGCACCCTGGACGACCAGAGCGCCGAAGGCCGCGCCGCCATCTTCGACCTGCTGGCCGGCATGCAGGCGACGTTCACCCAACTCGAAACCCTGCGCATTCCGGTGATTGCCGCGATCCAGGGCGGCTGCATTGGCGGCGCGGTGGACATGGTGACGGCGTGCTGCCTGCGCTATGCCACGGCTGACGCGTTTTTCTGCATCCAGGAAATCAACATCGGCATGGTGGCCGACGTGGGCACGCTGCAGCGCCTGCCCAAGCTGATGCCGCTGGCAGTGGTGAAAGAACTGGCCTATACCGGCCGCAAGCTGGGCGCGGCCAGGGCGCTGGCCTATGGCCTGGTCAATGAAGTGTTTGACACACCCGAAGCCCTGCTGGCCGGCGCGCTGCAATGCGCAAAAGAAATTGCCGCCAAGCCGCCCGTCGCCATCTGGGGCACAAAGCAAGCAATGAATTACGCCCGCGACCATTCGGTGGACGACGCGCTCAAGCAGATGGGCTGGCTGCAAGGCGCGATCTGGAGCAACCAGCATGTGCGCGAAGCGGTAACGGCCATGAAGGAAAAGCGCGCCGGCAGCTTTCCGGACCTCGCCGCCCTTGAATATTTCAATGAAAAAGGCCTGTAGCGCACATGCAGCGGGCGCAAGCAGCTATTGATTCAATAGCTGCTTGCGTCAATCAACCGACCCGCTGCCAAAACCACCAACTGGCCAGCAGGACCAGCAGCACCGATCCGCCGCGCACCACCACATTGGCGTACCACGACCGGCCCACCAGTGCCTGCGACACCAGCACCCAGCCCAGCACGGCCATCAGCTGGCCAGCTTCCACGCCCAGGTTGAACCCGGCCAGCGCCCAGGGCAGCAGCCCGCCGGGTGCGGCGGCTTCGAGCAGCAGGCCGGCAAAACCAAAGCCGTGGACCAGGCCAAACAGCAATGCCAGCACGTCAAAGCGGATCCATTTCACCGGTCGCAGGTTGAGCAGCGCGGTCACCACGATCGACAGCGCGATCGCCGGCTCCACCCACAGCGGCGACGCCTGCGTCAAGCCAAACGTCGCCAGTATCAGGGTGATGGAATGGCCCACCGTGAAGGCCGTCACGGTGCGCAGCAACGTCAGCCAGGTGGCACGGCTGGCATAGGCAGCAGTCCCGATATCAGGATGCTGGCGCAGCAGTGCGGCGGATGGACTGCGCCGCAAACTCAGTTGCAGCGGCAGTACCAGCGCCAGCAGGAAAGCCAGGTGGTCGTAACCCTGCAGCAAGTGGTGAACGCCCAAGCTGAAATAGTCACGCAGCGCCGACCACTGATTGGAAGCGCCAGCGCTTTTTGCCTGTGCACCGCCGCCTGCCATGGCGGCATCGGTCACGCCAGGACTGAGCAACAGGCTGCCCTGCTGCGGCGACATGGTGCTCAGCAGGTCCTTGCCGCCAATGCGGCCGGCCACCAGAAGGCGATGGGTCGAATCCTGATCCTTCAGCAGCAAGTAACTAAAACGCAGGTCTTGCCCGACCGGACAGCGGGCGGTTGCTTTAGCGCGCAGATAAACCCCGTCGCTGCGGCGTTCCAGGCCGTCGGTTTGCCAGTTGAGGCGGCAGGCACCCGTCGCGCCAGCGGGCGCGTCAAGCTGGGCCTGCTGGTTGAACAAGGCCAGCGCCTGTGGCGTTGCGGCCTTGACTTCGCCCCAGGTCACGCGGCCGTCAGCGTTCCCATCCATCGGCACGACCAGGTCAAGGTCCCGAATCGCCACCGCCAGCACGAAACTCAGGTCACGCAACGTTCCAGCGCTTTCGGTACTTGTGGCGTCAGATTGCTGCACTTCAAGGTAAGCATCACTGCCCTTGTGCGCCTGTGCGGGGCTGCCAGCCAGCCCCAAGCCAAACGACAGCACCAGCAGCCAGCCGGCTTGCCTCAGGGGACAAAGAATCGCCCGCATCATTTGGCGGCCTTGGCCGCAGCAGTGATGGAAGCCAGTCGCACATCATGCAAGCCGGCCGCCTGGATGGCGCTGCCAATTTCTGCCAGCGCTTGTTGGTCATTGGCCTGCCTGGCGCTTTGCAGCGCCACCCACCAGTCCAGCGGCTCGCGCTGCAGCTGGAGATTGCGCCTGGCCAAGGGCAGCGCGCGCACCGCATCGTCGTCCAGCCACAAGGCCGCCAGCGCCAGTTCGCGCCCGTGCAGCGTCGTGTCGTCGCCGCGCCGCTGCAGCTCGTCCATGCGCGACTGCAGCAATTGGCGCCCGGCCGTCCAGCGCGCATCACCCAGACGCTTCCAGGCGGTGGCTTGGCGCAGCACGACGGCATCGGTTTCTGGCAACGGCGTGAGCAGCTTGAGCGCCTGGGTCGTCTTGCCGGTGCGCAGCAGCAGATCGCTGAAGGCGATGGCGGTGTAAAGGTCGTGTTCGGCCGCCAGGCTGCGGGTGTAGGCGTCGGCGGCTTGTACATCCCGCCCCGCGCGTTCGTCGCTTTCCGCCAGCAGCGACAGCAACCAGCTGCGCTGGCTGGCGTTGGCAGCCCGGTCAATCAATGCCTGAAAATCCTGCCCTGCCTTCAGGTTCTGGCCCTGCAGCGATTTGGTTTCCAGGCGGCAGGCCTGGGCATACAGCGCCTGACCGGAACGTTCGACGGCATCGCAGGCGGCCAGCGACTCGGCGTAGCGGGATGAAAGGCGTTCCAGCGACGCCAGGTTCAGCCAGCCCTGCGCATGACCGGGCGTGCGCGTCAGTGCTGCCGTGAGCACGGCGCGCGACGCTGCAAATTCGTGTCGGCCCTGCTGCACCGTGGCCTGCAAAACAGCCAGATCGGCAGGTGCGTCAGGCCGGTCCCACCACGGGGCCAATATGGCCTGAGCACGGCCCCAATACCGGGTGTCGCCGGTCTGCCGGGCCACGCCAATGTCTTCGCGGGCTTGCGCCGCAGCCGCCGCCGGATCACTGGCCGGCGCGCTGCTTGCCGACGCTGCGGTGGTTTGCGCCGGGCGGTTGCGGGTCACGGCCGGCAAGACTTCCAGAACTTCATCGTCCCGTGCGGGCTGCACGGCAGTCGCCGCCACGGCATTGAGCTGTACCGCCAGCAGCAGGCCTGCCAGCGCCATCAGTTTGGAAAAACGGTGCATCTCGCGTGCTTTCATGAGAACTGCCAAGGGGCGCAGCATGTCGGACCACCAGCCGGTGCGCTGCCACCACCCTAAAAAATTACGTAAAAATGGCCCGGAAATCGACGAATCTCGACTGCCGGGCCACGTCACCCCTTGCGGTTACTGCAAGGGTGCCGGATCCGCGTTGTCGTCAACCGCCAGCGTCAGCGGATTGATGTCAATCGGATCGGTGTTCTCGCCGTTGCCAGCGATCAGGCCGTTGATGTAGGCCACCACATCGGTGATGGTCTGGCCGGCCGACCCACCGCCGCCGGCGCCATGGTCGTCGCTGTTGCCGCCACAGCCGGCGAGCAGCGCGGCAGAGAGCGCGGCACCTGCCAGCAGTCTTGAATTGAGCTTTAACATGATGTTTCCTTTTCAGGTGCGGTTTTTATTTGGCACCCGGAATCGGGGTATTGAGGTAAGGGAATACCTGCTGGAAGTCGGTCGCGCTGGCACGCACGCCGTCCACAAAGGCCACGCCGCCGGCCGGTGCATCGGCCGGCTTGCAGCCAACCTTCAGCGCGTCGGTGTCGCCCGTCAGCACGCACAGCGCGCCCATGGCCACGCGCAGCGAAACGTCCACCACGTCGTCGGCCAGGCGGCGGCCGTTCGGGAAGCCAGCGTTGTCGCCTGCCGCCACGCCCAGTGAGTTCTGAGCAGCCGCTGGCTTGGCAGCAATCGACGTGTTCAGGCGCAGCATCTCGGTCAGCGGACCGCCCACGCCCAGGCCGGTGATGTTGGCCGGCCGGTTGACCGTGGGCAGGCCGGTCAGGAAGGCGGTCATCAGGTCAGTGCGCGGGAAGTTGGTCGGTGCCTTGGCACTGGGGAAAAGGGTTTCGATCAGCGCTGGCAACGTCGGGTTCGTCACGTAGTCGGCAAAGTTGGCTGCGTCGTTGAGCGGCTTGCTGCCGTTGAACTTGTCCTTGTCCTTCAGCCCGATCACCACCTCGTTGACCAGCGGCATGCCCAGACGCGACACCTGGGTCCAGGCACCGCCCACTTTTTCGCTGGCCTGCAGACCGGACGGCGTCGCGCCATTGAGCAGACGGCCCTGGCGCAGGCTGGCCGTGGTCCATCCGCCAATGACTTTTTCATTGCCTTGCGTCAGGCAGCTGGCCGGCACTTCCAGCGCCAGCGAGGTGACGTTCTTGTCTGCCAGTTCGCCGAACTTGCCACCCGCTGCCGCATTGGCCTCGTTGGTGATGAAGGAGGCAGGCGCGTTCACCAGGTCGAAGATCACCCCCAGGTTGACCGAAAAGGCTTCCTTGCGCTGGCCGACGAACACCTTGCCTGGCGTTGCGCAGCCGGGAATGTTGATATTTTGGATATAGGAATTGGCATAGCCTTCGTAGCTGCCGCCGGGGAAGGTCTTGGTGCCGATGTAGTCGATCGGTTTGCCAAAGGTTTTGCCGCCACCAGCAGCCATCGTGACGGCCTCGCGCTTTCCGCTGCGGCGGTCGCCGCGCACCACGTTCAAGGTGAAGCTTTCGGTGTAACTCAATGGCGCGCCCGCTGCATTGGTGACAGGACCGGCCTGGCGCAGGGGAATCGCCACCTTCTTGCCGCCAACATCCAAGGCAATGCCGACGCCGTCCTTCAGTTCGTTCTTGAACTGGAACTGGAAGGTCAGGTCTTCCTTGCCGTCGCCGTTGTTGTCCAGGTGAATTTCGTAGAGTGCATTCGGGTCAAGCGAAAAATAATTGGGGCCGCCGTAGGCGTCCTGCAGCGGCAGGTAGTTGGCAATCATCGTCACGTTGCCGGTCTTGCCTGCCTCGTAGCTGTTGAACATGTAGAAGTCGGTGCCGTCCACCTTCGGAGCGGTGGTGATGAACGGCGCTTCGCGGTGGCTTGATGCCATGGCGCTTCCGGCTGCGGCGAGCAGCAGGCACGCCCTGGCGATGTGCCCAATTTTCATTTTCATGGTGGTTCTCCTGATTGACTGGTTGACTGAATGACAGCGGTTGCTGCTAAGCCTTTACGCTGGCTACAGCATTCCGGATTCAAGAAAAAACATGAATCGGCGCCTATTGTTGAGGCATTGACACACGCTTCCACATGTCAGGGCAATTGCCTACATTCAACCGGGGAAACCAGGAAAAAGACGGCCAGCCTGACGCGCATGCACGGCGCATGGCGGTGAGCCGCTGTTTTTTTTCCGTCGGGGCAACTACTGCCGCGCTGTGCGGACATTGGGCGGCATGGCCTGCGGGTGGCTGGTGCGAAACGGGTTGATGTCGAGCCCGCCGCGGCGCGTGTAGCGCGCGTACACCGTCAGCTTGACCGGCTTGCAGCGCGTCCAGAGGTCCATGAAGATGCGCTCGACGCACTGCTCATGGAATTCGTTGTGGTTGCGGTAGCTGACGAGGTACTGCAGCAGCCCTTCCTGGTTGATCTGCGGGCCGCTGTAGCTGATGCGCACGCTGCCCCAGTCGGGCTGGCCGGTCACCAGGCAGTTGCTTTTGAGCAGGCTGCTGGTCAGCACCTCGGTCACCGGCGGCTCGTCAAACACGGCGGTCAGCAGGTCGGGCGCGGGCGTGTAGCGGCTGCATTCCACGTCCAGCCGGTCCAGGCTCAGGCCATCGAGTTCATGCACCGGTTCACGGTCGAACATCTCGGGCAGCAGCAGCTTGACGCCGACGCTCGAAGCATTCGGCGCGCCGTGCCAGGCGGCTTCGCTGATGTCGGCGCGCAGCCGCGCCTGCACGGCGGCGGCGTCGGCAAACCGGGTGTTGTTGAAGCTGTTGAGGTAGAGCTTGAAGGACTTGCTCTCGACAATATTCGGCGTCTCGCAGGGCACGGTGAAATGCGCCAGCGCCAACTGCGGCTTGCCGCGCAAGTTCAGCCAGCTCAGCTCGAACGCGGTCCACAGGTCGGCGCCGAAAAACGGCGGCGCGGCACCCACGCCAAGCTCTTCGCGCTTGGCCAGGCGCGGAATCGGAAACAGCAGCGACGCATCGTACTGGTCCACGTAAGCAGACGGTTTGCCGAGTTCGGAATGTTCAGGAAGGTTCATGGTGGAGTACAGGGGTTGTCGGGTTGGCCGCATCAAGGTGCGGAATCAGCAGGTCCAGCAGGCGCTCGACCACGCCGGGCGGCAGGTCGTGGCCCATGCCCTCAATGCCGGCCAGGCGCGCGCCGGGAATGCGGCGGGCGGTGTCTTCGGCGCAGGCAAACGGCACCAGCGGGTCGGCCTTGCCGTGGACCACCAGCGTCGGGATATTTTTCAGCCCGGCAAGTTCATCGGCGCGGCCACGGTCGGCCAGCACGGCGACCATCTGCCGCAAAATGCCGACCGGGTACAGGCTGCGCCGCGCCGCCGCGCCAACGAGGTCGCGCCACTGGGCGTCGCTCATCGGAAAACCGGGGCTGGCAATGGCCTTGAAGACACGCACCGAATGGCCGATGGCCGCGTCCAGTCCTGGGCCGGCGGGCCGGCTCATCAACACGCGGCTGACCTCGGGGGCAGGCCCGGGCAGGCCGCGCGCGCCGCTCGAACTCATGAGGCTGGTGAGGCTGAGCACCCGCGCCGGCGCCAGCAACGCCAGGCGCTGGGCAACCATGCCGCCCATGCTCGCCCCGACCACATGCGCCCGGTCAATGTCCAGCGCATCAAGCACGCCGAGTGCATCCCGCGCCATGTCCAGCAGGCTGTAGGGCGGCCTGATGCGCCAGCCAAGCCGGTATTTCAGCCCCGCCCACGACACGCCGGGCTTGCCCAGCGCATCGAAATGCTGGCTCAGGCCGGCGTCGCGGTTGTCAAAACGCAGCACCCGGTAGCCCGCGTCAAGCAAGGCCTGCACCAGGGCGGGCGGCCAGGCAATCAGCTGCATGCCCAGGCCCATGATGAGCAGCACAACCGGGCGCGGCCGGCCCTGCGCATCAAAGGCGGCGCCGCTGTCCTCGACTTCGATGTCGATATTGTTTGCTCTTTTTTTCATAGCTGCTTTCGCCCATGGGGCTTGCGCCAAAGGGTTAATTGATCAAAATACATCGACACGCAAGCTGAACTTTACCGACAGCCGTGACGCCTGCAGCCTCAAATGCCCTGCTGGCGCCGGAACACCAGCCGGTCCAGCCCCGACGCGCTGGCGTCAAAGCCATAGCCTTCGGCCGCAAAGCCCTTGAGCTTTTCCACCACGACCACTTTGTTTTCAATCGCGTAGCGCACCATCAGGCCGCGTGCGCGCTTGGCCATGAAACTGATGATCTTGTACCGGTCACCGCGCCACTCCTCGAACACGCAGCTCACGACACGCGCCTTGAGCACCTTGCGGCTGACCGACTTGAAATACTCCTCGCTGGCGAGGTTGACGATCACCGGCGACACGTCGGCGGCGGCGCGTTCATTCAGGTAGTCGGCAATCTGCGCGCCCCAGAACTGGTACAGGTTCTTGCCCTGCGCGGTCACCAGCGCGGTGCCCATTTCCAGCCGGTAAGGCTGCATCCAGTCGAGCGGCCGCAGCACGCCGTACAAGCCGCTCAGGATGCACAGGTGCTGCTGCGCCCAGTCCAGCTGCGCGTCGCTCAGGGTCCCGGCGTCCAGCCCGCCATACACATCGCCATTGAAGGCGAGCGCGGCCTGCTTCGAGTTTGCGGCGGTGAACCGGGGCGACCAGGCTTGGTAACGCGCCGCATTCAGCCCGGACAACGCGTCCGAGAGCTTCATCAGCGTGGCGATTTCCTGCGGCGACTTGGCGCGCATCACGCCAATCAGTTCGGCGGCCTGCCGGGTGAACAGCGGCTGGCTGTGCGGTACATGGCCAGACGGCGTGGCGTAGTCAAGGGCTTTGGCGGGGGACAGCAAAAACAGCATGGGCAGAGGAATCCTTTGCGCCGGATTATCGGGTACCCCGTTGCGCCGGCCACGCAAGGAATGCAGGGTTTGCTCAGGTAAAGTGAGCGGCCAGGTACCGGCGCTGCGCGAGCCCGGCCTTCATCCCTTTTTTCTTCTGACGGACCCGCCGACCATGCGCCTGCTGACCCACCACCACCTCGACACGCAGCGCGTGCGCGCCCAGTTTGCCAAGCTGCAGCAGGCCGTGGCGCGCGACGACTTCAAGAGCCGAACCTCAAGAAGCTGTCGCCCACGCCCTACTGGCGCTTCAAGCTCGACCAGACCCACCGGCTGCTGGTGCAGTTCGCCCGCCACGGCGACGAAACCGTGTGCCTGGCGCTGGAGGTGATTCTCAACCACGACTACGCCAACTCGCGCTTCCTGCGCGGCGCTTCGCTGGACTGGGCCCAGCTGGACCTGGACGACGCGCCCGCGCCCGGCGCCGACGACCTGAACGCGCAAGCCCCGGCGCTGCGCTACGTGCATCCGCAGCGCAGCGAGATCCATGTGCTCGACAAGGTGCTGAGCTTTGACGACGCGCAGCAGGCCGTGTACGACACGCCGGCGCCGCTGATCCTGGTCGGATCGGCCGGCTCGGGCAAGACCGCGCTGACGCTGGAAAAGCTCCGGCTGGCGCGCGGCCGGGTGCTGTATGTGACGCAATCGGCGTTTCTGGCGCAAAGCGCGCAGGCGATCTACTTTGCCCACGGCTTTGAGGCCGACGGCCAGGAGCCGGAATTCCTGAGCTACCGCGAGTTCATTGAAACCGTGCAGGTGCCGCCCGGCCGCGAGCTCGATTTCACCGCCTTCACCGGCTGGTTCGAGCGCTACCGCAGCGCGGCCAGACAGGCCACCGGCGGGCTCGACGCCCACGCGCTGTTTGAAGAATTTCGCGGCGTGATCTCCAGCCGCGCCGACGGCGTGTTGACGCAGGGCGCCTATCTGGCGTTGGGTGTTCGCCAGTCGCTGCTGGCCGCCGAACAGCGGGCGGCGGTGTTCGATCTGTTCGAAAAATACCGCGCCTGGCTGGCCACTTCTGGCCTGTTCGATGTGAACCTGGTGGCCCACGACTGGCTGGCCAAAGCCCGGCCGACCTACGATTTTATGGTGGTCGATGAAGTGCAGGACCTGACCAGCGTGCAGCTCGCGCTGCTGCTGAAGACGCTGGCCAAGCCGGGGCAGTTTTTGCTCTGCGGCGACTCGAACCAGATCGTGCATCCCAATTTCTTTTCGTGGGCGGCGGTCAAGACGCTGTTCTGGCAGGACGAATCGCTGGCCCGGTCGCAAACCATCTCGGTGCTGCGCGCCAATTTCCGCAACGCCCAGGCGGTGACGCAGCTGGCCAACCGGCTGCTGAAAATCAAGCATGCGCGCTTCGGCTCGATTGACCGCGAAACCAATTTCCTGGTGCAGGCCACGGCGCACAGCAGCGGTTCGGTGCAATTGCTGCTTGACAAGGACAGCACCCGGCGCGACCTCAACGCCAAGACGCGCGGCTCGACCCAGTTTGCCGTGATCGTCCTGCGCGACGAAGACAAGGCCGCCGTGCGCGCCCAGTTCCAGACGCCGCTGGTGTTCTCGGTGCATGAGGCGAAAGGGCTGGAATACGCCAATGTAATCCTGGTCGACATGGTCTCTGGCCAGCGCCAGGCCTTTGCCGAAATCGCCAAGGGCGTGCAGCCGCAAGACCTGCAAGGCGACACGCTGGACTACAGCCGGGCCCGCGACAAGACCGACCATTCGCTGGAGCTGTTCAAGTTCTACGTCAACGCGCTGTATGTGGCGCTGACCCGCGCCGTGGACCAGCTGCTGCTGGTCGAAAGCGACACCACCCATCCGCTGCTGCAACTGCTGGACTTGCGTACCAATGACGCGATCAGCCTAGCGCAGCAGCAGACTTCCAGCCAGCAGGAATGGGCGCAGGAAGCGCGCCGCCTGGAGTTGCAGGGCAAGCAGGAGCAGGCCGACGCGATTCGCCAGAACGTGCTGAAAACCCAAAAACCCGGCTGGCCGGTGTGGGACGAAGCCGCGTTGCAGGAATTGCTGCCCAAGGCGCTCCAGCCGGGGCAAATCTCCAACAAGCCGCGCCAGGCGCTGCTCGACTATGCGCTGTGGCATGGGCAAAGCGGCTGGATTCACGAGCTGGCCAACGCCGGCCGCTTTGAGCCCGCGCTGCAAATCGTCCGCGCGATGGACAGCTTCAGCAACCCGCGTTACTTCCCTGAGCAAACCCAGGCCGTGTCTCAATTCATGAGCAAAAAACTGGCGGTGGTGGCCGAACGCCAGCGCCAGCCCTATGCCGGGCGGGCTTTCAAGGACGTGCTGCGCCAGTGCGACCAGTTTGGCGTGGACCACCGTACCTACTTCAACGCCACACCGCTGATGCTGGCCGCCCAGTGCGGCAACGTGCCGCTGGTCGAGGCGCTGCTGGCGCGCGGCGCCGACCCGCTGCTGCGCGACCACTACGGCCAAAGCGCCTGGGACCATGCGCTGGAGCGTTTTCTGGACGACCCGGCGCATACCCAGCACCATCTGGATGCGCTGTACCCGCTGCTGTCGCCGCCGGTGCTCGATGTGCAGACGGCGGGCCGGCTGATCCGGCTGGAACGCCACCAGGGCGAATACTGGCTGCTGGGCGTGATGCTGGCGAGCTACAAAAAGCTCTATTCGCAGGCCGTGCCCCATCCGCACGTCTATCGCAACCTGAAAGGCTTTTGCGCCGACCACCTGATGCGACATAGCGAGCGTGTGCCCGACAGCGTGCTGCGGCCCGAGCGGCGCCGGCGCGTTTACTTCAACGGCGTGCTGTCGCGCGCCGAAGTCCACAGCAGCTACCAGCCCAGCCGCCAGCTCTGGCTGCGCACCCAGAACGGCTACTACACCTTCAATCCCGAACTCCAGTTGCGCGCCCACGGCGGCGGCGCCTGAGTGCCGTGGAAACAGTGGCTGAACCAGCCGCTGGTGCATGCGGGCTGCGGCATTGAGGTGCCAAAGGCATGATTTTGCTCATTTTTTAATAGCTGCATGCACTCGACAGTACTTGACAAGAAGCCGATCTCATTCATTTTTACGTAACGACTCAGCTCCCTCGGAGCTGTTCATTTTTTCATTTGTCATTGCGGACTTGATCCGCAACCCATGGCCCCGTGTGCTATGACTGCACTCGGAGGAAGACATGGGTCCCGGGTGCTGAAACCCCGGACTTGATCCGGGGCCGGGATGACACAGACTCCTGTCATGACGCGTCACCCTAAAAAGCGGTTGGAGTAGTTATCGCAGGGAAAATAATGCCCCGTGTTCAAGGCCTGCCACCCGGTCACCAGCGTCGAATAAAATCAGGCCAGTTCCATCCAACCCCAGGCGGCATCCCTGCGATGCCGTTTTTCATTGCTCCATGACCGACGCTGCCACCCCTACCCCGACCGCCCCTGCCACCGACGCCGCCAAGGTGTTTCCCCTTACGCCGGGGCTGGACAGCCTGGCCAAGTCCTTCGAGCCTGCCGACATTGAAAGGCACTGGGGACCGCGGTGGGAGCAAAGCGGTCAGTACGAGCCGACGCTGGATGCCGCCAAGCCGTCATTCGCCATTCAGTTGCCGCCGCCCAATGTGACCGGCACGCTGCACATGGGCCATGCCTTCAACCAGACCATCATGGACAGCCTGACGCGCTACCACCGCATGAAGGGCGACAACACGCTGTGGGTGCCGGGCACCGACCACGCCGGCATTGCCACGCAGATCGTCGTCGAGCGCAAGCTGCAATCCGAAACCGGCAAGACCCGCCACGACATGGGCGCCAGCCCCGCCGAGGCGCGCAAGAACTTCGTCGCCAAGGTCTGGGAGTGGAAAGAAGAATCCGGCTCGACCATCACGCGCCAGATGCGCCGCATGGGCGACTCGGTGTCGTGGAAGCATGAATACTTCACCATGGACCCGAAAATGTCCAAGGTCGTCACCTCGACCTTCGTGCAGTTGTACGAGCAGGGCCTGATCTACCGCGGCAAGCGCCTGGTCAACTGGGACCCGGTGCTGAAATCGGCGGTCAGCGACCTGGAAGTCGAAAGCGAGGAAGAAGACGGCTTCATGTGGCACATCCGCTACCCGCTGGCCGATGGCGCGGGCGACATCACCGTCGCCACGACACGCCCTGAAACCATGCTGGGCGACGTGGCCGTCATGGTGCATCCGGAAGACGATCGCTATGTTCACCTGATCGGGCAGCAAGTCACGCTGCCGCTGTGCGGCCGGACCATTCCGGTGATTGCCGACGACTATGTGGACAAGGACTTCGGCACCGGCGTGGTCAAGGTCACGCCCGCGCATGACGCCAATGACTACGCCGTCGGCCAGCGCCACAATCTGCCCATCATTTGCGTGCTGACGCTTGACGCCGCCATCAACGACAACGCGCCCGAGAAATACCGCGGCATGGACCGCTTCGTCGCCCGCAAGGCCGTCGTGGCCGACCTGGAAGCGCAGGGCTTTCTGGTCGAGGTCAAAAAACACAAGCTGATGGTGCCGCGATGCACCCGCACCAGCCAGATCATCGAGCCGATGCTGACCGACCAGTGGTTCGTTGCCGTCAACAAGGTGTCGGAGCAGGACCCGACCGGCAAGTCCATTGCACAAAAAGCCATCGACGCGGTGGACAGCGGCGCCGTGAGGTTCGTTCCGGAGCAATGGGTCAACACCTACAACCAGTGGATGGGCAACATCCAGGACTGGTGCATCTCGCGCCAGCTCTGGTGGGGCCACCAGATTCCGGCGTGGTACGACGAGGACGGCCAGGTTTATGTCGCCGTTGATGAGGCAGAAGCAAAAGAAAGGTACTGGGAAGAAAAGCATAAACAGGAACCTGAGCTTGGACCGCTGCTTATCAAACTTAAGTATTCAGAAGTGAAGCTGCGCCGCGACGAAGACGTGCTGGACACTTGGTATTCCTCGGCACTGGTGCCCTTCTCTTCCCTCGGCTGGCCGGAAAAGACGAAAGAGCTGGACCTGTTCCTGCCATCGAGCGTGCTGGTCACCGGTTACGACATCATCTTTTTCTGGGTCGCCCGGATGATCATGATGACAACGCACTTCACCGGCCAGGTGCCGTTCCAGCATGTCTATATCCACGGCCTGGTAAAAGACTCGCAGGGCAAGAAGATGAGCAAGTCCGAAGGCAATGTGCTCGACCCGGTCGACCTGATCGACGGCATCGAACTCGCCCCGCTGCTGGACAAGCGCTCGCAAGGCCTGCGCAAGCCTGAAACCGCGCCGCAAGTACGCAAGAACACCGAAAAGGAATTCCCGGCCGGCATTCCCGCTTATGGCGCCGACGCGCTGCGTTTCACCTTTGCGTCGCTCGCCAGCCTGGGCCGCAGCATCAACTTCGACAGCAAGCGCTGCGAAGGCTACCGCAACTTCTGCAACAAGCTGTGGAACGCCACGCGCTTCACGCTGATGAACTGCGAAGGCCAGGACTGCGGCCTGAGAGAGCACACCAAAGCCGAGTGCGCGCCCGGCGGTGAAATGGAAAACTACCTTGATTTCTCGCAGGCCGACCGCTGGATTGCCTCGACCATGCAGCGCGTCGAGGCGGACGTAGCCAAGGGCTTTCTGGAGTACCGTCTCGACAACGTCGCCGGCCACATCTACCAGTTCATCTGGGACGAGTTCTGCGACTGGTACCTGGAAATCGCCAAGGTGCAGATTCAAACGGGAAACGACGCGCAAAAGCGTGCCACCCGCCGCACGCTGATCCGCACCTTGGAAGGCATCCTGCGGCTGGCGCACCCCTTGATTCCCTTCATCACAGAGGAACTCTGGCAAAAAGTCGCGCCCGTGGCGGGCAAGGCCGGTCCGTTCATAGGGCAGGCGCCCTACCCGCAAAGCCAGCCTGAAAAGATCGACCCACAGGCCGAAGCGCATGTCGCCAAGCTGAAAACGCTGGTCGATGCCTGCCGCAACCTGCGCGGCGAGATGAAGGTATCGCCCGCCACGCGCCTGCCACTGCTGGTCGTGGGCGATGACGACTTTATCAACGCCGTGGCGCCGGTGCTCAAGTCGCTGGCCAAGCTCAGTGAAGTCAAGCTGTTCGCCATGGAGGCCCAATGGGTGGCCGCCGCCGAAGCCGCGCCCGTGGCTGTGATTGGCGATGCGCGCATCTGCCTCTACATGGAAGTCGATATGGCTGCCGAAAAAGCGCGCCTCGGCAAGGAAGCCGCGCGGCTTGAAGGCGAGCTGGTCAAGGTGCAGGCCAAGCTGGCCAACGAAACCTTCGTCGCCAAGGTGCCGCCCGCTGTGCTGGAAACGGAACGCAGGCGGCTGACGGAGTTCACCAACACGCTGGAGAAGATTCGCGAGCAGCTGGCACGGCACAAATAATGCTGCGCCGCTTCACTTTGCTCCGTTGTTCAGGGGATTGACGCAGGCCGGACCGGGACGTAGTCTGACGCCGGCCAAGCCGTCAAGGCCCGAGAATATTTCCTTATTTTTCAAGAAACGCCATGCAAAAACCCATCCTGAGAAAAGCTGTATTTCCCGTCGCCGGCCTCGGAACCCGCTTTCTGCCCGCCACCAAGGCAAGCCCCAAGGAAATGCTGCCTATCGTGGACAAGCCGCTGATCCAGTACGCGGTGGAAGAAGCCTATTCAGCCGGCATCCGGGACATGATTTTCGTGACTGGCCGCAACAAGCGCGCCATCGAGGACCATTTCGACACGGCTTACGAGCTGGAAACCGAACTGGAAAAAGCTGGCAAACATGAATTGCTGGCGCTGGTGCGTTCAGTTCAGCCCGACGACATGACCGTTGCCTTTGTCCGCCAGCCCCGCTCGCTGGGCCTGGGCCATGCCGTGCTGTGCGCTGAACACCTGGTCGGAAACGAACCGTTTGCCGTCCTGCTGGCAGACGATCTGATGGTCGGCCCGCCGGGCGGCGTGTCGGTGATGGCGCAGATGGCCGAGCAGTTCCGCACGCTTCAGCAATCGGTTCTGGCGGTGCAGGAAGTGCCGGCCGAGCACACCCGGCGCTATGGCATCGTGGCCGGTGAAATGGCGGGCGAGCGCCTGATGAAGGTCAGCCACATGGTCGAAAAGCCGGCGCCCGAAGCAGCGCCCTCCCGAATGGCCGTGGCGGGCCGCTACATCCTGACGCCAGCCGTTTTCGACCAGATCCGCAGCCAGCCCCAGGGCGCAGGCGGAGAAATCCAGCTCACCGATGGCATTGCCGGGCTGATGCAACACGAAAGTGTCTACGCGTTCCAGTACCAGGGCAAGCGCTACGACTGCGGCAGCAAGGAAGGTTTTCTGGAAGCGACGGTGGAGCTTGCCTTGCAGCACCCTGAAGTCGGCGTGTATTTCAGGAACTACCTGGACCATCTGCAGATCGGCTGGTCGGGCAGGGAACGCCGGGCTGAAAACCTGGGAAAGTAGCAGCGCACGGCCTGGTTCCGGTCTTTCTTGAAAGCCAGAACCAGGCGAAATCCCGCCGGCCTGGCGACGTCAAGGCAAACCGGAATCAGCGGCGCTTGAGCACGTGGATGTATTCATTGCCCACGGTTTGCTGGTCCACCAGGTCGTTGCCGGTCTGCTTGGCAAATGCCTGAAAGTCCCTGGCCGATCCGGCATCGGTTGACACCACGCGCAGCAGCTGGCCGCTGGCCATGTCGACCAGTGCTTTCTTGGCCTTCAGGATGGGCAGCGGACAGTTCAGGCCGCGGGTGTCGAGTTCTTTGTCGATGTTCATGAATGTCTTTGTTGCCAAACCCTGATTTTCACGCAGGAAACACACCGGTGGACAGGTAGCGGTCGCCCCGGTCGCACACTATGAACACGATCACCGCGTCCTTCACCATTTTGGCCGTTTCCTGCGCCACCCAGCAGGCGCCGGCAGCCGAGATGCCGGCAAAGATGCCTTCCTCGCGCGCCATGCGCCGGCACATGTCTTCGGCCTGCAGCTGGCTGACCAGGACCAGTTCATCGACATGGCGCGGGTCGTAGATCTTGGGCATGTAGGCTTCGGGCCACTTGCGGATGCCTGGAATGCGCGAACCTTCGCTCGGCTGCGCGCCGATGATCCGGATCGCCGGATTTCTTTCCTTCAGGTAACGCGACACGCCGGTGATGGTGCCGGTGGTGCCCATGGCGCTGACGAAATGCGTCACCGTGCCGGCCGTGTCGTTCCAGATCTCGGGGCCGGTGGTTTCGTAATGCACGCGCGGGTTGTCGGGGCTGGAAAACTGGTCCAGCACCCGGCCCTTGCCTTCTTGCTGCATGCGCTCGGCCAGATCGCGCGAGTATTCAATGCCGGCGCTTTTCGGCGTCAGGATCAGCTCGGCACCAAAGGCCTTCATGGTTTGCGCACGCTCGATGCTCAGGTCCTCCGGCATGATCAAAATCATGCGGTAGCCCTTGATGGCGGCGGCCATGGCCAGCGCGATGCCGGTGTTGCCCGACGTGGCCTCGATCAGCGTGTCGCCCGGCCGGATCTCGCCGCGCGCCTCGGCGCCCTGGATCATGGCCAGCGCCGGCCGGTCCTTGACTGACCCGGCCGGGTTGTTGCCCTCGAGCTTGCCCAGGATGATGTTGCCGCGTACGGTGTTTTCGGCAGCAGCGATTCGCTGCAGTGCGACCAGCGGTGTTTTTCCGATGGCGTCTTCAATCGTTGGAAATTTCATAGCCCACTACTGTGCCATAATTTCGTTCTTGAGTTTTACTGCCCGGGTGGTGAAATTGGTAGACGCAGGGGACTCAAAATCCCCCGCCGAAAGGCGTGCCGGTTCGATTCCGGCCCCGGGCACCATTCAGTAGAACCAGACAGATCCATAACCCGCATGCCGTATCGGCATGGCGGGTTTTTTGTTGCGTGATGCGCTTACGGTCAGATAGAAAAAGTGCTACCGGAGGACATATCTCTTCTTCAGCAATTTGACAGCCAGAAACAATCCGCACGCGTCACAGCCCGATGGGCAGCGACTTGAAGCACAAGACGAGGATGGCAGCACCGGCAATCACCCAGCCCAGGTTTTCCATATCGTCGTGCCTGCGGGTGAAATGGCATTACATCTCTTTCGAAAAACCAAGCAGGACCGGTCAAAGCGCAGCCGCCATGATGCTGAAAGGCAAGGCATTGACAGGCTAAACCAGGTCTGCGAAAAAGTGGATCATTTTTGTTTTTGGAAACATGGTTTCTAAGCTCGCCTGACGAAAACCGTTCACCGCCGACCTGGACGGCTAACGTCGGCCCATCTGTTTCGCAACGTCATGATCAACACGGCCAGCATGGTGCCCGCCATGTCGATGCCCACATCCCGCAAGCGCGGGTGCCGGTCGGCGGCGAAAAACTGCAGTGCTTCCGTCACAACCCCCAACACCAGCGCAAGCAAGATCACCCGTCGGGCGGTGTAAGCCAGAGGCCGCATCATGAGCAGCAGCGACATGCCGCAGAACACCACAAAATGCGCCCACGACGACAGTGAAAACGGGACGTGAAGGCTTTGTTCCAAACCGTTGCGCCAGGCATTGGGCATTTGCGTACCGACAAACAGCGCAAGAAGATGCAGGCTGAACAGGCTCCAGGCGAGACGAGGCGACATCAGGGTACTTTCTCAAATCAGGGCCTGTCGCCAAGCCGGGGTTGAAACCACCGCGACCTCATGGGGCGCAAGCTGAGTCGGCTATTTTATTCAATAAGCTGAGCCATGGGACACCCTGTGGGGATCAGTAAGCAGAAGATCGTGTCTACGGACTGGCGCGCAGCCTGCTCAGGGCCTGCGACAGCTTCCCGGCACCCCATCCCAGGGCCAGGCCCACGGCATCGGCCACGAGGTCATGCCAATCCGCAGATCGGCTGGGCGTGAAGGACTGCAACACTTCAATCAGCGCACCATAGGCCAGCAGGCCCGCAAGCACCGTCAACGTACGGCCCGGATAGGCACGACGCCCCAGCAGCGCCATGACGGAAAACGCCAGCAGATGGTTGGACTTGTCCCAACCCGTATTGGGAACAGGCACGTCCATCGGCATGAGGGCCAGCACCAGTACAGCCAGCACGCAAATTCCAAAAGACAGTCGCCAGACCCGCAAAGGCATGGCTTGGCGGCGTTGCTGATCGGTATCGAAATTTGATGGCTTCATTTTTTCAACAGCATCCTCCTTAGGTGTTGCGTCATGCACAAACTGCCGGTTCTCGCTGGCAATCGACGCGATCTCCCTGCACTTTGCGCATGACGCGACGCGAGATGTTTCAAGCTGCTGGCCTGGCCACCTCGGTCGCCAGAGGGCGCCGCCGGCCTTTTTCCGACAGCGTCCCAAGCAGCCGTTTCATCTTCACCCCGAGGTCCTGCCGGTAACCCGTCCATATACTCATACCTGGATTTACACACCCGCTGTGCGTCTGCAGACCGCCCTTTGGGCAGCCCTGCATTCTGATCAGACAGGAGAGGCACTATTTCTGACCACGTACTTAGCTGGTTGCGGTCACCAGCACCTTGTCGATCCGCTTGCCATCGAGATCGACGATTTCAAACTGCCATCCGGCGCAGGCGATGCGCTCGCCAGTGGACGGCAAATGACCCGAAACCGACTGCAAAAGGCCGGCCACGGTGTTGTAGCGCCCACGGTCTTCTTCCGGCAAATCCCTGATGTCAAGTCGCGCTTTCAGTTCGGAGACGGGCATGAGGCCGTCAATCAGCCAGCTGCCGTCTTCGCGACGGGTCGCCCAGGCGTCCTGGGTGGTGCCGGTCTGCAACTCGCCCGTGATGGCCTCCAGCATGTCCATGGGCGTCATCAGCCCCTGCACCACGCCGTACTCATCGACGACCAGAACGATTCGGGTGGAGCGGGCGCGGAACTGCTCCAGAAGTTCCATGCCGGTCAGCGTTTCCGGAACGAATACCGCCGGAACCGCATAAAGGCCAATGCGGTCTGCGACCGTGGGAACCGAACCCGAAGCCTCGTTGGAGGATGCCAGTTGGATCGGGCCCCGCAGCGCAAGCAGTTTGGCGACATTCACCACGCCGACCACATCGTCCAGGCTACCCCGGCAGACCGGGTACCAGGAGTGGCCTGTCACGCTGGCCTTGTCAATCGCCTGGGCCAGCGTAGCGGACGCATCAAGCCATTCGATGCTTCCGCGCGGCAGCATCAAGGAGGTCAGCAAGCGGTCGTCCAGAAGAAAAACGTTTTGCACCATCTGATGCTCATGCGCCTCGATCAGGCCGGCATCGACGCCCTCGACCAGGCTGGCGGCAATTTCCTCTTCCGTCACGGCGCGGCCGGCGCTGTTGTCTACCCGCAGCAGTTTGAGCACGGCCTGGGTGCTGACCGACAGCAGCCAGACAAACGGCTTGGCGCCGGCCGCCACCCGCATCATGGGGCGCGACACGAGGCGCGCCACGGTTTCGGGGTACAGCTGACCGATGCGCTTGGGTACCAGTTCGCCAAAGACAATGGTGACGTAGGTGATCACCGCCACGACAATCGCCGTCGCCGAAATATCGGCCGCACGCACGGACACGCCAAGGGACTGAAGCCACACGGACACGCCGCCACTGAAGGCTGCTTCGCCGATGATGCCGTTGAGCATGCCGATCGAGGTGATGCCGACCTGCACCGACGACAGGAACTGCGTGGGATTGGTGAGAAGGTCGAGCGCGGCCCGGGAACCCTTGTCGCCCTCCTCGGCCATGGCGTTCAGTCTGGCCTTTCGGCTGGAGGCCAGGGCCAGTTCGGACATGGAAAAAACGCCATTGAGCAGCGTTAAGAAGACGATGAGAAGGAAATCCATGGATCCGTAGGCAAAATGAAGACCATGTCACTTTACTGTATCGGCGACCTTCAGGGTTGCAACGACCCCTTTCATCGGCTGCTGGAGAAAATTGATTTTTCCCCAAGCCGTGACACGTTGTTCCTTCTGGGCGATCTGGTAAACCGTGGGCCCGACTCGCTGGGCACGCTGCGAAGCTTGAAAGCGCTGGGCGATGCCGCGCAATGCCTGCTGGGAAACCACGACCTGCACCTGCTGGCGCTGTCGCAAGGCGTGCGCCTACCGGGCCGCCACGACACGGTGAACGACATCCTGCAGGCGCCGGACCGCCACGAACTGCTGGACTGGCTGCGCCACCGCCCCATGGCCCTGCACCACCATGGCTGGTTGATGGTGCATGCCGGCGTCCTGCCGCAGTGGAGCGCAGTGCAAACAATGATGCTGGCCAAAGAGGTGGAAGACGCCTTGCGTGGCCCGGACCTGAAAGGCTTTTTGAGCGCCATGTACGGCAATACGCCGTGCCAGTGGCAGGACAGCCTGGAAGGCGAGGACCGGCTGCGGGTGATCGTCAATGCGCTGACGCGCCTGCGGTTTTGCACCCCGCGAGGGGCAATGGAGTTTGGCAGCAACGAAGGCGCCGGCAGCGCGCCTGAAGGCTACCTGCCATGGTTGGAAGTGCCCGGGCGGCTGACGCAGGACACGCTGATCATGTTCGGGCACTGGTCCACGCTGGTGGCCGACGCCCGCCGGCACACCGGCTTGCGGCACCATGTGCTGCCGCTGGACACCGGTTGCGTTTGGGGCGGTTGCCTGACGGCTGCCAAGCTGGGGACTGCCGGTGCGTTCGAGCTGATTCAGGTGTCTTGCGAGCAGGCGCAAAAGCCCGGCAAGTAAAAGGTCAGCCGGTTCGATGCCTGCCTGCAGGGCAGGCCCTTGATGCCTGGCCCCACCGGAAGACGGTCTTGGTTACGCCGCCAAAGCGTCTGCCGTCTCTTTGTCCGCCAGCGCATCCTCGTCGGCCCATGCACGCGCCATGCTGGCCGCCAGCAGCAGCACGCCGGACGAGAAATAAATCCACATCAGGATCACCACCAGCGAGCCGGCCGCGCCGTAGGCCGACACGACCGCCGCCGTGGACAGGTAATAAGCCATCAGGTACTTGCCCACCTGGAACAGGACAGCCCCGGCCACGGAACCCATGACCAAAAAGCGCAAGGCGGGCTTGGGGCCGGAACTCATGCGCATCAGCCCCAGGAACAGGGCCATGCAAAAAGCGATCGACACCACCTCGTTCAGCACCCAGACGACTTTTTCCAGCGGCAGGTAACTTCCGGCCCAGCTTGAGATCAGGTTGGTGAACGTCGAGACGGCCAGCGACACCAGCAGCAGGAATCCCAGCGCCAGGATATAGCCGACGCCGCGCAGCCGCAGGCTCGCGCCGTACCACCACTTCTGCCTGGGCGTTTGCCCGCCGCCCTGGCGCCACAGGCGCTCAAATGCATTCTGCAGTTCCGCAAAGACGCCGGTCGCGCCGGACAGCAGCAATCCGAAGGCCAGCAGTGAAGCGGTGATGCCTTCGGACGGCTCCTGCGCGCTGGTCATGGCCTGCTGGATCACCTGCGCGCCCTGCTCGCCGATGACGCTGGCAATCTGCGTGATCAGGCTGCTTTCAATAAAGGTGCGGTCCAGCCACCAGCCCATGACGGCCACCAGCAGCACCAGCAGCGGCGCCAGGCTGAGGATGCCGTAGAACGACATGGCCGCGCTCATGCGCAGGCCATCGGCATCGACCCACTGGTTCAGCGCGCGCCACAGCGGGCGGTAGATTTTCTGAAGCAATGAGAGCCCCAGCGCAGCCAGCGCCTGGAGTCGGGAGGAAGGAGCAACCATCATTCAAATAGCGTACAGCCGCCAAAAGAACCGGTCACCGGACAGCCGCTTCAGGCACCGTAGGCAAGGGCCGATGACGGCGCGGCTGGCGAAGACCGCAGTCCACGTGCCGTCGCCCGGGGCACGTCAGGCAGACTTGAACAGCGCGGCGACTTTCTTCTTTGGCTTGATGTTGGCCGACACGCCGTTGCGCGCCGGATTGGCCTTGGAAGACGCCTCCCAGGAAGGCAGGGATTCTGCCGCCGCGCCGGGCTCGTACGGCCGGTCAAAAAACGGGTCGCGCGACACGGCGGGCTGGCGGTGCGGCGTGTATTCGCGGCGCTCCCGGCGCTCGGTGTGCTCCCGGGGGGCGCGCAGCTCGGGCGCCCTGCCCTCGTCACCTTCGCGGTACATGCGCCGGCCGTCGTTGATGCGGCCCTGCACGCTGATGCGCGGCGTGTCTTCCTCGAACTCCAGCGGCTCGATCTCGATCTTGGTATTGATGAGCTTTTCAATATCAGTGACCAGACGCTGGTCGCTGCTGGCGACAAAGCTCACGGCCAGGCCCGACGCCCCGGCGCGGCCAGTACGGCCAATGCGGTGGATGTAGTCTTCGGCGTTGAAGGGAACGTCGAAGTTGAACACCGCCGGCACGTCCTTGATGTCCAGCCCGCGCGCGGCCACGTCGGTGCAGACCAGCAGGTCCACCTCGCCGCTTTTGAACGATTCGAGCGCCTTGAGGCGTTCGTCCTGGCTCTTGTCGCCGTGCAGCGCGGTGGTTTTCAGGCCTTCGCGCTCCAGCGAACGCGCCAGCTTGGCGCAGCCGAGCTTGCTGTTGACAAAGACAAACGCCTGCTTCATGTCGCGGGCCTTGAGGATCTGATGCAGGGCGCGGCGCTTGTCGTCGGCGCTGACGCTGTAGAAATGCTGCTCGACCGTGGAGGCGGTGGCGTTGGAGCGCGCCACCTCGATGGTCACCGGGTCCTGCAGGAAGCTGGACGCCAGGCGCTTGATCTCGGGCGAAAAGGTCGCCGAAAACAGCAGCGTGATGCGCTGCTTGGGCAGGTAACTCAGGATGCGCTGCAGGTCGGGCAAAAAGCCGATGTCGAGCATGCGGTCGGCCTCGTCAAGCACCACGTATTCGACCTGGTTGAGCACCGTGTTCTTGGCCTCGATGTGGTCGAGCAGGCGGCCCGGCGTGGCGACCAGCACCTCGACGCCTTTTTTGAGTTCCAGCGTCTGCGGCTTCATGTCCATGCCGCCAAACACCACCGCGCAGTTCAGGTTGGTGTACTTGGCATAGAGCTTGACCTGTTCGGCCACCTGCACGGCGAGTTCGCGCGTGGGCAGCAGCACCAGTGCCCGCACCGGGTGGCGCGCCGGCGAGGTCGAGGCGTTCTCGTGCTTCATCATGCGCTGCAGCAGGGGCAGCGTGAACGCGGCGGTCTTGCCGGTGCCGGTCTGGGCGGCGCCCATCACGTCTTTGCCCTGCAGCACGACCGGAATGGCCTGTTCCTGGATGGGGGTCATGGTTTCGTAGCCCATGTCGGCTACGGCGCGTGCCAGCGGTTCTGCCAGCGAAAGGTTCGAAAAAGATGAGGTCATTTAGCTTTATATTGTCGCACTTTGGGTGCTTCGGGCTTTTTGGGCCATCTCACAAGGCTTGCGTCCAGTCGCCCAGGGCAGCCGGCAAGGCAATGAAACTGGCGCTCAATGCTATTTATTCTATAGCTGTAGATGTTTATACGGAAAGCACAAAGTGGCTGAATGGCTATATTTACCGATGCCAGGCCCATTCTCTGGCGGCGGGCATCGGATCAATGGGCCAGCTTTAGGATGCGGTTGGCAATAACTTCCCGCGTCATGCCCGCGAAGTCGGGTATCCAGATTCATGTGAGCGTTTCAGGCCGTGTTGCTGGATTCCCGCCTTCGCGGTAATGACGGACGGGAAGTTGTTATTTGCCAGCTCCTCAGCGGTAATTTTTGGAACCAAGGATTGCCCTTTTGTCCAAGTGGCAGGAGGGTTCACAGCATGTCTGCTCGTCTTTCATGTCCTCTTGCACCCGAAACCCTGGAGGCCTTTGCGGTGCAGTTCGACCCCTTACTCCAGACGCTGGCCCAGCGCCAGGGCTTTCGCACCTATTTGTCCGGCTTGCTGCTGCCGCGCGACCGCTTCAAGACACTCACAGCGTTGGTAGGCGCCGAGCCGCTCGTGCAGGCCCAGGCGGCCGATGTGCAACGACTGCAGTTTTTCCTGTCGGAAGCCACCTGGGACGCCGAAGCGGTCAATGCGCAACGCCTGAGACGGCTCAAAGAAGAGCCCGCGACGGCGCCCTCGGCTGCAAGGGTGCTGGGCATTGACAACACGGGTGACCGCAAGGACGGCAGCGCCACCGATCATGTGGCGCGCCAGTACCTGGGCTCGCTCGGCAAGGTCGACAACGGCATCGTGGCGGTGACCACGCTGTGGGCCGACGAACGTTGCTACTACCCGCTGCATGTGGCGCCCTACACGCCCGAGAAGCGGCTCGCAGGGGGAAAGCAGGATCCGGCGTTTCGTACCAAGCCGCAAATCGCGCTGGACCTGGTCGACCGCGCGCAGGCCGCCGGCATCCCGCTTTGCGCCATCGTGGCCGACTGTTTTTGCGTCGATAACCATGCGCTCGAAGCGGCGCTGCTCAAGCGCCGCCTGCCCCATGTGCTGGCGCGCCACGGTGCGCTCGGGCGCGGCTGGGCGCCAGCAGAGGCAGACCATTCATTCAAGGATGCGGCGCCGTCGCTGCCGCTGCGCGCCTGGCGCGAAGTCACTCGCCGCTTTCGGGATGGCCACACCGAGCGCTGGTGGGCGGCCGAGCTCACACTGCTCGGGTATGGACCGGGCCGGCCAGTGCGCGCGATCTGCGCCACGACCGATCGGCGCGCGTTGCCGGCTTTGTCGACTTGGTATCTAACGACCAACCTGCCCGCGCCGCTGGCCGAGATGGTGCGTCTGTACGGCTTGCGCAACTGGATCGAACAAGGCTACAAACAAATGAAGGACGAGCTTGGCTGGGCCGACTTCATGGTCAGGAGCGACCGGGCGATCCGCCGCCATTGGACGCTCGTGTGCTGCGCGTTTGCTTCTTGCGGGTGGAATGAGGCCATGCAAAACCGTGCGAGTCAGTCCTTGGCACCGCCCGAGGCGGGGGGGGGGGAAACCAACGTCGAAAAACCACTGCCGCACTGGCCTCTCCTGCTGCGCGCGGTGCGCGCCTGGCGGACCCCGGCGCATTGGCTGGCACGCTGCTGGGCCGCCTTTGCCAGCGAACCCCCGCCAGCCGAGCTCGCCGCGCTGCTGGGCGCCTTGAGCACCGGCCACGGCATCAACCTCTACCTTTGGCTTTGACAAACTACCGCTAGCCCTTCAAGCCGCTCAACCCATCGCTGACAGTTGGATAACGCAGCGCCAGCCGGAGTTCCTTTTTCATCCGCCGGTTGTCCAGCCGGCGCGATTCGCTCATGAAACTCAGCAGCATCAGCGGCAGCTGCTCGTTGGCCGCGCTGCGCGCCACGCGGGGCGGCCGGGGCAGGCGGTACAGGTCGGCAGCCAGGTCGAAATAGTCGCCCATCAACAGCTGCGTGTCGTCGCAGACGTTGCTGATGCGCTGCGGCTTGCCGCGCCACAGCGCCGCGATGCAGGCGCGCGCCAGGTCGTCGGCGTGGATGTGGCTGGTGTAGACATCGTCTTCATGGCGCAGCACCGGCGTGCCCTTGAGCAGCCGGCCGCGCGGCGTGCCGCCTTCGCGGTCGGTGGCATAGATGCCAGGAATGCGCAGGACATGCACCGGCGTTCCGGTGGCGCGGCCCAGCAGCCGCACCTCGCCTTCGGCATGCACCCGGCGCTGCGCGCGCGGCGTGTTCGGGCTCAGGCGCCAGGTTTCATCAACCAACGCGCCAGCACAGTCGCCATAAACGCCGCTGGTCGAGCCATACACCAGCGCGTCTGGCAGGCTGCGCAGCCGCAGGGCGCGCAGCAGGCCCAGAGTGCGCGGGTCATCCCGCCAGTTCGGGTTGTGGCCGGGCGGCGGCGCCAAGTGCACCACCCGCGTTGCCAGCCCCGCCAGCCGGCGCAGCGTGGCCGGCGCGTCGAGGTTGCCGAGCAAGGGCGTGATGCCCTCCCGGCGCAAGGCCGGCAGCCGGTCCGGCGAAGACGTCAGCGCGATGAGCTTGAGCCGGGGCGGCAGTTGCCGGGCCAGGCGCAGGCCGACATCGCCACAACCGATGATGAGCACGCGCTGGCGGCGAAAACGCGCAGGCAGCGCGCCAAGGGGATTCAGGTTTGAAGGCAAAATTGGGTGTGGCCGGGAAACCGGCACGTCAGGTGACACAACGACAGACAGCAGAACGCCCAAGGATACCGAATATGAGTTTCAACGTGAATGTGCTGCCCAGTGGCCGCAGCTTTAGCGCCAATGCCGGCGAGCCCCTGCTGGCCGCCGCCATCCGCCAGGGCATCGGCCTGCCCTATGGCTGCAAGGACGGCGCCTGTGGTTCATGCAAATGCAGGAAGCTCGAAGGACAGGTGACGCACGGCGCGCACCAGTCCAAGGCGCTGTCGGCCGAGGAAGAAGCCGCCGGCTTCATCCTGACCTGCTGCGGCGTGGCGCACAGCGACGTGGTGCTGGAGTCGCGCCAGGTGACCGACGAAAGCGCGTTCCCGATCCGCAAGATGCCGGCGCGCGTGACCAGCCTGGTGCGCGCGACGCCCGACGTGATGGTCATGCGCCTGCAGCTGCCCGCCAGCGACACCATGAAATACCACGCCGGCCAGTATGTCGAGTTCTTGCTGCGCGATGGCGACCGGCGCTCTTACTCGATGGCCAATGCGCCCTACACCCAACTGGAGACGCCGGGCATCGAACTGCACCTGCGCCACACACCGGGCGGCAAGTTCACCGACCATGTGTTTGCCGCCATGAAGGAAAAGGAAATCCTGCGCATCGAAGGGCCTTATGGCAGCTTCTTTTTGCGCGAAGACAGCGCCAAGCCGATCGTGATGGTCGCGTCGGGCACCGGTTTTGCGCCGATCAAGGCCATCATCGAGCACATGCAGTTCAAGCGCATCACGCGCCCCGCCGTGCTGTACTGGGGCGGGCGGCGCCCCACCGACCTGTACATGAACGACTGGATTGAGGCCCGGGTGGCCGAGATGCCGAACCTGCGCTATGTGCCGGTGGTGTCCGACGCGCTGCCCGAAGACGGCTGGCTGGGCCGCACCGGCTTTGTCCACCAGGCGGTGCTGGAGGATGTTGCCGACCTCTCGGGCCACCAGGTGTATGCCTGCGGCGCGCCCATCGTGGTCGAGTCGGCGCGGGACGACTACACCGCGCTGGCGGGACTGCCAGCCGAAGAATTCTTTGCCGATGCGTTCACCACAGAAGCCGACAAGGCGCAAAAGACCTGAAGCGCCTGGAAAGTTTGAAGCGCTTGAGTCCAAAATTGATAGCAGACAGTGCAAGCCAGCCATGCGCCAGCGGCACTTTTGATTGAGAAAATTTGATGAAAAACAATTCCGCCCTCTTTTGCCGCTTGCGCCGCACTTCACTGCTCGCCACGGGCGCGCTGGCGCTGGGCGCCGTCCTGGGGGCTGCTGCCTCGCCAGCTGCCCTGGCGCAGCCGGCCGCCCCTTCAGCCCGGGTCATGCGCCTGATCGTCCCGTATGCACCGGGCGGCCCGATCGACGTGACGGCGCGGCTGATGGCCGACAGCGTGAAGGCATCGCTGGGCACGGTGATCATTGAAAACCGGCCCGGCGCCGGCGGCAACATCGGCGTCGATGCGATTGCCAAGGCCGCGCCCGACGGGTTGACCATCGGCATCGCGGCAGTCGCCACGCAGGCCATCAACCCATGGCTCTACAGCAAGATGCCGTACGACGCGGCCAGCGACTTTGCCGCCATCACGCAGATGGTGCGCGTGCCCAATGTGCTGGTGATGAATGCCGACACCGCGCGCCGCCTGAGCATCGACACGCTGGCCGACCTGATCCGCTATGCCAAGGCCAACCCGGCCAAACTCAACTACGCCAGCGGCGGCAACGGCAGCGCGGGCCACCTGGCCGGCGAATTGTTCAAGTCGCGGGCCGGCCTCTTTGCGCTGCACATTCCGTACAACGGCGGCAACCCGGCCCAGCTGGCGCTGCTGAGCGGCCAGGTCGATTTCAACTTCGACAACCTGGCCACGGCCTCTGCCAACATCAAGGCCGGCAAGCTCAAGGCGCTGGCGGTGACGACGGCCCAGCGCAGCGCCTTTTTGCCCGACGTGCCGGCCGTGGCCGAAACGCTGAAAGGTTTCGAGATCGACACCTGGTGGGGACTGGTGGCGCCAGCAGCCACGCCCCGCGACGTGGTCGCCAAACTGAACGAGGCATTTGTCGCCGCATTGAAGGCACCCGAAAACAAGACCAGGTTCAGCACGCTGATGGCCGAACCGGTCGCCAGTTCGCCCGAGCAGTTCGAAGCCTTCATGAAAAGCGAGCGGGCGAAGTATGAAAAAGTGGTGAAAGCTTCCGGCGCGCGGGTGGATTGATTTTTTTGACCTGTCCGCATCGCCTACGGATCATCAAAATCGCCATCGGGGAGCCCTCACCCCAGCCCTCTCCCGGAGGGAGAGGGAGTAAGACGGAATTACATCCAGCAAGTTACATGGTCATAATCTTAAGAGCCTTTCAGGGCTCTGGTGCATATCCAGCTTGCGTAAGCAGCTATTTAGTTCATAGCAATCTGGCAACGCAAAGAGAAGCAAACGAGTGTTTGGTATTTATCCCCACCCGTTCTGGCTAGGCCTGTGATGCTCCGAAAAAACGGGATCAGGGCGGCGCGCTGTTTGAGCGCAACGCAGTGAAGCGAGTTTGCGCCGACCCCCGTTTTTTTGGGGCAGCGCAGGTTGCCCGAAGCGAAGCGCAGGGACCCAGACAGCCGGGTCGCCTTTTCTTTGCTTACTTTCTTTTGGCGAAGCAAAAGACAAGTAAGTAGCCGCCGGGCTACCCCCGGCCAGCCAAACCAAGCAGCGAAATAATCGCTATCATTTAAATAGCCTTCCAAGCAAGCAGGCTATGCGAAAACAACCAAAACAACCAAAATCACTCACCCAGATAAGCCGCCCGCACCCGGGGATCGTCCAGCAGCAATTTGGCATCGCCATTCATCGTGATATTGCCTGACTCCATCACATAGCCCCGGTTCGCAATGCCCAGCGCCCGGCTGGCGTTCTGCTCGACCAGCAGCACCGTCATGCCCAGCGCCGACACATCACGCACCACCTCGAAAATCTTGTCCACCATGATTGGCGACAGGCCCATCGACGGCTCGTCCAGCAGCAACACCTTGGGCCGGCTCATCAGCGCCCGGCCCATGGCCAGCATCTGCTGCTCGCCGCCCGACATGGTGCCGGCCAGTTGGTCCTTGCGCTCGCGCAGGCGCGGGAACAGCACGAACATCTTCTCGATGTCGTCGGCAATGCCGGCCTTGTCGTTCCTGATGTAGGCACCCATCTGCAGGTTCTCGGTGATGGTCATCCGGGCAAACACGCCGCGGCCCTCGGGCACCATCGCCAGGCCCTCCTTGACCAGGTCCCAGGCGCCGCGCCCCTTGATGCTCTTGCCCAGGTATTCGATGTCGCCGGCCAGGATCGGCAAGCCGCCGGTGATGGCCTTCATGGTGGTGGTCTTGCCAGCGCCATTGGAGCCGATCAGCGTGACCAGCTCGCCCTCGTGGACCTCGAAATCAATGCCCTTGACCGCCTGGATGCCGCCGTAGGCCACCTGCAGGCCGGTAATTTTCAGAAGTGTGTTTGCTGCCATGGTTTTGCTTTCTTTAGTGGCCTGCGCCCAGATAGGCGGTGATCACTTTTTCGTTTTTCTGCACCTCGGCCGGCACGCCCTCGGCAATCTGCTTGCCGTAGTCGAGCACCGTCACGCGGTCGCACAAGCCCATGACCAGCTTCACGTCATGCTCGATCAGCAAAATCGTGCGGTTGTCCTTGCGGATGCGGTCAATCAGCTCGCGCAACTGGACTTTTTCTGTGGCGTTCATGCCGGCGGCGGGCTCGTCGAGCGCGATGAGCTGCGGGTCGGTCGCCAGCGCGCGGGCGATTTCCAGCCGGCGCTGGTCGCCGTAGCTCAGGGTGCGCGCCTTGTAGTCGGCGTATTTGCCGATGCCCACGTAGTCGAGCAGTTCCTGCGAGCGCTGCGAGATTTCGGCCTCTTCACGCTTGAAGCCGGGCGTGCGGAACATCGCACCGATCAGGCCGGAGTGGGTGCGCACATGGCGCCCGACCATGACGTTTTCCAGCGCCGTCATGTCGGCAAATAGCCGGATGTTCTGGAAGGTGCGGGCAATGCCGGCCTTGGCCACTTCGTGCACGGCGGTGGGTTTGTAGGGCTTGCCGGCCAGCTCGAACGTACCGCTGTCGGGCGTATAAAGCCCGGTCAGCACATTGAAAAACGTGGTCTTGCCGGCGCCGTTGGGGCCGATCAGGCCATAGACCTGGCCGCGTTCGATCTTGATGCCGACATCGCTCAGCGCCTGCAGGCCGCCAAAGCGTTTGGAGACACCCGAGACATTCAGAATGGTTTCGCTCATGTCCATTCTCCTTAGGGATTGATTGACTGGATGGGGTCTTTGCCGGCGCGCTTGTTCAGCGACTTGCCATGCTCGGGCGACGGCCACAGGCCGCGCGGGCGCATCAGCATCACGGTGATCATGGCCAGCGCGATCAAGAGCTGTCGCAGGATGGACGAGTCCAGCCGGCCGTCGGTCATGGCCTGCAGCGGCCCCGCCACATGGCGCAGCACCTCGGGCAGCGCGGCCAGCAGCAGCGCGCCCAGGATGACGCCGGGCAAATGCCCGATGCCGCCCAGCACCACCATGGCGACAATCATGATCGACTCCATCAGGCTGAACGATTCGGGCGAGACAAAGCCCTGGAAGGCCGCAAACATCGAGCCGGACACGCCGCCGAAGGTGGCGCCCATGCCGAACGCCAGCAGCTTCATGTTGCGGGTGTTGATGCCCATCGCTTTGGCGGCAATCTCGTCCTCGCGAATGGCCATCCAGGCGCGGCCGATACGCGACGTTTGCAGCCGGTGGCAAATAATGACCGAGACAATCACCAGCGCCAGGAACAGGTAGTAGTACATCGACACCGAGGCGAATTCGATGCCGAAAAAGGTGTGCGACTGGCCCAGGTCGAAGCCGAAGAACTTCATCGAATCGATCTGGTTGATGCCCTTGGGGCCGTTGGTCAGGTTGATCGGGCGATCCAGGTTGTTCAGGAACACGCGGATGATCTCGCCAAACCCCAGCGTGACGATGGCCAGGTAGTCGCCGCGCAGCTTGAGCGTCGGCGCGCCCAGCATGACGCCGAACAGGCCGGCCAGCGCGGCGGCTGCCGGGATGATGGCCCAGATCGGCAGGTGCAGGCCTTCCGGAAAATTCGCTGCGATCCAGGGAAAGGCCTCTGCCAGGTGCGGCGAGCCGAGCAGGGCAAACAGGTAGGCGCCGACGGCAAAGAAGGCCACATAGCCCAGGTCGAGCAGGCCGGCATAGCCGACCACGATGTTCAGGCCCAGGGCCAGCAGCACGTACAGCAGCGCCATGTCGACGATGCGCACCCAGGCATTGCCGCCCTGCTGCAGCAGCAGCGGCAGCACCAGCAAGGCCAGCGCAACGATCAGGAAGGTCGCGATTTTTTTGGTTTTCATGGGGTTTTCTCCGTGGGTGTGGTGGATGCGGACCTCAGGCCCGGTCCGCCACACGTTCACCCAGCAGGCCCGAGGGGCGCAGCGTGAGCACAAAAATCAGCACGATAAAGGCAAAGATGTCGGAATACTGGCTGCCCAGCACGCCGCCGGTCAGCGGGCCGATATAGCCGGCGCCAATCGCCTCGATCAGGCCCAGCAGGATGCCGCCGAGCACCGCACCGCCCAGGTTGCCAATGCCGCCGAACACGGCGGCAGTGAAAGCCTTCAGGCCGGGCAGGAAACCCATGGTGTGCTGCACCGTGCCGTAGTTGGAGGCATACATGACGCCTGCCAGCGCGGCCAGGATGGCGCCGATGATGAAAGTGGCGGAAATGACGGTGTCGGGGCGCACGCCCATCAGCGCGGCGACGCGCGGGTTCTCGGCGGTGGCGCGCATCGCGCGGCCGAGCTTGGTGTAATGCACCAGCCACATCAAAATGGACAGCGACACGGCGGTGGCGCCCAGAATGAACAGCTGCGTCACGGTGATCACCGCGCCGCCAAACTGGAAAGGCTCGGACGGCAGCAGCGTCGGATACGGCTTGTAGTTGGGTTTCCAGATGATCATGGCCAGCGTCTGCAACAGCAGCGACATGCCGATGGCGGTGATCAAGGGCGCCAGCTTGGGGCTGTTGCGCAGCGGCCGGTAGGCGACCTTTTCAATCGTGAAGTTCAGCGCGGCGCAGACGATGAAGGCAATCAAGAGCGAAATCAGCAGGATCAGCCAGCCAGGCGTGCCGGGCATGGCTTCCTGCATCCAGCCGATGATGGTCCAGCTGGTCAGCGCGCCGACCATCAGCACCTCGCCGTGTGCAAAATTGATCAGGTTGATGATGCCGTACACCATGGTGTAGCCCAGGGCGATCAGGGCATACATGCTGCCCAGAACCAGTCCGTTGATGATTTGCTGTAGCAAAACTTCCATATCCGCTCCGTTTGATTGAATGAGCCAACTCTGCCGGCGTCGTGCTTGCACAGGGTCACCATGAAAACACGCGAGTTAACAAAAAGCCCGCCTGTCGCCAGTCAGTTGACTGGTGAAGGTGGCGAGCTAATGGGCGAATTGTAGCGACAGGCTTCTAGCGAGAATCGCGCCAACGGGACAGTTTTTCCGGGGTAAACCCTTGTGGAATTCGCATTTTTTGACGCACCCAAGCTGTATCAGCGGGATTTCCGGGGCATCAGTTTTTCTGATGGTTTTTTGCCTTCAGTTCATTGAGCTTATCGGCAATACGGATCTCCAGGCCGCGGTTGACGGGGCGGTAAAAGCCCGGCGCGGCCATGCCTTCGGGAAAGTAGTTTTCACCTGCCGCGAAGCCGCCTTCCTCGTCATGCGCATAGCGGTAGTTTTTGCCGTAGTCGAGCTGCTTCATGAGCTTTGTTGGTGCATTTCGCAGGTGCAAAGGCACCGGTCGTGTGCCATCTTGCTTGATGAACGCTTTGGCCTCGTTGAAGGCCTTGTAAAGCGCATTGGACTTGGGCGCGACCGCCAGGTAGACCACGCATTGCGCCAGTGCGAGTTCGCCCTCGGGTGAGCCGAGCCGTTCATACACCTCGGCGGCATCGAGCGCCAGGCGCAGCGCGCGCGGGTCGGCCAGCCCGATGTCCTCGCTGGCCATGCGGATCAGGCGGCGCGCCATGTATTTGGGCTCGGCACCGCCGTCGAGCATGCGCATGAACCAGTACAGGGCGGCGTCGGGGTCGGAGCCGCGCACCGACTTGTGCAGCGCCGAAATCGTGTCGTAGAACTGCTCACCGCCCTTGTCATAGCGGCGCAGGCGCTCGCCCAGCACCTTGAGCAGCCAGGCATCGGTCACTTCGGTGATCTTTTCAGCTCGGGCGGCCACGCTGAGCGATTCGAGCGTGTTGAGCAAACGGCGGGCATCGCCATCGGCATAGGCCACCAAACGGTCCACCGCTTCATCCGCTATGGTTTCTATAGCTGGCAGCGCATGTTCCGAAATGACTCTGGCGACGATTTTCTTGAGATCCGCTTCCGTTAGCGGCTGCAGTACATAGACCACCGCACGCGACAGCAGGGCCGAGTTGACCTCGAAGGACGGGTTTTCGGTGGTCGCACCAATGAAGGTGAACAGGCCGCTTTCGACATGCGGCAAAAAGGCATCCTGCTGGCTTTTGTTGAAGCGGTGTACTTCGTCGACAAACACGATGGTGCGCCGGCCGCCCTGCACCTGCCAGATGGTCGCCTGCTCGACCGCCTCGCGGATGTCCTTGACGCCGCCGAGCACGGCGGAAATGGTGATGAAATGCGCGTCGAAGCTGCCCGACATGAGCCGGGCGATCGTCGTCTTGCCCACGCCCGGCGGCCCCCACAGGATGCAGCTGTGCGGCTCGCCCGACTCGAACGCAATGCGCAGCGGCAGACCAGCGCCGAGCAAATGCTGCTGGCCGATGACTTCACCCAGGTTTTTCGGCCGAAGACGCTCGGCCAGGGGTTGATGGGACGATGTGGTGGACTTGGCCATGAAATAGGCGCCTTGCTTTGGCTGCCGCTACCGCGCCCTGCGCGGCAAGGCAGCCGGTTTACTGCCGGATCACGTCCGCACCCTTGGGCGGATTGAACTGGAACGCGTCTTTGGGCAGGCTTGGGTTGACCTCGACCTTGCTGAAGGTCAGCACCGAGCGCTGGCCGAAGCTGTCGAGGATTTCCAGCGCCGCCAGTCCGGCGGGTTTCTCGCCGGCGCGAAAGCCGACGCGCACCGCCTGCAGCTGCCCGTCTTTCGCCTTGGGCGTGGCCACCACCCATTCCAGGCCGTCCTTTTCAGGCGCGGCGGCCAGCGTGAAATCGGCCTGCAGCGCTCGCAGATCAGGCGCGGCGGCAATCAGCGCGGCAGGCGTCGAGCCCAGTGCGGCGGACTGCTTGCGCGCCGTGACCTGGTTCAGGTCAACGTCGTAGAGCCACAGGGTCTGGCCGTCGGCCACGATGCTTTGCTGGAAAGGCTTTTGGTAAATGAACTTGAAACGGTTCGGCCGCGAGAACTCGAAGGTGCCGCTGGAAGTCTTGCTGCGCGCCGTCTGGCCTTCCCGGGCCGGCGCGGTGACCACCTGCGAGAAGTCGGCGCGGCCGCTGCCGACCGTCCTGACGAAGGATTCAAGGCTTTCCAGGCCGTCTGCGCAGGCTGCATGGGCGAAACCAGCTATCAAAAAAGTAGCGAAAAAACGTTTCATCAGCATCACTCCGCCCTTGCGGGCACCAGGATTTCGCGCTGGCCGCTGCCACTCATGGCACTAACCAGCCCGGCATTTTCCATGTCCTCGACCAGCCGCGCGGCGCGGTTGTAGCCGATCTTGAGGTGACGTTGCACCAGGGAAATGCTGGCCTTGCGGTTTTTCAGCACCACCTCTACTGCCTGGTCGTACATCGGGTCTTTCTCGCCGCCGGCATCGCCCGCCAGATCGCCGCCCTCCCCTTCGACCGTGCCGCCTTCGAGCACGCCGTCGATGTAGTTGGGCGTTCCCTGCTGCTTGAGGTAGGCCACGACCCGGTGCACTTCCTCGTCACTCACAAACGCACCATGCACGCGGATGGGAAAGCCTGTACCACTCGGCATGTAAAGCATGTCACCCATGCCCAGCAAAGCTTCGGCGCCCATCTGGTCCAAAATGGTGCGGCTGTCGATCTTGCTGCTCACCTGAAAGGACAGGCGCGTTGGAATGTTGGCCTTGATCAGGCCGGTGATCACGTCGACGCTGGGGCGCTGCGTTGCCAGGATCAGGTGGATGCCGGCGGCCCGGGCTTTTTGCGCCAGCCGCGCAATCAGCTCCTCGATCTTCTTGCCGACAACCATCATCAGGTCGGCGAGCTCGTCAATCACCACCACGATGTAAGGCAGGCGCTCGAGCGGCTCAGGCTCGTCAGGTGTCAGGCTGAAGGGGTTGTAGATGAATTCCTCGCTGGCATTGGCTTCGTCGATCTTGGCGTTGTAGCCGGCCAGGTTGCGCACGCCGAGCTTGCTCATCAGCTTGTAGCGCTTTTCCATTTCGGCCACGCACCAGTTCAGCCCATGGGCTGCCTGGCGCATGTCGGTGACGACCGGCGCCAGCAGGTGCGGAATGCCTTCATAGACGCTCATCTCCAGCATCTTCGGGTCGATCAGCAGCAGCCGCACATCGCGCGCATCGGCCTTGTACAGCAGGCTCAAGATCATCGCGTTGATGCCGACCGACTTGCCCGAACCGGTGGTGCCGGCCACCAGGCAGTGCGGCATCTTGGCCAGGTCGGCGACGACTGCATGGCCGGCAATGTCCTTGCCCAGGCCCATGGTCAGCAGCGAGGTGGCGTCGTTGTACACCTTGGAGCCCAGGATTTCGCTGAGCTTGATCATCTGCCGCTTGGCGTTGGGCAGCTCCAGCGCCATGTAGTTCTTGCCGGGAATGGTCTCGATCACCCGGATCGACACCAGGCTCAGCGCGCGCGCCAGGTCCTTGGCCAGGGTGACGACCTGCGAGCCCTTGACGCCAGTGGCGGGTTCAATTTCATAGCGGGTAATCACCGGGCCGGGCGCTGCGGCCACAACCCGCACTTCGACGCCAAAGTCCTTGAGCTTTTTCTCGATCAGCCGCGAGGTCATTTCCAGCGTTTCGGACGCAACGCTTTCCTGCCTCAGCAGCGCGGTGTCAAGCAGGCTGACCTGCGGCAAGTGGGAATCGGCATGAGACGAGCATGCCGTGGCCTGCGGAACCGAGGCGGCGGGCACATGCGACACCCCAGGCACGGGCGAATGCGCGGCCGGTGCGATCGCGGTCACCGTCGCTGTGGTGATTGCCGGCAATCCTGGTTTGGTCTTCGCAGGGCGCTCGCTTTTCGGCAGTTCAACCACCGGCTGCTTGATGATGACCGGCACCGGGTGGTGCGCCTCGATCCCGATGCGTTCATCGCTGAGCGTCTCCTCGCGCTCGCGGACGGCTTGCTTGCCCACTGCGAGATCCTGCGCCAACTCGCGCTTCTCACGGCGCAGGGCCATGACGCTGTCGATCCTGGTGCCCAGGCGCAAGGCCACGCGGGCCCAGGAAAAATTAAAGACGCTGGCCACGGCAATCAAACCCAGCGCAATGAAGACCAGGCCCGATCCGGCAAACCCCAGCCATTTAACGCCCAGGTTGCCGAGCACATAACCAATCACGCCGCCTGCATGGCCCGGCAGCCGGAACTCGAAACGGTACAGGCGCGACCATTCCAGCGCCGCACTGGCCGCCAGCAGCAGGAACAGCCCAAGCCAGAACCGGATGCGGCTCGCGGCAGGCTCGGGTGCCAGCACATCTCGCCGCAGCCCTCGCGTGACCGACTGCGCCCATACCCAGCCACCGGCTGCCAGCGCCCACCAGACCGAAAAGCCCAGCAAGAAGTAGCTGGCATCGGCCAGCCAGGCGCCCAGATGGCCGCCCCAGTTCCTGGCGGCCACCAGCGTGCCGCTGGCGGCGTCCGGATTGCCGGAGGTTGACCAGGCCGAATCCTGCGGCGAGTAGCTCAGCAAGGCGGCCATCCAGAGGATCAGGCCAACCAGCCCCAGGATCAGGCCAACTTCGCGGGCTACACGTTTAAAGCCGCCGGGCGCGCCCGCAGCAGGGGAATTTCTGGAGTTCAGGGTGTCTAGCGAGTAAGTCATAAACGGGTCTTGGAGCTTAACGCAGTTGGGTGAAGCTTTCTGGTCGGGAGCAAGCCCCTGACTGTAAGCGCGTGCGGTCAGACCAGCGAGTCCAGGTGCGGCCTCACCAGCAGCGAGCCGTCGTCCTGCGTTTCGATAAAGCCGCGCTCCTCCAGGTCCTTCATCACCCGGCTGACCATCTCGCGGGAAGCGCCGACCATTTTCGCCATATCCTGGCGCGATACCCTGCCACGAATCATGGCCGCGCCGTCCGCCCCGGGCATGGCTTGCCCGGCGAATTCGAGCAGTGCGCTGGCCACCCGGCCGTAAACGTCCATCAGGGCCAGGGACTCGATCTTGCGATCGGCCTGGCGCAGGCGATGCACCAGTCCCTTGAGCACCGCGTAGGCCATCGAGTTGCTGTCGGGAAGGCAGCGCGCAAATTCCACCTGGTCCAGCACCAGCGCATCGGTCTGCACCTCGGCAACAACGGACGCCGAGTGCGGCGCCTGGTCGATCAGGCTCATCTCGCCCACGTAATCACCAGGATGCAAGGTGGCCAGGATCACTTCGCGCCCACGCGCATCCCGGCACACAACGCGGGCACGACCGGTCAGCAAAATGGTCAGATCACAGGAATTTTCTCCCTGCTCAAGAATGGCCTCGCCTTTGCGGTAACGCCGCTTGACCACGGCATCGGCAACCGACACCGCCTGGCTGGCGGTCAGCATTGAAAAAAGAGGCACGCGGCGAAGCAGGTCCAGCCGGGAAACCATGGTGGCGGTCATGCGCTTGCCCCTTCAACCCCATGGCCGACAATTGCCGGGCGATTTCTTACAATGGCCGCGCTTTTGCAAAATACAGATACTGTCAAAGTTTTTACCTTGCTGAACACATACGCGAGCCGACTCTACCTGAGTTCCAACATTTTCCCATCGGGTCCTTCATCATGAAACATTCCAGAGTTCTCATTCTTGGCTCAGGCCCGGCTGGCTACACCGCTGCCGTGTATGCGGCACGCGCCAACCTCAAGCCGGTGCTGATCACCGGCATGGCCCAGGGCGGCCAACTCATGACCACCACCGACGTGGACAACTGGCCAGCCGATGTCGACGGCGTCCAGGGACCCGAGCTGATGCAGCGCTTTCTGGCGCATGCCGAGCGGTTCAATACCGAAATCATTTTTGACCACATCAACCAGGTGGACCTGCGCCAGCGTCCGTTCACGCTGACCGGCGACAGCGGCACCTACACCTGCGACACGCTGATCATTTCCACCGGCGCATCAGCCAAATACCTGGGGCTGGAATCGGAAACCGCCTTCATGGGGCGCGGCGTCTCCGGATGCGCCACCTGCGACGGATTTTTCTATCGCGAACAGGAAGTCTGCGTGGTGGGCGGCGGCAACACGGCGGTCGAGGAAGCGCTGTACTTGTCCAACATTGCCAGCAAGGTCACGCTGGTGCATCGCCGCGACACCTTCAAGGCCGAGGCCATCCTGATCGACAAGCTGCATGAAAAAGTCGCCAGCGGCAAGATCGAGCTGCAATTGCACCAGACGCTCGACGAGGTGCTGGGCGACGCTTCCGGCGTGACGGGCGTCCGGCTCAAAAGCACGAAAACCGGCGCCACGCAGGACCTGGCGCTCAAGGGCTGCTTCATCGCCATCGGCCACCATCCGAACACCGACATCTTCGCCGGCCAGCTGGAGATGAAGGACGGCTACATCATCACCAAGACCGGCCTGCAAGGCATGGCCACGATGACCAGCATTCCGGGCGTGTTCGCCGCGGGCGACGTACAGGACCACGTGTACCGGCAGGCGATCACCAGCGCCGGCACGGGCTGCATGGCCGCGCTGGATGCCCAACGGTTTCTGGAACAAACCGAGTAAAGTCGGCTTTCGGGCCAGTGACGCATGCCGTTGTTTCCGGGGCAGCCAAAACGCTGGATTTCGGCTAATTTTTTTTTCGGGCTATAATTTATGGCTTAGCTGAGCATTCGTAGGGTCTGTCCAGCACAGGCCCGTTGGGTTTTTTAGCATCCTATTTCTAATTTTTTACGGAGAGTGCGCTCATGGCACGCGTCTGTCAGGTAACGGGCAAAGGCCCGATGGTGGGAAACAATGTTTCTCACGCAAACAACAAAACCAAGCGTCGGTTCATGCCCAATCTGCAGTACCGCCGTATCTGGGTTGAAAGCGAAAAGCGCTTCGTGCGCCTTCGCATCACTGCAGCAGGTCTGCGCTTGATTGACAAAAACGGCATCGATGCAGTCCTGGTGGACCTGCGTGCCCGCGGTGAAGTTTAAGGAGAACTACCATGGCTAAAGGCGGACGCGAAAAAATCAAGCTGCAGTCGACTGCAGGCACCGGTCATTTCTACACGACCGACAAGAACAAAAAGACCACTCCTGAAAAAATGCTGATCATGAAATTTGATCCCAAGGCACGCAAGCACGTGGAATACAAGGAAATCAAGTTGAAGTAATTCAACTTGCCTCCTCCACGCCTTCAGGTGTTGCTAAAAAACCCGCTGTCACCGCAGCGGGTTTTTTTATGCCCAAGCCGTTCAGCTTGGCCGCCTGCCGGCAAGGAATGCGGGATTTGACAGGGCGGCTGTACATTGCCACTTCCCCACTTCCCCACTTCCCTTGCCTGCCGTGTTCGTCGATGCAAAAAAAAGCCGCCTCAGCGAGGGTTCGCTGCAGCGGCTTTCGCGTTTTTCAAAAAACGCCTGTGGAGAATGATCAGGCGCGGGCAGAACGCAGTTTCATAGAGAATTCGCGCAGCGCAGCGATGCCGCTTTCTTCGGCCCGATGGCACCAAACCTGGAGGTCAGCGGCGAGTTGTTCGCGCGACGCTGATGTGCTCAGCCACAACTGGCGCAACTCCTCGCGCATCGTGACCATCTTGTCGAGCACCGGATACTCGGCGCGGACCTGGGCCACTTGCGGCCTGGCGGCTGCCGGCACCTTGTCTTCGTCGCGGTGCAGCCAGCGATTGGCCAGCTTCAACATCGAAACATCAGCTTTTTTGGCTTTGAGCAAGGCAATTTCAACCTCGCCGGCGCGGCGCAGTTCACGGGCATAACCGGCCATGACCTCATAGCGGTGGGCGATCAGGGCTTCGAGCGTTTTCTCGTCGGCCACCGGCTGCACCGCACCCAGTTTGAGCCTTGGCGGCACCTTTTTCACAGCCGCCAGACCGACCATCTCCATGGCGCGGATATAGCCCCAGCCAATGTCGAACTCGTATGGTTTGACAGAAAACTTGGCCGACGTGGGATAGGTGTGGTGGTTGTTGTGCAGTTCTTCGCCGCCAATGATGATGCCCCAAGGCGACACATTGGTGCTGGCATCGGACGCCTCGAAATTGCGATAACCCCAGTAGTGGCCAATGCCGTTGATGATGCCGGCCGCCGTGATGGGAATCCACATCATCTGCACTGCCCACACGCTCAGCCCGGCAGCGCCGAAGAGCGCCAAATTGAGGATCAGCATCAGGCCGACGCCTTGCCAGCTGTAGCGGGTGTAGAGATTGCGCTCGATCCAGTCATCGGGCGTACCGCGACCATATTTGGTAATGGTTTCAAGGTTTTTCGTCTCGGCCCGGTACAGTTCGGCGCCGGTGAACAGCACGGTCTTGATGCCATGGGCCTGCGGGCTGTGCGGGTCTTCCATAGTTTCACATTTGGCATGGTGCTTGCGATGCACGCCAACCCATTCCTTGGTGACCTGGCCGGTGGCCAGCCACAGCCAGCAGCGGAAAAAATGTGCGGGAATGGCATGCAGGTCGAGCGAGCGGTGCGCCTGATGACGGTGCAGGTAAAGCGTCACGCTGACAATGGTGATATGCGTCGTCACCAGCGCGTAAAGCACGATTTGCCACCAGCTTGCTGCCAGGAGGCCATGCGCCAGCCAGTCAAGGGCGGCATCGAACAAAAACATAAAAGTCCTTTGGGATAAGTCCAGGACCGCCACGCATTCAAGGCTTGTCTCCAAGGTGGCGCCAGACAACCTTGGATTATAAATTGATGCGCCTGAATCTTAAAGACCCTTCAGCGAGGAAGCAACGGCTGCAATACCTTAGACCGGCTTCGTCAACAAGGCAGGTCCTCCCTCGCCAAAGGGTTTTCAGGCAGACGCCGCCTCAGGCCTTTTGCCAGACCGCCGCAAAAAACCCGTCGGTCTGGTGCAGGTAAGGCCAAAGCCGCAGGTACGGACCCCGGCAGAGTTTGTTGGCATGCTCGACGCCGATATGGGTTAGCAGGGGCGCCGCTTCCAGCACCTGAAAGTCCGGATTCGCCGCGCTGAAGGCCTCGGCAATCGCCTCGTTTTCCTCGCGCAGGATGCTGCAGGTGGCGTACACCAGCCGTCCGCCCGGCTTCACCAGGCGCGCAGCGCTCTGCAAGATGGCGGTCTGCTTGGCGGTCAGCTCTTCAATCGCCTTCGGGTTGTGGCGCCATTTCAGGTCGGGGTTGCGCCGCAGCGTGCCCAGGCCCGAGCACGGCGCATCGACCAACACCCGATCGATCTTGCCCGCCAGCCGCTTGATGCGGTCGTCGCGTTCATGCGCAATGGCCACCGGATGCACGTTCGACAGGCCGCTTCGCGCCAGGCGCGGCTTGAGCGCGGCCAGCCGGTGCGCCGACGTGTCAAAGGCATACAGCCGGCCGGTGGTGCGCATGGACGCGCCCAGCGCCAGGGTCTTGCCACCGGCGCCGGCACAGAAATCCACCACCATCTCGCCTCGCTTGGCATCGACCAGCAGCGCCAGCAGCTGCGAGCCTTCGTCCTGAACTTCGATGGCGCCGCGCTTGAAGGCGTCCACATTCGCCAGCTGCGGCTTGTCGGTCAGGCGCAAACCCCAGGGTGAATACGGCGTTGCCACGGTTTTAATGGCTGCCCGTGCAAGCTCCTTCTGCACGTCAGCCCTCTTGTCCTTCAAGGTGTTGACGCGCAGGTCAAGCCCGGCCTGCGTGTTCAGGCTTTCGACCAGCGGCCAGAAGTCGTCGCCCAGCTGCGCTTTGAGCGGCTCGACCAGCCACTGCGGCAGGTTGTGGCGGTGCAACTCCATCAGGTCGGCCGGCTTGACCTGGTCGCAGCGCGACAGCCAGTCTTGCTCCTGGTCGGTCAGTGCGCCAGACAGAAAGTCGCGCGGCGCAGCAAAGCCCAGGATGGCCAGGCGCCGCTCGGGCACGCCATAGCCGTGCTGGGCCATGTAGACATAGAGGTTTTTCTTGCGCAGCACGCCATAGATGGTTTCAGCCACGGTGGCGCGCTCACGCGGGCCCAGCCGCATTTCGCGAAAATAGCGCGACACCACCATGTCGGCAGGATGGTCAAATTTAAGAACCTGCTTAAGAAGCTCGGTACAACAGTCGAGTAAGGCGTTAGGATGCATCGCCCTATTGTCCCAGCTTCTCTCTTGCCTGTTAATTGCCCATGCCAGATTCTTTGCCGCCACTGATTGAAACCTCGCCGGGACTTTACCGCCACTACAAAGACCTGCCCTACGAAGTCATCGGTACGGTGCGCCACAGTGAAACCCTGGAGCCGATGACGCTGTACCGTGCGCTGTATGGAGAGCGCGGCTTGTGGGTGCGGCCGGCGGCGATGTTCAACGAAGAAGTGGTGATTGACGGCGTAAGCCAGCCGCGCTTTGCCCGCCTGCCCGATGAAGTATTGCGATAAACGCAAGATATTCTCGATAGCAACAACGGCCACAGCCTGGCACTGCCCTTCCTCACCAGCCAGGGCCGCAGAACCGGCTTTGCCGGGCTGCAGGCGCAGCGGCCCCCTCGGGGGGCAGCGCAGTACGCGAAGCGACAAGCGTGGGGGCCATTCCACTGATAATCAGCGGTTATGTCCGAAACCACTGAAATCGCCAAGCAAGTCAAGCGCCGCCGCACGTTTGCCATCATTTCCCACCCTGACGCGGGCAAGACCACGCTGACTGAAAAGCTGCTGCTGTTCTCGGGCGCCATCCAGATCGCCGGCAGCGTCAAGGCCAGAAAAGCCGCGCGCCATGCCACGTCCGACTGGATGGAAATCGAAAAGCAGCGCGGCATTTCCGTCGCCTCGTCGGTCATGCAGATGGAATACCGCGACTGCGTCATCAACCTGCTCGACACACCCGGCCACCAGGATTTTTCCGAAGACACCTACCGTGTGCTGACCGCCGTCGATGCCGCGCTGATGGTGATCGACGCGGCCAACGGCGTCGAGCCGCAGACCCGGCGTCTGCTGCAGGTCTGCCGCGCGCGCGGCACGCCGATCCTGACCTTCGTCAACAAGATGGACCGCGAAGTGCAGGACCCGATGAGCGTGATGGACGAGATCGAGCGCGAACTCGGCATGGCCGTCGTTCCCTTCACCTGGCCGGTCGGCATGGGCAAGCTGTTCCACGGCGTGTATGACCGGCGCGAAGAACGCATGCGCGTCTTCAGCCCCGGCGAGGACAAGGCCGGCGGCGACGATGAAATCCTGGCGGGCCTTGACAACCTGGAGGCCACCAAACGCTTTGGCGCCGAATTCACCCAGGCGCAGGACGAGCTCGAACTGCTCGAAGGCGCGTCACCCGAATTCGACCGCGAGGAATTCCTGGCCGGCAAGCAGACGCCGATGTTCTTCGGCTCGGCGATCAACAACTTCGGCGTGCAGGAGGTGCTCGACGCGCTGGTCGATCTGGCGCCGGCCCCTGCCGACCGCCCGGCCATGCAGCGCATCGTGCATCCGGAAGAAAAGAAATTTTCCGGCGTGGTGTTCAAGATCCAGGCCAACATGGACCCGGCGCACCGCGACCGCATTGCCTTCTTGCGTGTGGCCAGCGGCGAATTCACGCGCGGCATGAAGCTGAAAGTCGTTCGCAGTGGCAAGGAACTGCGGCCCAATACGGTGGTGAGCTTCATGAGCCAGCGCCGGGAGCTGCTGGACACGGCGTTTGCAGGCGACATCATCGGCATTCCCAACCACGGCGTGCTGCAGTTGGGCGACACGCTGACCGAAGGCGAAGCCTTGCAGTTCACCGGCCTGCCCTTCTTTGCGCCGGAAATGTTCCGTGCCGTGGAAGTGGCCGACCCGCTGCGCAGCAAGCAGCTGCGCGCCGGGTTGACGCAATTGGGTGAAGAAGGCGCGATTCAGGTGTTCCGTCCGATTGCCGGATCGCTCTTGCTGCTGGGCGCCGTCGGCCAGCTGCAGTTCGAAGTGGTGGCGCACCGGCTGGAGCATGAATACGGCGTCAAGGCGCGCATCATGCAAAGCAATTTCAACCTGGCGCGCTGGGTGACCTGTGATGACCCGAACGAGTTGAAAAAATTCATGGACGCCAATGCCCACCGTGTCGCGCTGGACGCCGTCGATGCGCCGACGCTGCTGGTGGACCACAGCGCCACGCTGCGCGCCGTCGAGCAACAGTGGCCCAAGATCAAGTTCCATGCGCTGCGCGAGCACGCCGGGCTGGTGTTTCAGTCAAAAATGTAGTGTTTCATGGCTTTTGCGCATGCTGGACATACGCTGACAGCTACTTTTTTTATAGCATTCAGCATCCGTCGAATCATGTCACGCATGAAAAGCCTCAAAACACTTTCCCGTTACCTGCTGGGCGCGCTGTTCATCGGCGCAGGGCTGAACCACTTCTGGCACACCGATTTTTATGTGGCCATGATGCCGCCCTACCTGCCCTGGCCGCTGGCGCTGGTGTATGCCAGCGGCATTGCCGAGGCAGGCGTCGGCGCCCTGCTGCTGCGGCGACGCTGGCAGGTGGTGGGCGCTTGGGGAATCGTCGTGGTTTCGGTGGCGGTGTTTCCTGCCAATGTGCAGATGGCGCTGCATCCCGAGCTGTTCCCGCAGTTCAGTGTTCCGGGGCTGTGGCTGCGTTTGCCAATGCAGCTCGTGCCCGTTGTCTGGGCCTGGTGCTACACGCGGGGCGCAAACCGAAACCATGCCACCTGAATGCAAAAAAGGCGGCCTGCAGTCCACGGACCGCAAGCCGCCCTTTCAGGGTCGGCGTATCACCAACAAGGCTTACTTGGGCAGCAGCACCTTGTCCACGACATGGATCACGCCATTGGACTGGATCACGTCGGCGATGGTCACGGTGGCCGAGCCGCCCTTTTCATCCATCACCATGACTTTGCCGCCCTTGGCAGTGGCGGTCAGGTTGCCGCCGGCCACGGTTTTCAGCGTTGCTTTGCCCTTGCCTGCGGCAATCGCCTTGGTCAGCGCGGCGGCGTCCATCTTGCCGGCCACAACGTGATAGGTCAGGATGCCGGACAGCATGGCCTTGTTTTCAGGCTTGAGCAGGGTGTCGACCGTGCCGGCGGGCAGCGCGTCAAAAGCGGCGTTGGTCGGCGCAAACACGGTGAACGGACCGGGGCCTTTCAGCGTTTCCACCAAGCCGGCAGCCTTGACCGCGGCGACCAGCGTGGTGTGGTCCTTGGAGTTGATGGCGTTGTCAATGATGTCCTTGGTTGGCAGCATCGAAGCGCCACCGACCATCACCTGTGCAAATGAGGGCACAGCCGAAAGGGACAGGGCCATGGCCAGACCAATGGATGCGAGCTTGTGTTTTGTTTGCATGTTGAATCCTTGAAATGAAGTTGAGGTGGGTTGAGGTTCCTCGCCTGCCGGAATCAAGATGGATTCGCGACCAGCTGTACTAAATACGGTGCCATGAGCCAGCCGGATTCAAATCCTTACTTCTTGCAACAAGTTGCCTCCATCCAGTTCACCTGGAATCAAGGATGTTCTGCCCACCTGATCAACGCAGGTTGCGCGCAAAAAAAGCGCGAACCGCCTGGGGATAAATCAAATGTTCCTGCGTCAGGACGCGGGCAGCCAGCGTGTCCGCCGTGTCAAAGGGCAGCACCGGCACCGCTGCCTGGGCCAGGATGTGGCCGTGGTCCAGTTCGGCAGTCACCTGGTGCACAGTGGTGCCGGCCAGCGTGCAGCCCATGTCGATGGCGCGCTGGTGCGTGTGCAGGCCGGCAAAGGCCGGCAGCAGCGACGGGTGGATGTTGACCAGCCGGCCGGCATAGTGCGCGACAAAGCCGGTCGTCAGGATACGCATGAAGCCGGCCAGCACCACCAGTTGCGGCGCATGCGCCTCGATGCACGACATCAAGGCTGCGTCGAACGCCTCGCGCGACGCAAAGTCACGGTGGTTCACAACATCGGTGGCAATGCCCAAGTCCCTGGCCAGCGCCAGGCCACCAGCGTCCGGCTTGTTGCTGATAACGGCGGCAACCCGAACGCCCAAGGTGTCTGGCCAGTACTCTTTTTGCGCAGAGCGGGCGATCGCGGCCATGTTCGAGCCGCTGCCTGAAATCAGGATGACGATGTTTTTCATTGTTCTAAGATTATCCCCATGAGACCACTGACCCCCCACGAAGCCCGCGTGCTGGCCACGCTGATGGAAAAAGCCCGCACCGTTCCCGACAGCTATCCGCTGTCGCTCAATACGCTGGTGCTTGGCTGCAACCAGAAAACCAGCCGCGACCCGGTGATGGACCTGACCGAAGCGCAGGCGCAGGCCGCCATCGACACGCTGAAAAAACAAAGCCTGGTGTTCGAGGCCAGTTCCAGCCGCGTGCCGCGCTTCGAGCACAATTTCCAGCGCGGCTTTGGCGTGAGCGAGCCGCAGGCGGTGCTGCTCGGCCTGTTGATGCTGCGCGGGCCGCAGACGCCGGGCGAGTTGCGGCTGAGCAGCGAGCGCTGGTACAAGTTTGCCGACATCGCCAGCGTCGAAGACGCGCTGGCCGAACTGAAAGCGCGCGGCGACGACAGCGGCGCGCTGATGGTCGTGCAGCTGGCGCGCGCGCCCGGCATGCGCGAGCAACGCTGGGCGCACCTGCTGTGCGGCGAATCGCTGTCAATGCCCTACACACAGGCGGGCACGGGCGATGAGGCGGTCAACCGGGAAACCGAGCCGGTTTCCCTGGGCCAGGCCGAACGAATGCAACAGCGTATTGAATTGCTTGAAAGCCAGGTGGCGCACCTGTATAAAGAACTCGGGCTGTCACAGGCCTGACAGGTCGGCACGCTGGTCCGTGCTAAAAATCAGACAACTGGAGACACCACCCATGGATTTAGCGTTTACCCCCGAAGAACAAACCTTTCGCGAAGAAATTCGCGCCTGGGTCAATGACAACCTGCCATCCGACATTTCGCACAAGGTGCATAACGCCCTGCGCCTGTCGCGGGACGACATGCAGCGCTGGGCCAAGATCCTGGGCCAAAAGGGCTGGCTCGGCCACGGCTGGCCCAAGGAATTTGGCGGCCCCGGCTGGAATGCGGTGCAAAAACACCTGTTCGAGGAAGAATGCGCGCTGGCCGGGGCGCCGCGTGTCGTGCCCTTTGGCCCGGTGATGGTGGCGCCCGTCATCATGGCCTTTGGCAGCCCGGAACAGCAACAGCGCTTTTTGCCCGGCATTGCCAGCGGCGATGTCTGGTGGTCCCAAGGCTACAGCGAGCCGGGTGCCGGCTCCGACCTGGCATCGCTCAAATGCAAGGCCGAGCGTCAGGGCGACAAATTCATTGTCAACGGGCAAAAAGCCTGGACCACATTGGGCCAGTACGGCGAATGGATTTTCTGCCTGGTGCGCACGTCCAGTGAAGGCAAGCCGCAAACCGGCATTTCGTTTCTGCTGATCGACATGGCCTCGCCTGGCGTCACCGTCCGTCCGATCAAACTGCTCGACGGCGAGTGTGAAGTGAACGAGGTCTGGTTCGACAACGTCGAAGTGCCGGCAGAAAACCTGATTGGCGAGGAAAACAAGGGCTGGACCTACGCCAAATACCTGCTCGGCCACGAGCGCACCAACATCGCCGACGTGAACCGCTCCAAACGCGAACTCGAACGCCTCAAGCGCATCGCCAAGACCGAAGGCGTCTACGATGACCTGCGCTTTCGCGACGAAATCGCCAAGCTCGAAGTCGATGTGGTGGCGCTTGAAATGCTGGTGCTGCGCGTGCTGTCGGCGGACAAGTCGGGCAAGAACTCGCTCGACATCGCCGGCCTGCTCAAGATCAAGGGCAGCGAAATCCAGCAGCGCTATGCCGAACTCATGATGCTGGCCGCCGGCCCGTTCAGCCTGCCGTTCATCGAGGAAGCCATGGAGGCCGGCTGGCAGGGCGACTTCCCCGGCGGCGAGGTGGCCGATGCGCCGCTGGCCTCGACCTACTTCAACCTGCGCAAGACGACGATTTACGGCGGCTCCAACGAAGTCCAGCGCAACATCGTCGCGCAGTTCGCGCTTGGTTGAGTGAACAAGACTTAAAGGACAAACATCATGGATTTTGATTTCACCGATGACCAGGAATCACTGCGCGACGCCACACGCAAGTGGGTTGACAAGGGTTACGACTTTGAACGGCGCGGCAACATCGTCAAGGCAGGCGGATTTTCACGCGAAGCCTACGGCGAGCTGGCCGACCTGGGCCTGACCGGCCTTTACATTGCCGAGGACGACGGCGGCATCGGCATGGGGCCGGTCGAGGGCATGGTCGTCATGGAAGAACTCGGGCGTGGCATCGTGCTCGAACCCTTTGCCCAGACCCTGATCGCCAGCGGTGTGCTGTCTGTGCATGCGCCGCAAGCTGTCAAGGCGGCCTGGCTGCCAAAAATCGCGACGGGCGAAAGCCTGGTCGTGCTGGCCTATCAAGAGCGCTCCGCACGCTACCATTTAGAAAAATGTGAAGCAAAAGCGGCTTCTGCGCAGGATGGATGGGCGCTGACAGCTATTAAAAGCATAGTACCTGCCGGTGACCAGGCCGATGCCTACATCGTTCCCGCAATGGCCGACGGCCAGATGGCACTGTTTCTGGTGGAACGCTCGGCGGCCGGCGTCACGACGCGCGGCTACGGCACGCAGGACGGCGCGCGCGCCGCCGACCTCACGCTGGACAACGCGCCCGCCACGCTGCTCACGCTGGACGGCCTGGAGGCGCTGGCGTACGCCATCGACATCGGCATCGCCGCCACCTGCGCCGAAGCCGTCGGCGTGATGGACCGGGCGCTGGCCGTCACGGTCGAGTACATGAACACGCGCAAGCAGTTCGGCGTGACCATCAGCAGCTTTCAGGCGCTACGCCACCGCATCGCCGACATGAAAATGCAGCTCGAACTCGCCCGCTCGATGAGCTACTACGCCTCGCTCAAGCTCAATGCGCCGGCGGACGAACGCCGCCGGGCGTTGGCCCGGGCCAAGTACCAGCTCGGTGTGTCGATGCGCTTCGTTGGCCAGCAGGCGGTGCAGCTGCACGGCGGTATCGGCGTGACCGACGAGTACATCGTCAGCCACTACTTCAAGAAACTGACCCAACTTGAAATGAGCTTTGGCGACACGCTGCACCACCTGGGTGAAGTCTCCAGCCACATGCAGGACACGGCGGGCGTTTTCGCCTGACAACCCCTGGCTTTGCCGAAGATGGAGCGCAACTGCACGTCGTCCAAAGTCAGGTCAGGTCAGGTCAGGTCAGGCAATAGTTGACCGGTTCCAGTTTGGGAGGCAACACGCTTTCATCCAGCGATTCGAGCCGGTTGATTTCAATTGCCCGGCACAGCGTGTCGAGTGGCAAATCATTGGCTTCCAGGCCAAAAAAGGTGTAGGCGACCACGAACGGCGTCATGAAGCCGATCGTATCGACCAGACCGAAGGGCAGCAAAAAGCAGTACAGGTAGGCCGTGCGGTGCAGCAGCAGTGTGTAGGAAAAGGGAACGGGGGTGCTTTTGATGTGTTCGCAAGAAGCTGCCGCCGCGTTCAGGGCCGACAAGGTGTGGTCAATGGTCACCGTCAGGCAGGGGTCAATCCAGCCCATGCGCTGGCACTGCCCCAGTTCCTTGCCCATTTCCAGCACCAGCCGGTCGTGCTTGTTGGACGCGGCCTGAAGCAGGGACCACTCGGCCTGGGGCACCCAGCGGCGGATTTCGCTGTAATCGGTCTGGTCACGCAACTGCAGGCGCAGGGCCTGCACAAAGGCGATGGTGCGGTACACCAGTCGCAGGCGCGCGGCCAGCACCTCGGGCATCTGGGCAGGCATGTCTGAATCCGGCTGGATAAAGCTTTGGCACTGCCGGGACAGCGAGTGGCAGCGCAGCACCAACTCGCCCCACAGCTTTCGGCCTTCCCAGTAGCGGTCATAGGCGACCGAGTTGCGAAAACCCAGAAAAATGGCCAGCGGCAGGGCCATCAGGGTGAACGGAATCGTCGTCAGCGTGATCTTGAGGGCAAAAAGTTGCCATGCACCACCGTCACCACAACCGCACTGAGCGTGTTGACCAGCAAGGTGAGGTGAATCCGTTTCAGGATCGAGCCGCGCACCACAAGAAAAAGACGGATGCCGGAAGGCCGATCACGAACGATCATAAAAAATGATTAAGGGGAAACCCTTAATTGATCATAGCGCCGCAACACAAAGCACCGCGATTCAAAACCAGTCGCGTCTCAACTGAGCAGGCGCGACGACTTGGGTACATGCGCCATCAGGAACTCCATCTGGTCGGCCAGGATGCGGCGGTTGCGCAGAATGAAGTCTTCCCACAGGCTGGGAACATAAGGCGTGTAGAGCAGCGGCATGTGGGCCTGCTCGGGCGTGCGGTTGCTCTTGCGGTGGTTGCAGGCGCGGCAGGCGGTGACCACGTTCATCCAGGTGTCCACCCCGCGCTGCGCCAGCGGGATGATGTGTTCGCGCGTCAGGTCGTCCTCGTCCACATGATCGGCGCAGTAAGCGCACACATTGCGGTCGCGGATGAACAGCTTGCTGTTGGTCAGCCCCGGCACCAGGTCGAAGGGGTTGATGCTGGGAACGCCCTTGGTGCCGATGATGCTGTTGACATGGATGATCGACTGCTCGCCCGTGATGGCGTTGTGCCCGCCGTGGAAGGTGGCGACGCGCGCGCCCATCTCCCAGCGCACTTCGTCAGCCGCGTAATGCAACACGGCCAGTTCAAGGCTGATCCAGGCTTGGGGCAATCCCTGGGCGGAGAGTTTCAGGACCTTCAAAACGAACCTCCATCAACATGGAAACACGAGGGCAAACGGTCAATGGGTCAATATACAGTGAAATGGTGAAACTGGTGTGAAAACTGCTCCAATCGACATTTCCCGCCTTTCATGTTTTGACAGCCGGGCCGTGGCGCCATAAAAACGATAATCCGTTGCATGAAAATTTTCCGCGGTCACCACCATCCTCAGCTGGCATCCGAGTGCGCCCTGACCATTGGCAATTTCGACGGCGTCCACCGGGGCCACCAGGCCATGCTGGCCCTGCTAAAAAACGAGGCGCGGCACCGGGGCGTTCCCAGTTGCGCCGTGACCTTCGAGCCACACCCGCGCGACTATTTTGCGGCACTTGCCCGCAAGCCTGAGCTGGCGCCTGCACGTATTGCCACGCTGCGCGACAAGCTCGTCGAACTCGACCGCTGCGGCATTGACCAGTGCGTGATCCTGCCCTTCAACGCCCGGCTGGCGTCGCAGCCGCCTGAAGTATTCATCGAGGAAGTGCTGCTCAAGGGATTGGGCGCGCGCTATGTCCTGGTGGGCGACGACTTCCGCTTTGGCCTGAAGCGCGCAGGCGACTATGCCATGCTCGACGCCGCCGGCGACCGGCTCGATTTCGATGTGGCGCGCATGAACAGCTACGAAGTGAGCAAGACGCGGGTGTCCAGTTCGGCCGTTCGCCATGCACTGGCGCAGGGCGACATGGCCCGGGCTTGCAGCCTGCTGGGGCGGCCCTACAGCATTTCTGGCCATGTTGTACACGGACGCAAGCTGGGGCGCGACCTGGGCTTTCGCACGCTCAACCTGCGTTTTTCGCACTGGAAACCGGCAGCCAGCGGCATTTTTGCAGTGCTGGTGTACTGCCTGGACAACAAGCCGCTGCGGGGCGTGGCCAATCTGGGCATCCGGCCTTCGCTCGATCCGGATGATGTCAACGGCGGCCGTGTGCTGCTGGAAACGCATTGCCTCGACTGGCCCACCCGCCTTGGTGCGGAGGGAGCGTACGGTAAAATCATCCGTGTGGAACTGCTACATAAACTGCACGACGAATTGAAATATGACGGTCTCGACAGCCTGAAAACCGGCATTGCCCGGGACTGCCAAGATGCGCGTGCGTTTTTCGCCTCGATGCACCTTGAAACCACCCGCCAGACCACGCGCGACCGAATTTAGACGATCTCGTCGCGTCTGCCTTCGCCCATTGACTTTTTTCCGGTGAATGGCGCTCCAACTGCCCTGCCCCGCGGCTACGTCCCTTCAGGCCGCCCCTCCCTAATAGCGCCATCAAAGTACCTCATGTCCGATACAAAAACCGATTACCGCAGCACCCTGAACCTGCCTGACACGCCTTTTCCGATGCGTGGCGACCTGCCCAGGCGCGAGGCAGGCTGGACCCAGGAATGGGAAGAGCAAGGCATCTACAAGAAGCTGCGCGCTGCGCGCTGCGGGGCGGAAAAGTTTGTGCTGCACGACGGCCCGCCGTATGCCAACGGCCAGATCCACATCGGCCATGCGGTCAACAAGATCCTGAAAGACATGATCGTCAAGGCACGCCAGCTCAAGGGGCTGGACGCGGTCTATGTGCCGGGCTGGGACTGCCACGGGCTGCCGATCGAGAACGCGATTGAAAAACTGCATGGCCGCAGCCTGCCGCGCGACGAGGTGCAGGCCAAGAGCCGCGCCTTCGCCACCGAGCAGATCGCCGGACAGATGGCCGACTTCAAACGCCTGGGCGTTCTGGGCGAATGGGACAACCCCTACCGCACGATGGATTTCGGCAACGAGGCGAATGAAATCCGCGCGCTCAAACGCATCATCGAACGCGGTTTTGTCTACCGGGGCTTGAAGCCCGTTTACTGGTGTTTTGACTGCGGCTCGTCGCTGGCCGAGTTCGAGATCGAATACGCTGACAAAAAATCGCAGACGCTCGATGTCGGCTTCAAATGCGCCGAGCCTGAAAAACTGGCCGCCGCCTTTGGACTTGAAAGCTTGGCCAAAGACGCTTTCGCCGTCATCTGGACCACCACCGCCTGGACCATTCCGGCCAATCAGGCGCTGAACCTCAACCCGGAACTGGACTACGCGCTGGTCGATACCGAACGCGGTCTATTGCTGCTGGCGTCTGTACTGGTCGAAAAATGCCTGGCGCGTTACCAACTCACCGGCACTGTGCTGGCCACCACGCAGGGCAAGAACCTGGCGCTGCTGAACTTCATGCACCCGTTTCATGACGTGGGCGATGAGGGCGGCAACTACAGCTACCGCCGTCTGAGCCCGATCTTTGTGGCCGACTACGCCACCGCCGACGACGGCACCGGCATCGTGCATTCGTCGCCGGCTTATGGCGTGGAAGACTTTAACTCCTGCGTCGCCAACGGCATTGCAACCGACGACATCCTGAACCCGGTGCAGGGCAATGGCCGTTATGTCAATGAACTGCCATTCTTTGGCGGCCTGAACATCTGGAAAGCCGCGCCGCTGGTGATCGAAAAGCTGCGCGAGCATGGCCGGCTGTTCGCCACACACGACATCGTTCACAGCTACCCGCACTGCTGGCGCCACAAGACGCCGGTCATCTACCGCGCTGCGGCCCAGTGGTTCATCCGCATGGACGCAGAAACCGCCGGCACGCAAGGCGTTTTCGCCAGCAACAAGGCTGAAAAGACGCTGCGCCAGCTGGCCCTGGCCGCCATCGACGCAACCCGCTTCTACCCGGAAAACGGCAAGCTGCGCCTGCAAAGCATGATTGCCGGGCGGCCCGACTGGTGCATCAGCCGCCAGCGCAACTGGGGCGTGCCGCTGCCGTTTTTCCTGCACACTGCCACCGGCGAGTTGCACCCGCGCACCATGGAAATCATGGACCAGGCGGCTGACATGGTCGATGCCGGCGGCGTCGAAGCCTGGAGCAAGGTCAGCACCGACGACATCCTGGGCGAAGCCGACGCCGCGCAGTACACCAAAGTCAACGACATTCTGGACGTGTGGTTCGATTCGGGCACGACGCACGACCATGTGCTGCGCCACAGCCATGCCGTGCAGTCGGCCTGGCCGGCGGATTTGTACCTCGAAGGCCATGACCAGCACCGGGGCTGGTTCCACTCGTCGCTGCTGACCGCCTGCGCCATGTACGACAGCGCGCCCTACAAGGGACTGCTGACGCACGGTTTCACGGTGGACGGCAAGGGCCGCAAGATGAGCAAGAGCGAAGGCAATGTCGTCGCGCCGCAAGCCGTCAGCGGCAAGCTGGGCGCCGAGATCATCCGCCTGTGGTGCGCCTCGACCGATTATTCGGGCGACCTGGCCATCGACGACAAGATCCTGGCCCGCGTTGTCGATGCCTACCGCCGCATCCGCAACACGCTGCGCTTTCTGATGGCCAACGTCAGCGACTTCGACCTGGCACTGGACGCCGTGCCTTTTGACGAACTCCTTGAAATCGACCGCTACGCGCTGAGCCGCGCAGCGCAACTGCAGGCCGACATCCTGGCGCACTACGAGGTCTATGAATTCCACCCGGTGGTCTCGAAACTGCAAATTTATTGCAGCGAAGACCTGGGCTCGTTCTACCTCGACATCCTGAAGGACCGGCTCTACACGACCGGCCCCAAGTCGCTTTCCCGGCGCAGTGCGCAAACCGCGCTGCATGCCATCACCCACGCCATGCTGCGCTGGATGGCGCCTTTCCTCAGCTTCACCGCTGAGGAAGCATGGAAGATTTTTGGCGCGTCGGAATCGATCTTCATCGAGACCTATGCCGAATTTCCCGCAGCCGATACAGCGCTGCTGGTTAAATGGACCCGCATCCGCGAGCTGCGTGATGCGGTCAACAAGGACATCGAGACCCTGCGCGCTGAGGGCAAGGTCGGCTCATCATTGCAGGCCAACGTGGCGCTGCAGGTCAACGCCGACGACCATGCGCTGCTGTCCAGCCTGGGCGCTGACCTGAAGTTCGTCTTCATCACCTCCGCTATTGAATTAATAGCTGGCGATGGACTACAGGCAAGCGTAAGCGCCAGTATGGATGCCAAATGCGAACGCTGCTGGCATTACCGCGACGATGTCGGCATCGATCCCGGGCATCCGACGATTTGCGGCCGGTGCACGACCAATCTGTTTGGCCTGGGCGAAGACAGGAAGTTCGCATAATGGCCACCCGCACCGCACCCAAGCCCGGCACCGGCAGCCGGACGAGCTTCAAGAAAACATCCACCACGACCGCCATGCTGCCTTGGCTGGGGCTGGCGCTGATCCTGCTGATCGCCGACCAGTTTACGAAAGTCCTGATCTTGGGCTACTACCGGCTGGGCGATGCGACTTATGTCACCAGCTTCTTCAACGTCGTCCGTGTGCACAATACCGGCGCGGCTTTTTCCTTTCTGGCATCCGAATCGGGCTGGCAGCGCTGGTTTTTCACCGGTATCGGCGTGGCGGCGGCCATTTTCATTATCTGGATGCTCAAGTCGCATGCAGGGCAAAAACTGTTTTCGTTTTCCATGGCGTGCATCCTGGGCGGCGCCATCGGCAATGTAGTGGACCGCACGCTGCACGGCTATGTGGTGGATTTTCTGGATTTCCACTATGGCAACTGGCATTTTCCGGCATTCAACATTGCCGACAGCGCCATCACCATCGGCGCCATCTGCCTGATCCTTGATGAGCTGGTGCGGGTGCGCCGGGCCAAATAAGGATTCCTTGCTCAGTGCGTCATCTTGCCGTGCATGGCGGCCTCGTCGATCAGTTCGACCTTGCTGCCGCTGATGCCCAGTACGATGACTGAGTCGTCGGCGCGGTTGGCCGCCAGCGCCAGGTTGCCGGCCTTGTTGATCGACATTCTGCAGGCTGACGGCCGACCAGCACGGTGTCGATCAGCCGGGGCGGCAACGCTGCAAGGTCAATCACCCACAGGCGGTGGTCGGGCACGTGCTTGAAGGCGCCGTTTCCTCGACTGCATTGAGCGAGTTCGCGACGATGGCCAGGGTTTCGACAGGCGTGATCGCCAGGTTCTCGGGCGGCCCGGCGATGGCATTTGGCATTTGGCATTTGGCATTTGGCATTTGGCAGGAGCAGCTTGAGGGCAATTCAGGGCGCCATAGGGCTAGGGTAGGTACCGATGTCGATGAAAGGCAGCGTGTCGCGGCCCGCTTGGCAATTCCTTGCCGTTCTGATACCAGACCTGATTTTCGTCGCTGACGAACACCATCGATTTGCGCTTGCCGGTCGGTGCGACGCTGGCACAAACGGCAACGAAAAACTCGTCAACGCGCCACAATGATTGGAATTTGACGGTTGATGGGATGGCCCGTTCTTTCTGCAAGGTGGACGCGCAGATGACGCAAGATCATCGCACCCAATAAGCCGCCACGCAGCCACTGGCAGAGCCTTTCACCACCTGTAAGCTGTTGTAGGCGAGTCACTGAGTAAGGCACGAGGCGCTGCAATCCGAGCGTGACGTGCAGGCGACGACGCAGCGGCTGGCACAAGCCGTATTGGAACCAGCCAGCAGCGCATTCATCAATCCTCACAAGTCAATTTTGGCAACGCGATTTTTTGTATCCAAACCAAAAAAGGCTTCGAAACTAAAGTTTCAAAGCCTTTTTTGCTTTGCTCAGCGCGGGACTGAGACAGCTATTGTTCAACGACATCGCTGCCGTTGACAGGGATGCAGGGCTTAGTAGCCGCCGCGACCGCCGCCGCCGCCGCCGTAGCCGCCACCGCCGGAACGATCACCGCCGCCACCACCGTAGCCGCCACCGCCGGAACGATCACCACCGCCACCGTAGCCACCACCACCGCCGCCGAAGCCGCCGGTACGGGGAGGACGTGCCTCCATCGGACGGGCTTCATTCACGGTGATGCTGCGGCCGCCAAGCGACTGGCCGTTCATGCCGGCGATTGCAGCTTGCGCTTCGGCATCGCTGCCCATTTCGACAAAACCGAAGCCTTTAGAGCGACCGGTGTCGCGTTCCATCATGACTTTGGCGCTGGTGATGGAACCAAATTCGCCGAAAGATTGTTGCAGGTCTTCGTCACGAACCGTGTATGGCAGGTTGCCGACGTAAAGTTTGTTGCCCATGGGGACTCCTTAAAAACACATAAAAACAAAAGCGATGGGGTCCCGAAAGCACAACACACCTGAAAAGTACCGCCGTAGCGCGCGAAACGAACCGATCACCTATCCTGTGCAAGTAGATTTCCTACCCGCAGCCCCGCATTATGCTTCATGAAACCCAAAGCCGTACGAACAATACGCTCTTTGCTGACGTTGCGATGCCCTGAGGGTTGGCTCCGGTGCGGACAAAGGCCTGAAGCAAGCCAATGACGTCGGCCAGCAGTTAACCTCTTATCCCGCTGCTTTGCCGTGGTTCATCCGTTCTGTCCCTTAACAGCACGCGCTTTTTGCCGCCATGGACGCAGGCTTTGTCCGCAGGCGCGGTTGCAGTCTATGCGCCTGCCAGAGACCAGCAGCAGCGGAGTTCCTGATGCAGCCCGTCGCGTCCACGCCGAACCATCTGTGGGCCGGCCACAAGATAATTTAACGGCCGCATGCGCCTGACAACATTTCAGGAGGAAACTAGGATGCCGCCTTCTACCTTAAGTCTATGAAGCATCTTTTGAATTTATTGGCCGCCATCGCCCTGCTGGTATGGGGTACGCACCTGGTACGCACCGGCATCCTGCGTGTGTTCGGCGCCAGCCTGCGCCACATCTTGGCACGCAGCATCAGCAACCGGTTCACGGCCGCCCTGTCCGGCGTCGGCGTGACCGCGCTGGTGCAGTCAAGCACCGCCACTTCGCTGATCGTCTCTTCCTTCGTGGGCCAGGGCCTGGTCGCGCTGCCGCTGGCGCTGGCCGTCATGCTGGGCGCGGACATCGGCACGAGCGTGATGGCGGTGGTGTTCTCGTTCGATCTGTCCTGGCTGTCGCCGCTGTGCATCTTCACAGGCGTGGTGCTGTTCATCTCGCGACCCGAGACCAATGCCGGCCGCTTTGGCCGGGTGCTGATTGGCCTGGGTTTGATGCTGATGGCGCTGAAACTGGTCAGTGCGTCCACGCAGATCCTGACCCAGGCACCCGCCGTCAGGGCGTTGCTGGAGTCGCTGGGCAGCGACATGCTGCTTGAAATCACCGTGGGCGCTTTCCTGGCGGTGGTGTCGTATTCAAGCCTGGCCGTGGTGCTGCTGACGGCCACGCTGGTCAGCACCAGCGTGATTCCAAGCGATGTTGCCCTGGGCCTGGTGCTGGGCGCCAACCTGGGCAGCGGGTTGCTGGCGGTGATCACCACGGCGCGCTCGGCCATTGAAGTGCGGCAGGTGCCACTGGGCAACCTGATGTTCAAGGCGCTGGGGATTGTCGTGGCCGCGCCCTTCGTCGGTCTGTGGCTGCGCCATGTCAGCCCGTTCCTGGGCGAGCCGGCGACGGTGGTGGTGATGTTTCACCTGACCTTCAATGTGCTGGTCGGCCTGGTGTTCATCGGCTGGACGCAGGTGATTGCGCGCTGGGTTCAAAAGTTGCTCCCAACGCCCGAAAAAGGCAACGCCAGCGGCCGGCAGCACCACCTGGATCCGTCGGCCCTGGCCACGCCTTCGCTGGCCATTTCGTGCGCGGCGCGCGAGGCACTGCACCAGGCCGACGTGGTCGAAACCATGCTGCGCGGCATGCTCGAGGTGATCCGCAAGGACGACCTGCGGCTGGCTGAAACCCTGCGCAAGATGGACGACACAGTCGATGAGCTGTATTCGTCGATCAAGTACTACCTGACGAAAATCTCGCTCGAAGCGCTGGACGAGCAGGAAAGCCGCCGCTGGACCGACATCATCAGCTTCACCATCAACATGGAGCAGATCGGAGACATCATCGAGCGGGTGCTGATCGACATCGAGGACAAGAAGATCAAGCACGGCCGCCAGTTCTCGGAAGCCGGCATGGCCGAGATCACCGAACTGCATCAGCGCCTGGAGGGCAACCTGCGGCTGGGCATGAGTGTCTTTTTGAACGGCAATGTGCGCGATGCGCAGAAGCTGCTCGAGGAAAAAGCGCGCTTTCGGGACCTGGAGCGGGCCTACGCCACCAGCCATCTGGGCAGGCTGTCGGCCAACACCCTGCAAAGCCAGGAGACCAGCTCGTTGCACATCGACCTGATCAGCGACCTGAAACGCATCAACTCGCACATCTGCTCGATTGCCTACCCGATCCTGGATTCGGCCGGCGCGCTGGCGCCCAACCGGCTGAGGCCAGCTGCCGTGCTGGACAAAGCTTGAGGATGATTCGTTTTTAATAGCAGACTTTGCATACTGGTATTGCGCAAAAAGGCTTTTTCGTCAACATTTTTCGTGGTGCAAGACTAGGTCGGGCCTTGATTCAGTTTCCAGACCGGCCACGAGCCTGATGCGAGCCGGTGTGCCGCCGCCCCCTCAGGCTTTTTTCAGTAATCCATCCAGCCGATGGTCCCAGCTGCTGTTTGGCAAAACGCTGGCCAGCTGGGAATCGCCGAGGGCAAAGGTGCTGCGCAGCACCTGCGCCAGCACGGCGCGGTAGTCATGGTGTGCCGGCAGATCGCGCCCTTCATTGAGATTGCCATGGGCCAGCCCGGTCCACTCGCCATGCCAGCGCCCGCCCGCCACGCTGTTGCCAATCAGCCACAGGGCGTTGCCAAAACCGTGGTCCGTCCCGCGCGTGCCGTTCTCAGAGCTGGTGCGGCCAAACTCGCTCATCACCACGATGACATCGCCGGGTTCAGAAAACATCTGCCGCAGCTGCGCGATGCCGCGCCCCAGATTGCCCAGGTTGTTGGCCAATTGCCCGGTGGCTGCGCCCTGGTTGGCATGGGTATCCCAGCCGCCGGCTGACAAAAAACCGAGGCGCAGTTTGCGGTCATTGCGCATCAAGGTGCCCAGATGCTGCGCATCAAGCTGCAGCCCGACCGGATCAGCGGCGCCGTTGCTGGCGGCGAGCATCTGCGCTGACTGCATTTGGAGATTGGCGGGTGTCCCGTCGCGGTCCAGGCTGCTGCGGGCTGGCAGGCGCTGAGCCTCCCGCATCGACATGTCACGGCGTGCGTCCTCCAGCATTTTTTCGGAGGTCAGTTCTTGTGCGCTTTGCATGCGGCTGCCAGCGCCTTGCCGGAACGCCACGCTGAGGCTGTCATTGCCGCCATACAGGTCCAGCAGGACCTGACGCGTCTTGTCGTTGGCCAGCACGCCGGTTTTCTCGGCGGTCTGCCCACGCGCAATCAGTCTGACGGCAGCCGGTCCGCCCAGAATGACCGGATTGGCTTCCCCGACACCGATCGCCACGGCGCTGCCATCGCCAGAAGTGCCGCCTGCCTTGCCGGACCGGGCATTCAATTCGGCCACGGTGTTGAGCCAGCCCGGCGAACTGCTGGTTTTGCCAGTCCGGGCAATTTCCATCTGGTACTGGGCATCAAAATGCGACCGGTTGGGTGCGGGAAGGCCGGCCGCTGGCACGAAGCCAAGCACACCTTGCTGCCACAAGGGCAGCAAGGGACTCAGCGCGGGATGCAGGGCAAATGTGCTGTCAAGCCGAAGGGCGGATTGCGCCGTGCCGTCGGGCGCTGCAATCGCGATGTTGGGCCGAATGGCGTAGTAGTCAGGGTCGGCGTAAGGCACAAAAGCCGACAGGCCATCGCAGGCGCCGCGCAGGAACACCACCACCAGACGGCCGCCGCCCGGCAGCGTCTTGCCGTCCCCTGGCGCGGGCTGTGCCCATACGCGGCGTGAAACGCCGGAAACCGCCAGCGCGGACAAGGCCCCGAGGCCGAGCAGACTGCGGCGGCGCAGCAAGGCTTGAGCAGAAAAAACTGGGCTATTCATGGTGTGGGCGTTCCTGGTTTATTTGCGCATGAAATCGGGGCTTGACAATATCAGGCCGGTTCGCATCCGGGCCGGCTCACGGGCGATGCGCTCCTGCGTGGCCGGGCTCAAAAAGGCATTCAGGTACAAGACATCCGGAATGCGCGCCGCCAGGCCCATGGCAAAGTCGGCGCGACGCGTCAGCGCCTCAGCAGCCAGCCAGGTGGCGGCGTCGGTTTTATAACCGTCGGGGGTCGGCCAGCCGTGCATGGGCTGGCCGGCCTGGGCCAGAAAGCCCAGCGTCTGGGCGATGTCGCGCCGGTCTTTCACGCCGCCGCCTGCGGTCAGTGCCGAGCAGGCAAAGTCCATCGGGGTTTTGAAAAGCGGGTTGTCTGCGGTCCAGAACTCGGGCGACGACACCAGCGCGCGCATCACCTCGCGCATGTCGCCCTGGCTGGCCAGAAAGGTTTGGCGCAATCGCTCGACCAAGGCGGCGGGCGGCTTGTCTGCCACAAAGAATGTCGCCAGCCGTTCCGACACCCGCTGCGCCGTTGCCGGCTGGCGCGCCAGGAAGCGGATGGCGTCCTCGCCCTCCTGCTGGCCCTGGTTGGTGTAACGCCGGTCCAAAAAAATCTTGTCGCCCTTGTCGTGCAACCGGTCTGCAAACCGGAAACCTTCGCCGTCCCGCAGGTTGACGGTCCAGCCGGTCAGGATGCGGGCCAGTTCATGCACATCGTTTTGCGTGTAGCCGCCGCCCACGCCCAGCGTGTGCAATTCCATCAGTTCGCGCGCATAGTTTTCGTTCAGGCCCCGATTGCTGCTTTGCGCCTGGTCCAGGTAGTACAGCATGGCCGGATGCCTGGCGCTGGCCAGCAGCAAGTCCTCGAAACGGCCCAGCGCATGGGCGCGAATCACATTGACCGCGTAATGCCCGACAAACGGCCGCACATTGCCTTTGCCCGCAAACACATTCAGGTGGTTGAACCAGAACTCGGTCATGCGCGCCAGCAAGGGGTTTTCCAGCGCCGGGTCGCTGCAGGCCATGACACGCCAGGCGGCGGCTGACTGCGCCATTTCGCGGCTGAACCCCTGCTCGCCCGCTACAGCTGCAGTTGCAGCAGCGGGCAGCCGGGACATGCCCTCAGCCGCGACCGGCGTACGCAGCACCTTGCGGGCTTCCCGCTCGGCCTGGAAGTCGCGCGCAATGTCGCCCAGCGGGGAATTGATCCGGGCCAGTTCGGGAGGAATGGCAGGCGCTTGCTGACTCGCCGCGTAGGCCAGATCAATTTGGTTTAAAGCCCATGTCCGGGGCGTCAGCGCTGCCGTCTGGTCAGGGGTGGGGGCATAACCGAGGCGCGAGGTGGCGCGCCACACCGCAGGCGGGCCGCTGTGGCTCATGCCGACGGGAACGGTGCTGGTTTGTGCGCTTGCCAGCAGGCTGGTCAGTGCAGCGACAGTGGCTGCGACCAGGCGGCTTGCGATGAAGGTTTTGTGCATCTGTATCTCCTGCCTGAGCTTGTAACGCATGGGCAGCAGTGTGCGTTGCCTTCAATCTGCGGCTTTACACAGATTTACCGCAGGCGCTGACAGGACGCCAGCGCACGCCTTCAAAAGCTACAGCGTCAGGATGGTGCAGCCGGTGGTCTTGCGCGCTTCCAGCGCCCGGTGCGCTTCGGCCACATCGGCCAGGGCAAAGCGCTGGTCGATGCGAATCTTCACCTTGCCGCTGGTGACCATCCCGAACAGGTCATCGGCCATTTCCTGCGTGCTTTCGCGCGTGGTGATGTGGCTGAACAGCGTCTGGCGCGTCACATACAGCGAGCCCTTGGGGCCGAGGATGCCGGGAGAAAACGACGCAACCGGGCCGGAGGCATTGCCAAAGCTGGCCATCAGGCCAAAGGGCTGCAGGCAGTCGAGCGAACGGTCAAACGTGTCCTTGCCGACCGAGTCATAGACAACCTTCACGCCCTGGCCAGCGGTGATTTCCTTGACGCGGGCAACGAAGTCTTCCTTGGCGTAGTTGATGGCAAACGCCGCGCCGTGTTCCCTGGCCAGCGCGCATTTATCGTCTGATCCGGCGGTTCCTATCAGTTGCAGTCCCATGGCCTTGGCCCACTGGCAGGCAATCAGGCCAACACCGCCAGCAGCAGCATGAAACAGCACGAAATCGCCCTCTTTCAGCCCGCCCTGCGGCTGGGTGCGGCGCAGCAGGTATTGCGCGGTCAGGCCCTTGAGCATCATGGCGGCGCCGGTCTCGAACGAAATCGCATCCGGCAGCTTGCAGACGCATTTGGCCGGCATGACGCGCACTTCGCAGTAACTGCCCGGCGGCTGGCTGGCATAGGCGGCACGGTCGCCTGCCTTAAGGTGTGTGACGCCCTGGCCGACGGCTTCGACGATGCCCGATGCCTCCATGCCGAGCTGCAGGGGCATGGGCAACTGATAAAGACCACTGCGCTGGTACACATCGATGAAGTTCAGCCCGATGGCCTTGTGACGGATGCGGATCTCGCCGGGGCCGGGCTCGCCCACCGGCACCTGCACCAGTTTGAGTTCTTCGGGGCCGCCGTGCTGGTCGATGCGGACGGCTTGGGAGGTCATGACGGTCATCAGGTGTTCCTTGGTGGGGTCGTTGGGTCAGCGAAAGGCGCTGGGCCGCCATGGTGACACGAATCGCGGCCTGCCGCTGGCGGCCACAGGGCGCCGAAGCGACTGCGCGGAAACTGGCCGGCAGCTTGGTAAAGTCTCGCCCATGAATCAACGCTTGAGTCCCGCCACCGCCCTGCTGCTGACGCTGCCGCCCCTGCTGTGGGCTGGCAATGCGGTGGTGGGCCGCGCGGTCCATGCGCTGATTCCGCCGATGACGCTGAACTTCCTGCGCTGGGGGTGGGCGCTGTCTGCCTCGGCAGGCCGGTGTCGCGCCAGCAGATCGCCGGGGCGCTGCTGTCGATGGCCGGCGTGCTGGTGGTGCTGTCGCGGGGCCAGTGGTCGTTGCTGCTGCAAGTGCGGCTGGTGCCGGGCCACATGTATTTGCTGCTGGCCACGCTGGCCTGGGCGTTTTACAGCTGGTTGCTGTCGCAACCCAGGGAGCCTGCTGAACTTCGCACCGACTGGGCAGCCTTTTTGATCGCACAGGTCTTTTTCGGGCTGGGCTGGTCCGGCTTGCTCGCAGCGGGTGAATGGGCGCTGGTGGATGCGCACATTCGCTGGGGCTGGTCGCTGGTCGCGGCGCTGCTGTACATCGCCATCGGGCCGGCGGTCGTGGCCTGTCGTTGCTGGGGGCTGGGCATGCAGCGGGTCGGTCCGGCCATGGCCGGGTTTTTCACCAACCTGACGCCGCTGTTTGCCGCCCTGCTGTCAGCGGCCTTCCTGGGCGAGCTGCCGCAGCTCTACCACGGCCTGACATTTTTGCTGATCGTCGGCGGCATCGCGGGGTCGGCGCGGCGTTAGGCAGGCACCCTCAATTTCCGCGGTTGCCACCCAGGGACGGAAACTCCGGCCTGGGGCTGGCAGATGCGGGTTGACGCAATGCGGCAAGCCGCCGCGTCATGCTTTCAATCTCGATGGTCTGACCGGCCATGATCTCTTCCGCCAGCTGGCGGGTTGCCGGATCGCGGCCATGCCTGAGCAGCAGCCGCGCCATGTCGACCGCACCCGCATGGTGAGGAATCATCATCGCCAGAAAATCCGCGTCCGCATTGCCGCTGTAGTCCAGCGCATGCATGTCCTGCATCATGCGCGCCATGCCCGCGTCCATGTCTGCCTGAAACCGGGATGCCGAGTCTGCCTGCATGGCTGCCTGGCCATGTCCAGAGGCCTGCTGCGCCGCAGCGCTGCACGCCAGCAAGGCCATGGCGACGGCCAGCGTCAGTCGTGTACGAATCCTGGCGGCGCCGTTCATGCCGTCTGGCCTTTCACCCCGGGCCGCACGTACACCAGGTTGATGCTCTTCTTGTTGCGCAGGCCGCCCGACGGCAGGGCCAGGTTGCCGAGCGGAATTTGCGCGATGAAGTTCGGCTTGAACGGGTCGCTGACATCGAAGGCGCTGCATACCGTCTGGCCGGCGTTGGGCGTGCCGGGCAGTTCGTCCTGCTCGTGGGCAACGTAGAGCAAGGTGTTTTCAGGATTGGTCCACAGGCCGTGTGATTCGCGGCCATGGCTGAAAAAGCTGTTGTCCATCTTGCGCTCGCCGGTTTTTGCGCTGCGGTCGATGATCGCGATCTGGCTCGATGCCACGCCGCCGGGACCGCTGTCGTCCACTCGCGCCAGGCTGGCATACACCACACTGCCTTGGGCATTGGCCACAAACTCCACATGGTTGGGCCGTCCCATGGCCCCCAGCGACACGTTGTCGAGCAACTCGAAGCCCTCGCGCGTCGACCGGCACGACAGCGCATCCGCCAGTTTGTGGGAGAACCAGAGTTCGTTGCCGTCTGGCGTGGTTTTCATGAAGGGCGTGAAGCCCAGCTTGTCCTGCGCGCTGATATCGAGCGTGCGCAGGTGCTTCGGCTGCGAGTGGCCGTTGGCGTCCAGGTTGACGCTAAACACATCGACCTTCGCCACCTTCTGGCTGGCCACAAAGGCCAGCGTGCCTTGGCGGTTGAACCAGACCTGCGCCGGGCCGTTCAGCGTGGGCAAGAACTGGCGCACCGACGAAACTTCGGAGCCCCGCAACTGCCGCAGGGCGCGCTCGACATCCAGGATGGCAATGCGGCCCTCGCCGCGCAAGGCCACCCACAGTTCCTTGCCATTGCGGCTGAACGTCGGCTCATGCGGCTCGCGTCCCAGCAGGATGCCGCTGGACAGGCGCTCCGCAGTGGTGGTGGGTCCGGCAACCGGATTGGGCGTGTTGCCGATGACGCGCTTTTCCACCGCGTCGATCAAATAAATATTGCTGGAACCGCGCCCGCTGGTGGCCAGCAAAAGGCCATCGGGCGAGGGCACGGCGCCGTGGGCGTCGATGCAGCCGTGGTACAGCGGCTTGTGGATCATCGCCGCATGGGTCGGTGCGACGCCAGCGGTGATGTAGCGAAACGGCGGGCGCGGATCTTCGTCAAAGCTGGTCAGGTTGATGGTGGTTTCAACCGTGTTGGTGCGGGGGTCGATGACCACCAGCGTATTCGAGTCTTCATTGGTGATGAAGACTCGGTCGCGTGAATCGATTGCACCTGTGGTGTTCTGGGCAAAGCTGGCGGGCAGTGCTGTGGCAGCGGCTGCCGCAGCGGTGTATTTAAGAATATCCCGGCGATTGGCGTTCATGAATGCGTCCTTGACAAATTTGGTTTCAGTTAAAAAAGAGAGGCTTGAAAGCTGGAGGGCTTGCCAGGAAAAAGGAACAAGCGCGGCGGCCAGTCCAAGCAGCCTCTGCGTTTGGCAAGTTCACCCCCGACCGAGCTGCCGATAGACCTCTTTGGACACGCGCATCAATTCTTCGCGGTCCGATCCGCCCGAAATGGCGTAACCAAAGTCCTTGTCGACCCAGTAAAAGACGTTGACCGGACCGTCCTTTCCAAACCGGAAAGCCGTTTCTGACGGGCCTGCCGTTCTGGGCACTTCACGGGTGACGTAGAGCGTGAGGCGCTGACCCGTGCCGTCGTGGTACATGAACTGCGCCACGGGCCCGGAATCTCCCGGCAGCAAGCGCCCGCCGATCAGTTCATAACCCACGGCATTCAGGCTGGGCGGCTTCACCTCAGTGCCCAGACGCTTGGACAACCAGGTCACCAGCTGCTGCTCCTGGTCGGCGCCCACCTCTACCGGACGCCGGATGTCGGGGCTGTAAACCACATGGGCCACAGCCGCCCGGCGGGCAAAACCGCTCAGGTGTCCATCTTTGTAGGCTGAAAGAGAAGGATTCGCGCGGGAGGCGAGCTGGACCGCACGGTCATCCATCGATCCACGCGTGAACCAAGCCGAACTCGCGCTGACCACGGCAATGGCCACACCCGCGGCCAGACCGCGCCAGGGCCATGCAATGGCCTCGGGCTGCAGCGGCAGTCGCAGGGGCAGCGGCTCCTCAAGCACCGGATTGAGCATCTGGCGCAGCGACTCGTTCTGGCCTTGCCAGTCCTGTACCCGGCGCAGTTCATCGGGCCGGGTTCGCAAAAATTGCGCGACCTCGGCCCGTCGTGCCGACGGCAATTGATGGTCGGCATAGGCATGCAAATCCGCTTCGGTGATGGGCGTTGTGCCGGGGGGCGTTGGCTTGATTTTTTCCATGTCATTTCACACGCTGAAGTGTGCGGCTCACTTCGCGGCCTTCGAGTTCAGCCCGCAGGCGCTCGCGCCCGCGCGACAGCCGCGACATCACCGTGCCCAACGGCACGCCGAGCACACCGGCCACTTCCTGGTAGCTCATTTCCTCCACACCGACAAGCAGCAGAATCGCCCGTTGTTCAGGCGGAAGGCGTTGCAGCGCCCGGTCAAGATCGCGCACCTCCAGCCGGTCGGCTTGCGTCGCGCGATCAGGCGATTCAGGAAACGCATCGCCTGCGGATTGCTCGGGCGCGCTGCGCTGGCTGCGCAGCCGGTCAATGAACAGGTTGTGCATGATGCCGAACATCCAGGCCCTGACCTCACCGCGCCGCTGCCACAACCCGAATCGTCCCCAGGCGCGCTCCAGCGTGTCCTGCACCAGGTCGTCGGCGCGCTCGCGGTCAGCGCTCAGCCCGCGCGCATAGCGGCGCAGGCTCGGGATGCAGGCAACGATATCGGCTTCGTCCTGAGCGCGCATGGAATGGGCGTGGCTTGAGTCGACAACAATTCAATTCATATCGGGCTCAAGGCTTGATGACATGCCAGACGTTCTTGAAGTTGTCGCCGCTGCGGTCGCCCGCCTTGGTGTCCGAAGCGTAGAGGTAGATCGGCTTGCCTTTGTAAGCCCACTGCCTGGCGCTGTCGTCGCGGGTGATGATCGTCAGATCACCCTCTGGTTTGGCATCGGCGCCGGCTACCACTGGTGGCCACAGGCCGGCACAAGGCCCGTTGCAAACGCTCTTGCCACTGCCGGCCGTGTCGTTGTCGAAGGTGTAAACCGTCTTGCCTGCGGCCGTGACCATCACGCCGTCCGTGGCCTTGATGGGAGCTTCGGCATGGGACAGCGGCGCAAACAGTGCAGCAGCACAGGAAATCATCAAGGCTGGAAATAACTGGATTTTCATGGGAGTGAGTCCTTAGGTTGAAGTCTGTAGCAGACAACCGGATAGACGGAACTGCCCCACGCTTTATTCCGGTGAATTTGGAATCTCTGCAAAATTTTTTTGCAGAACTCCAATCTGGTTTAAAAGGTACCGCTGAATGCCCCGCCGTCGGCCAGCACGTTCTGGCCGGTCATGTAGGCGGCCTGCTGGCTGCACAGGAACGCGCAGATGGCGCCAAACTCTTCAGGCGTGCCGTAACGGCCGGCAGGGATTTGCGCCTGTTGCGTGCGTCGAATCTCTTCAACACTCTTGCCCGACTTCTCGGACGCGGCGCGCACGGTGGTGGCAATGCGGTCGGTGTCGAACTTGCCCGGGAGCAGGTTGTTGATCGTGACGCCCTGCGCGGCGAGTTGGGTACGCGCCACGCCGGCGACAAAACCCGTCAGCCCGCTGCGCGCACCGTTGGACAAGCCCAGGATGTCAATCGGTGACTTGACCGAACTGGACGTGATGTTGACGATGCGGCCAAAGCCGCGTGCGGCCATGCCATCGACCGTCGCCTTGATCAGTTCGATGGGCGTCAGCATGTTGGCATCGACGGCCCTGATCCAGGCATCCCTGTCCCAGTCGCGGAAGTCTCCCGTCGGCGGGCCGCCAGCGTTGGTGACGACGATGTCGAACTCCTTGCGCAGCGCAAAGACAGCAGCACGGCCTTCGACCGTGGTGATGTCTGCAGCCACAAACTGGACTGTTGCGCATGCTGGACGGGCGCTGTCAGCTATTAATTTATTAGCAGAGGCTTCCAGCACTTCGGCGCCGCGCGCCACGATGAGCACATGCACGCCTTCGCGCACCAGCGCCTGCGCGCAGCCAAAACCCAGCCCCTTGCTGGCGCCGCAGACCAGCGCATGTTTACCGGCGATTCCTAAATCCATGTTGATTCCTTAAAGGGCGTGAGAGCCAAAAAACATCCATGATACGAAGTCTGGCCCGCCGGCTTTCGCCATGAAATGCTAGCGCGCCGCCCGTGTGAAGACAAAAATCCCCGCGATCACCAGCACCGTGCCGGCGGCCACCCAAGCGGTGAACGGCTCGCCCAAAATCACCACGCCCATCAGGATGGTGGACAGCGGGCCGATCATGCCGGTCTGCGCGGCCAGGCTGGCGCCGATGCGTTCAATCGCCATCATCACCATCAGCACCGGCACAGCGGTGCACAGCGTGGCGTTCAGCACCGACAGCCAGATCACCTCGGGCGCCACCAGTGCGGCACTCAAGGGGCGCAACAGGGCGAACTGCAGCAGGCAGCACAGGCAGGCCACGCTGGTGGCCAGCCCGACCAGCCGCAACGAACCCAGGCGCTTGACCATCTCGCCACTGTAGACCAGGTACAGCGCATAACTGATGGCGCTGCCGAACACCAGCAGCGCGCCCCAGGCGGCTTCGCTGCCCTGCAGCGTGATCTCATGGCCGAACACCAGCGCCACGCCGGCATAGCTGAGGCCCATGCCGATGAGGTGCGGCAGCGCAATGCGTCGCTGGTAAAACACCAGGCCCAGCAGCAGCACCAGTGTCGGGTTGAGGTACAGGATCAGCCGCTCCAGCGAGGCGCTGATATAGGCCAGACCTGCAAAGTCCAGGAAACTGGCCAGGTAGTAGCCGGTCACGCCAAGCCACACGATGCCGAGCCAGTCCTTGCGGGTAAGCGGTGGCTTGCCCCGGCTCGCCCACCAGGCCATGAGCGCGAAGATCGGCAGCGCAAACAGCATGCGGTACATGATCAGCGTGACCGCATCGACGCCATGCCGGTAAGCCAGCTTGACGATGATTGCTTTGCCGCTGAAGGCGATCGCGCCAAAACTCGCCAGCAGCAATCCGCCAGCTATGCTTTTAGGCGCTATCTGTGCAGGCTCGCCTTGCGGCGGAGTTGTATTTGATTCAGAAATATTGTTCAAAGGGGCTTACTCGACACGGCCGGAACGCCGCGAAAACCTGCATGTCGCATGGCCTGAAGTTTGGCACGGGCCGGGCGGCTGGCGGCATCTAGCATTCGGGCGGCACTCCCCTTGATTAGAGAAGGCCGGCCGTTCCTTGTCGAACTGCCGGTGGGAATCGGCAGCGCCCACGAAAAACGGCACCCGAAGGTGCCGTTTTTGTGGAGGCCTTCAGGGCGCCAGCGTCATTCTTCGACGAAGGCTTCTTCCCGCTTGTTCTTGACGGCGGGCAGCAGCACGATCACCAGCATCAACACGGCCACCGCCAGCAGGCCGGCAGAAATCGGACGGGTCACAAACACGCTCCAGTCGCCACGCGAGAGCAGCAGCGCCCGGCGCAGGTTTTCTTCCATCATCGGGCCCAAAATGAAGCCCAGCAGCAAGGGGGCGGGTTCAGCGCCCAGCTTGACAAAGATGTAACCGATGATGCCGAACAGGCCCACCATCCACACGTCCCAGGTGTTGTTGTTGGTCGAGTACACGCCGATGGCGCAGAACAGCACGATGGCCGGGAACAGGTAGCGGTAAGGCACGGTCAGCAGCTTGATCCAGATGCCGATCAGCGGCAGGTTCAAAATCACCAGCATCGCATTGCCGATCCACATCGAGGCAATCAGGCCCCAGAACAGTTCGGGGTTGCTGGTCATGACCTGCGGTCCGGGCTGGATGTTGTGGATCGTCATGGCACCCACCATCAGCGCCATCACGGCATTGGGCGGAATGCCCAGTGTCAGCAGCGGAATGAAGGAGGTTTGCGATCCGGCATTGTTGGCCGACTCGGGAGACGCCACGCCGCGGATGTTGCCCTGGCCGAAAGGCACTTCGCCCGGCTTCATCTTCATCTTTTTTTCCAACGCATAAGCGGCAAAAGCCGACAGCAAGGCGCCACCACCGGGCAGAATACCGAGCGCGCAACCCAGGAAAGTGCCGCGCAGCACGGCGGGCGTCATGTCCTTGAAATCCTGCTTGGTCGGCCACAGGCCCGACACGCCAGCGGTGAACACTTCACGTTCATGCTCCGGCTGCGCCAGGTTGCTGATGATTTCGCCGTAGCCAAACACGCCCATGGCAATCACCACGAAGCCGATGCCGTCGGTCAGTTCGGGAACGTCAAAGCTGAAACGGGCCACGCCCGAATTCACGTCGGTGCCCACCAGGCCAAGCAGCAGGCCCAGCACGATCATGGCAATGGCCTTGAGCAGCGAACCCGAAGCCAGCACCACCGCGCCAATCAGGCCCAGGGTCATCAGTGCAAAATATTCGGCCGGGCCAAACTTGAAAGCCAATTCGGTCAGCGGCGGCGCAAACGCCGCAAGGATCAGGGTGCCGACGCAACCGGCGAAAAACGAACCCAGACCCGCAGCCGCCAGTGCCGGACCCGCCCGGCCTTTTCGGGCCATCTGGTAGCCGTCAATACAGGTGACGACCGAGGACGACTCTCCCGGCAAATTCACCAGGATGGCTGTGGTGGAGCCGCCGTATTGCGCGCCGTAATAAATACCGGCCAGCATGATCAGCGCCGAAACCGGCGGCAGTGCGTAAGTGGCTGGCAGCAGCATGGCGATGGTCGCCACCGGGCCAATGCCGGGCAGCACACCAATCAGCGTTCCCAGAATACAGCCGACCAGGCAATACAGCAGGTTGATCGGCGTGAAGGCCACGCCAAAACCCAGCGAAAGGTGTTCAATCAGTTCCATTTTTTTATTCTCCTTAACCGGTAATGAATTCGGGCCACACCGGAAACTGCAGCTTCAGCGCAATCACAAAAGCAAGGTAGCTGCCGACGGCCAGTACGGACGCCAAGACAAAAGTGGGCTTGAACCTCCAGCCTTCTTCTGCCATGCTGGCAATGAAGGTCAGCGCATAAATGGCGACGATCAGGCCCATGGCAGGAATGCCAAAGTACGGCAAGCCGGCAAGCAGCGCGCCAAACACCAGATTGGCCAGAATCACGAAAAATAGCGGCTTCCAGGCCCATTTGCCAATCTTGTCGCCGCCCATGGTTTCCACCACCAGCGCCTTGAAGGTGATGCCTGCGCCCAGGATCGTCATCAGAACGCCCAGGTAGAGCGGAAAGTAGCCTGGCCCCATGCGCGCGCCGTTGCCCACGTTGTAGGTCGTTGCCCCCCAGGCAAACGCCACGCCGACGCCCATGAACATGAGCCCGGAAAAAAAGTCTTTTTGACTCTTGATTCTCACGGTATGTCTCCTCGATAAAGTGTGAATCGCTGGATTGTGCATTCAAAGACCTTGCCGAATAATGTGGCTTTCACCTACATCGGGGATACCCCTAGCAGTTCATCCAGAGTCAAGAATTCCGAATACGGTCCGATTTCCGGATTGGCGATATCAGGACAGGGGCGGCGTGGTGGCGAGGATTTCCTCGATCGTGGTAAACCCTTCGGCAACTTTCAGCGCACCGGCCAGCCGCAGCGGCCGCATGCCTTCGCTGATGGCCTGGCGGCGCAGCGCGTCAATGCTCGGCTCCCGGGAGACTTTTTCCTTGAAGGCTTCGCTCACGGTCAGCAACTCGTACAGCCCCATCCGCCCCCGGAACCCGGTCATGCGGCAGTCGACACAGCCCACCGGCTTGTAGGGCCGGTAGCTGCCGGTGACCTGCCACGGCTTGACCAGTTCGGCCAGCGTTTCGCGCCGGGCCTCTTCATCGGGCTGGCGGCACTGGCTGCACAGCGTGCGCACCAGCCGCTGGGCCAGCACGCCGAGCAGCGTGGCGCTGATCAGGTAATTCGGCACGCCGAGTTCCATCAGGCGCGAGACCGCCGAGGGCGCATCGTTGGTGTGCAGCGTGCTAAAGACCAGGTGGCCGGTGAGCGCAGCCTGCACCGCCATTTCGGCGGTGGGCAGGTCACGAATTTCACCGACCATGATGATGTCCGGGTCCTGGCGCATCAGCGAGCGCAGGCCTTCGGAAAAACCGAAGTTGAGCATCGGCTGGACCTGGGTCTGGTTGAAGGCCGGCTCGATCATCTCGATCGGGTCTTCAATCGTGTTGATGTTGACCTCCTCGGTCGCCAGCCTTTTCAGCGTTGAATACAGCGTGGTGGTCTTGCCCGAACCGGTCGGACCGGTGACCAGAATGATGCCGTGGGGCTTTTTGACCAGCTGCTCCCAGCGCTCGGCGTCATGCGCCGAAAAGCCCAGCGCATCGAGGTTCTTGACCGTCGTGTCGGGGTCAAAAATGCGCATCACCATCTTTTCGCCAAAGGCCGTGGGCAGCGTGGACAGGCGCATTTCCACCTCGTCGCCGCGCGGGTTGCGGGTCTTGATGCGGCCATCCTGCGGCCGGCGCTTTTCAACCACGTCCATCCGGCCCAGCAGCTTGATGCGCGCCGTCATGGCGTTGTGCACGCCCATCGGCAGCTGGTACACCGGATGCAAAATGCCGTCGATGCGAAAGCGGATCACGCCCTGCTCGCGGCGCGGCTCCAGATGGATGTCGCTGGCGCGCTGGTCAAAGGCGTATTGCCAGAGCCAGTCCACCACCTGCACCACGCCCTGGTCGTTGGCGTCGAGCTGGCGGCTGGTCTTGTTCAGCTCGACCAGTTGCTCGAAACTGGCCGAACCCGAGCCGCTGTTTGACTTGAGCGCGGCCTTGACCGATTTGGCCAGCGCAAAGAATTCGGCCGTGAACTTGGCTATTTCCAGCGGATTGGCCAGCACCAGGCGCACGCTGCGCCGGGACTGGCGCTCGACCTCGGGTACCCATTCGGTGACGAATGGGTCGGACGTGGCAATCACCAGTTCCTGCGCCGTGACCTGCACCGGCAGCACCTTGTGGCGCTCGGCATAGACCGCCGACATGGAGTCGGCCACCTTGCCGACATCGACCTTGAGCGGGTCGATGCGAAGGTATTGCAGCCCGGCACGTCCGGCCAGCCACTCGCTGATCGCGTCCGCGTCCAGCGGCTTGCCGTCTGGCACCCGCGTCATGCCAATGCTGGCCAGCCGGACGATCGGATGCTGGGCGCTTTGCACCTGCGCGCAGCGGGCGATGGTGCGCTGCGCGTCGGCGGCACTGATGAGGCCATCTTCGCCCAGCCATTCGACCAGCTTGCGCCAGTCCAAAGGCCCGGCATGCAGCCTTCCAAAGCCCGGATTCAGGGGTGGTATGGGGGGGTGCACAGCACGCATGAATGACTCTTCACCACAAGGGTTGTTGGAAAAAATTGAAATTCACAGCACCGGCTTGAACAGCCGCAGCCATTTTCTGGCCGGCAGGTCCCAGCGCGACTCGATGGTGCCGGCGCGCTGCAGCAACTCCTCGCGTTCAGGCCGCGTCGGCTCGAACTGGGCCAGAACCACGGTGTTGCCCTCGCGCGTCGGCCGGAAGGCCCAGATCGACTCCGGGCCGAAGGCCTCGGCCATCTTGACCAGCGACTGTTCGTAGCTCGAATCGCGGCCGAACAGGTTGACCGTCATCACGCCGCTGTCTGTCAACAGTTCACGGCAGTTGGCATAAAAATCGGCATCGTCAAGCACCGGCGCGGCCGCTTCATGGTCATACAGGTCCACATGCAGCAAATCGACCGTGCCCCGGTGCGCCGGCTTTTTGATTTCGTCGGCGGCATCGGCCTCGATGACCTGCAGCCTTGAATCATCGCGCGGCAGCTTGAACCAGAGCCTGCAGGCGGTGACCACCTGCGGGTTGATCTCGATGGCGGTGGTTTTCATGCGCAGCTTCTTGTGGCAGAACTTGGTCAGCGCAGCCGACCCCAGCCCGAGCTGCATCGCATGCTTCTTCGCCACCGATTCGGCGTCCAGGAACAGCAGGCCGGCCATCATCCGCTGCACATACTCCAGTTCGATGTCGTAGGGCGCGTCCTTCAGCATCGAACCCTGCACCCATTCGGTCCCCAGGTGCAGGAAGCGCACGTCGCCGAAGTCGGAAAAGTTGACTTCGGGCAGGACCCGGGCATTTGGATTTTCTTTGGATGACATGGATAGCGATCAGGAATTTTTTCAAGGGATACGCCACAGGCGCAAACCCCATTTTTACCTCATGCCTGCAGCGCGCCAGCATCGGCTGCAGCGGCGGCATGCACATGCTTGCGCAGGCGCAGCAAGGCCTGGGCTTCACGCAGACCGGCGCGGGCCAGGATGTCGTCGTCGTGCAGGCCGGCATCGAGCCAGCGCACGATGCATGAGTTGCGCAGCGTCATCGGCCCGGCATGCGCCAGAACGGTGTCGGGGTAGCGCGGCCCCAGCGTGCTGCTCACATGGCGGTTGGCCAGGTGGAACAGCGCGCGCGGCGTCAGCCGGCCGGCCTTCTTGCGCGACACGAACAGCGGCGTGCCGGCGTCCTGCGGCAGCGGCAGCGTGGCGCGCACCGTGAGCCAGGCCAGCACGGCCGCGCTGGCTTCCCCCGGCAAGGTGACACGCCGGTCCTGCGCCTTTCGGGCGCCGCTCAGGTCGAGCATGACCGCCGACGCCTCCCCGCCGGGTGCGGTGTCACCGGTCGGCCAGAGTTCGGCCACGCCCCGGGCAGAACCCAGCCGGGGATGCTGCACGTCGCCGATGTCCAGCCCGGCCAGTTCGGCCACCGTCAGGGCTGCCTGCATCATCAGGCGCAGGATGGCCTGGTCGCGCACTTCCAGCCAGGGCTGGTCCTGCGGCGGCGGGTCGATGGGCGGCGCCACAGCCTGCAGCAGCGCGTCCCAGTCAAGCGCATGGAACACCAGCGAATCCATCTGCTCGGTGGGCGACACCGACGCGCCGGCATCGACCGGGTTGTCGGCCACCCAGTCCTGCGCCTGGGCAAAGGCATAGATCTTTTTCAGCACGCGGTAGTAGCGGCGCTGCGTCACGGTGCTGACATGCAGCATGCCGCGCGCCTGCCCGCGCGGGCTCAGCGCTTCGAGGTAGGCACGCACGTCGATTGACTTGGCCTCGTTCCAGGCCAGCGGGCCGTGCGTCATCAAATACTCGGTCCAGCCGGTCCAGAGTGAATGGTAGGACGCCAGCGAGCGTGGCGACAGGCCGCCCTTGCGCTGGGTGGCACGCTCCAGCGCCCAGGCCTTGAAAACGTCCTCGGTGGTCGAGGGAAACGGAAGTTTGCTCATTGCTTGTCAGTCAATCCATGTGCTTCAAAAACCTCGCGCCAGGCAGCGAGCTTGCGTTCAAACTACCAGGACGCGTTGGCCGGGCTGGTGGACGGGAGTTTGTGAAATAGTACCCCCACGCTTTTCACTTCGTGTAGTGCGCTGCCCCCCGAGGGGGCCGCTGCGCCGGCAGTCCGGCAAAGCCGGTCCTGCGGCCCCTGCTTGGCCAGAGGAGATGCCACGGTTGTCAGCGCAGCGCTGACATGCTGCGCCTGCCTGAAGCTCTCACCACCGTTGTGCGCGATCGCCTGCAGGTCCGGACACCAGCAGAGCAACGGCGAAAAATCATTCACCTGCGGCTTGCGGATGCGGCTGTCCAGGCTGCCTTCGCGCTCGCAGGCGGCATACACGTCCCACAGGCCCAGCCCCCTGTCGAGCAACCATTCGCTACGTATTTTATAGCTATTAGTGCCGGTGGGCATTGCGCAAGAGGGCCAAATGGCTTGCAAAATTTTCCAGAACCGGTTTTGCGGATGGCCGTAGTATTGCTGCGCGGCCAGCGAGGCCACACCGGGAAAGCTGCCCAAGATCAGCAATCGGGTGTTGCCAGAGACCAGCGGCGCCAGGCCGGTCAGCACGGCATCAACCCCTGGAGCTTGGGAAAAGCCTGCAGCGCATTGGCCGTGGTGGCCCGGGCCAGCGCCTCAGGCGTCAAGCCGCGAAGCTGCGCCAGCACGCCGGCAATGCGTGGCAGTTCGGCCGGCTCGTTGCGCCCCTGGCCCTGCCCGTCCTCCCGCTGCGCTGCGGTGCGGTAGCGCCAGTGCGGCGGAATGTCGGGCGAATCGGTTTCCATCACCAGCGCCTCCAGCGGCAAGCGGCTGGCCAGGCGCCGGATTTGCAGCGCCGAGTCAAAGGTCACATTGCCACCAAAGCCGAGCTTCAGCCCCAGCTTGATGAATTCATTTGCCTGCTGCTCGCTGCCGTTGAAGGCGTGGCCAATGCCGCGCCAGCCGCCCCCGGGCTTGAGCTCGCGCAGGTGCTTGAGCAGCTTGTCGGCCGAGCGCCGAACATGCAGCATGACCGGCAGGCCGTGCTGGCGCGCCAGCTTGAGCTGCTCGCGGTAGAAAAATTCCTGGCGTTCGCGCATCAGGCTTTGCTTGAGCGCAGGCTCGAAATAATCCAGTCCGATTTCACCCACCGCCACCAGGCGTGGGTCGTCACGGCGAAGGCTTAACTCCGCATCCAGCGTCTGCAGGTCGGCCTCCTGCGCACCGGGCACGCACAGCGGGTGAATGCCCAGCGCATAGCTGTCGGAAAAACGATGCGCCAGCAGCCGGACCGCCTCGAAGTTGCCCACCGCCACGGCCGGCAAGATGCAATGCGCCACTCCTTGGGCTGAAGCGCGCGCGCGCACGTCGCCCAGGTCGGCTGAAAACTCGGCGGCGTCAAGATGGCAATGGGTGTCGATCCAGAAGGTCATGAAGGGGGTGGCGTCAAGCAAAAGGGGTTGGCCTGGTCTGGCATGTTGACATACAAATGAAACCAGCACTGGTGCAGCTTTTTCAAGATGAAATGCCGCATGCGTGATGGCGCTGCCGCGCAAGCCGGCACTTCATGAGACCAGTTGAAACAAACCGAAAGCGGTTGTTTCAACAAGCCCTTGGCGTGGCGTTCAGCATGTGCATCAAAGCAGAAATCATGATACGGTGCATTTCTTGTCCGCCGGTTTTTGACACAACCTCACAGGTGAACGGATGCGCAGGCATGCCCTCTACAGTAGCTCCCAACGCCAGCGTCCCGCGCCGGGGCCAGTGGGCACCGATGGCGCCGAGCCTGCGCCGCTGGAAGTCAAACGGCCCGAGCAGCCCGTCTCCAGCACCGCGCGCCTCATGCGGCATCTGTCCGCCCACAACATTCACCTGCTGTGGTCGGTGGTCGGGCTGCTGGCGCTACTGCTGGCGATCAGCCTGATTTCCTCGATGCAGCCTGGCGTCCGCAAGCTGACCCAGAAGGACATCAACGCCGCCGTGCTGAAAACCCTGGAAACGACCGTGCTTCCCTCTCCAGCGGTGAAGGCCTACGAGGCCATCATTCCGTCGGTGGTACGCGTGACCGGGCTGGGCAAGCCAACCAAGGACAAGGACGGCGACGAGCACACCGACCGCAGCGTTGGCACCGGCGTCGTCATCACGGACAAGGGCATCATCCTGACCAACCTGCATGTTGTGCAGGGTGCCCAAATCATCAAGCTCACCTTTGCCGACGGGCTGGAGTCCACCGCCAGCATCACCGGCGTGCAACCCGAGAACGACCTGGCGGTGCTGCAGGCGCACAAGATTCCCGACGACCTGATGGCGGCCACGCTGCGCTCGACGACGGACCTGGCGCCGGGTGACGGCGTGGTCGCCGTGGGTTATCCGTTTGGCATTGGCCCGTCGGCGTCCAGCGGCGTCATCTCGGGACTCAAGCGCACCTTTCGTTCGCCCGAGGGTGATCAGGCCATCACCAACCTGATCCAGTTCGATGCCGCCGCCAATCCCGGCAACTCGGGCGGCCCGCTGGTCACCATGGAAGGCGAGGTGATCGGCATCGTGACGGCCATCTACAACCCCAACGGGCAGCGCTCTTTTGTCGGCATCGGTTTTGCGGTGCCGATTGAAAATGCCGCCTCGGCCGCCGGCATGACTCCTTTTTGACGGGTTTTGAAAGGCTTTTTTCATGGATTCAAACAGTTTCGAGCATTCGGCCGCTGCCGGCCACGACACCGCGCAACTGATGGAGCAGATCCTCTACGAGGTCAAGCGCGTGGTGGTCGGGCAGGACCGGTTTCTGGAACGCGTTATGGTCGCCATCCTGGCGCAGGGACATTTGCTGGTCGAAGGCGTCCCGGGCCTGGCCAAGACCCTGACGATCAAGACGCTGGCCGAAACCATTCACGGCCAGTTCAAGCGCATCCAGTTCACCCCCGACCTGGTGCCGGCCGACCTGGTGGGCACGCGCATCTACAACCAGAAGACCGGCGATTTCAGCACCTCGCTGGGCCCGGTGTTCACCAACCTGCTGCTGGCCGACGAGATCAACCGCGCCCCGGCCAAGGTGCAGAGCGCCCTGCTGGAGGTGATGCAGGAGCGGCAGGTGACGATTGCCGGCATCACCCACAAGGTTCCCGCGCCATTCCTGGTCATGGCCACGCAAAACCCCATCGAGACCGAAGGCACCTACCCGCTGCCCGAGGCGCAGGTGGACCGCTTCATGATGAAGGTGATGGTGGACTACCCGAGCGACGAGGAAGAGTTCGTCATCGTCCAGCGCGTCACCGGCCCGGCGGTGGCGGTGTCGGCCGTGGCGACTACCCTGCAGCTGGCAGCGCTGCAGGCCGAGTGCCGGCGCGTCTATGTCGATCCGTCGCTGGTCCAGTACGCGGTGCGGCTGGTGTCGGCCACACGCAACCCTGGCAAGCATGGCCTGGAGGAGCTGGCCCGTTTCATCACCTATGGCGCCAGCCCGCGCGCCACCATCAACCTGACCGAAGGCGCTAGAGCCTTGGCCCTGCTGCGCGGCCGAAGCTATGCCCTGCCGGAAGACATGGCCGACCTGATTCCCGACGTGCTGCGCCACCGCCTGGTGCTGTCGTATGAAGCGCTGTCGGAAGGCTTTTCCGCCGACCGGATCGTGGACAAGATCATGGCCAGAATCCCGCAACCCGCCAAGCCGCTTGCGCATGAAAAACTCGCGGCTTGAGAGCCCCCACGCTCCGCCGCTGCGCGGGTCGCTGCCCCCCGGGGGGGCCGCCCCGCCTGCGGCCCGGCAAAGCCACTGGAACTGGCCCCCACGCTCCGCCGCTTCGCGGGTCGCTGCCCCCCGTGGGGGCCATCCCGCCTACGGCCCGGCAAAGCCGGTTCCGTGGCCGGGGCTTGGGCATTCTGGAAAATGCATTGATCCTGCGCAGCTGTTGAAGAATACCTCGGAAGACGCTCATGGTTAGGCTGTCATTGGCTTCGAAGCTGCCGGTGGCGCCAGTCCCTGCGCCGGCCGAAAGCGCTGACCATCTTTTGCGCCGGCTGGAGTGGACGGTGCTGCGCCGGCTCGACGGGCTGCTGCAGGGCGACTACCGCACGCTGCTGCGCGGCACCGGCATGGACTTGGCCGACCTGCGCGAATACCAGTTCCACGACGATGTGCGCCATATCGACTGGAATGTCACCGCCCGGTTGCAGCAGCCGCATGTGCGCGTGTTCACCGAGGACCGCGAGATGAGCGTCTGGTTTTTGCTTGACCTGAGCCCGTCGATGGATTTCGGCTCCAGCGATCAGCGCAAACGCCATGTGCTGACCGACTTCGTGGCCGTGCTGGCGCGCCTTTTGACGCGCCATGGCAACCGCGTCGGCGCCCTGCTTTACGGTTCGGGCGTTGATGCCGCGCTGCCGGCGCGCAGCGGCCGCCCTCATGTGCTGCACCTGCTGCACACCCTGCGCTCGCGGCCGGAAGCGCCCAGCGGGGGACCGACCCGCCTGCATGAACTGCTGGCGTCGGCGGCCAACCTGATACGCCGCCGTTCCACGGTGTTCGTGGTGTCCGATTTCATCACCGAAGCGGGTTGGGAAGCGCCGCTGGGGCAACTGGCCCAGCGACATGAAGTGGTGGCAGTGCGCCTGCTCGACCCGCTGGAACTGGAACTGCCCGACCTGGGCCTGATCCCGATCACAGACGCCGAAACCGGTGAACAGTTGCTGGTCGACACCCATGATGCCGGCTTTCGCAAACGCTTTGCGCGCATTGCCGCCCAGCGCGAAGCCGACCTGCGCCAGGCGCTGGGGAATGCGGGCGTGGACACGCTGGAACTTTCGACCGACGACGACCTGGCCAGCGCCATCATGCGTTTTACCGACCTGCGCAAACAACGCAGTCGCCTGTCCGGCGCCCATGCTGCGGCAGGCCGGCTGCCGGCTCATCTGGCCCGTGCAGGCTGAACTGCGTGGAGACACCACCATGACACTTCCCATGACTTTTCTCTGGCCCCAGTTTTTGTGGTTGCTGCTCGCCCTTCCGCTGCTGGTCGCCGTTTACCTATGGCTGCTGGGCCGGAAGAAAAAAATGGCGCTGCGCTATGCCAGCCTGTCCATCGTGCGGGAAGCCATGGGAAAGGGCCAGGGCTTTCGCCGGCACATCCCGCCATTGCTGTTCCTGCTGTCGCTGGCCGCCATGCTGGTGGCGTCGTCGCGCCCGTTCGCCGTGGTCACGCTGCCGTCGCAAAATGAAACCATCATCCTGGCGATGGACGTGTCAGGCAGCATGCGGGCAACCGACGTGCAGCCCAACCGGCTGGTGGCGTCGCAAAATGCCGCCAAGGCCTTCCTGGCCAACCTGCCGCGCAGCGTGCGGGTCGGCGTGGTGGCCTTCGCCGGCACCGCTGCCGTGGTACAACCGCCCACCCTGAGCCGCGAGGACCTGACGGCGGCAATTGACAAGTTCCAGCTGCAGCGCGGAACGGCCATCGGCAACGGCATCATCGTGTCGCTCGCCGAATTGTTTCCTGACGCGGGCATTGACCTGGAATCGCTTGAAACCGGCCGGGACCGCAAGCGCGGCCTGTCGCTCGACCAGGCCGGGAAGGACGACGCCAGCGGCAAGAAACCGTTCACGCCGGTCGCGCCAGGCTCCTACAACTCGGCCGCCATCATCCTGCTGACCGATGGCCAGCGCACCACCGGTGTCGATTCGCTCGACGCGGCCAAGGCAGCGGCAGACCGGGGCGTGCGGGTCTACACCGTGGGCGTCGGCACGGTCGTTGGCGAGACCATCGGATTTGAAGGCTGGTCGATGCGCGTGAAGCTCGACGAGGAAACCCTCAAGGGCATTGCCCGCGCCACCCAGGCCGAATACTTCTATGCGGGCACGGCTGGAGACCTGAAAAAGGTCTACCAGACGCTCAGTTCCCGGTTGACGGTGCAGAAAAAGGAAACCGAGATTTCCGGGCTGCTGGCATTGGCCGCCGCCCTCCTGGGATTGCTGTCGGCCAGCCTGTCGCTGCTCTGGTTCAACCGAATCCTCTGACACCCTGCAAGCCGGGCTCAACAGGCAGTTTTTACGAAAAATAAGCCTTTCGCGCATTACTGGCGTGCGAAAGCAGCTATGTTTTCAATAGCATTTCACTTTTTTGCCGATTTCCGCTTCTTGGGCGCTGCCGCCTTGGGCATCAGCGCATCCGTCCAGGCCTTGGTGGCCTGACGGGTGTTCTTGGCCGCTTCGCGCTTGACGGCGGCCGTGGCCTGGGCCCGGGCCGATCCGGCGATCTTGTTGGCGCCACTGAGAAACATGCTCATAAACGGATTTTTCATGACAGCCACTCCTTTAAAAAAATGGACTCTTTGCACATTGGCCAATCCACTGGCCTTCACCTTCAATAGAACAATTCGGCCAGATCGACGGTGGAATGCTTGCCAATCTCGCCGTGATTCGCTTCCAGCCAGGCCTTGGCCCGCTGGCGCCCCAGATTTTTCAGCAGTTCAAAAAATCCCATGTTGGCCGCGAGCTTGGTTTCGGTCTTGAACCCATTCATTTGCTCCGGCGCATCGATCACATGGAAATTCAGGCGGACCAGGCGCCGCTCCATCCGTCCGATGGGAAAAAACGATTCGCTGGCGTAGTCACGCGCATGGGCAAACATGCGCATTTCCCGCAAAAAGGTTGAATTGAACGCCAGTTCAAGCACCCGGTCCTTGATTTCATGGACGCTGTGCGGCGTGTGCTTGTATTTCAGCGGCGTGAGCAGCACCATCAGAATGTCACGGCTCTTGCATTCGTAGACCAGCGGATAAACCGCCGGATTGGCCGCATAGCCTCCGTCCCAGTAGGGCTCGCCTTCAATCATGACCGGGCGGGCCATCTGCGGCAGGCAGGCCGAGGCCAAAATCGCGTCGGCGCTGATTTCTGGCGTGCGGAACAGCCGCACCTTGCCTGAATTGGCGTGGGTCGCGGCAATGTAGAGCTTGACCGGACTTTCGCGTCGGAGACGTTCGAAATCAACCTGCGCCAGCAAGATCTTGCGCAGCGGATTGACATCGAAGGGATTGAGCTGGTGCGGCGAAAAGTAATGGGCAAACTGCAACATCATCTTGAAAGCCGGCACCAGGCTGACATCCTGGCCATTTTTGGACGGCATGGCAATTTCAAACGGCAGGCTGCCGGCCACCTGGGTCCAGAACGCCTGCAGCGCGGATTGTGCGCCCTCACGGCCGCCGGTCATCAGGCCCTGCGCCAAAACGATCGCATTCATGGCGCCGGCGCTGGTGCCGCTGACCCCCTCGAAGTCGGTTCGGCCGTCTTCCAGCAACTGGTCGAGAACGCCCCAGGTGAAGGCGCCGTGTGCGCCGCCGCCCTGCAGAGCCAGGTTGATGGTTTGCTGGCTGCGTCTTCCAAAAAGCAAAGTGTCTCCTGTCGGTGCTTGCGCGATACGCCCGAAGTTCAGGTGCGTGCGACTATGTTGCAGTGCAGCATAGCATTGCAGACGGGGAGGCACTGCGTCAGGAATTGTCCTGAAAGTCGGACAGGCAAGCACCCGGCAGCGCTGCGCACACGGGTTCAGGCGATGACATGGCATTCGCGCCGCAGCAGCGCCAGCGCATCCTTGCGCGCATAGGTCGAATCGCTTTGCAGCGTGGCACCGGCCTCTTCGACAAAGTCGTCCCAGAGTTGCAGGTACGCGTCCTGGTGCTGCGCAGGCGCATGGCAGGCAATGTACTGGGTGGCCAGATCGGGACTGAAACCCGGCGCAGTGCCTGGCTTTTGCATCTTGCGCACCAGCGCGGCAGCGGCTTTTTCGGTCAGGACGGTTTTGGGTACGGCACCGGCCGCCACACACACCAGCAGGGTCAGCAGCGAGCCGTCGTCGCAGTTGCCGCCCGTCACCTTGTCCCAGGCGAGGGAAACCGACTGTTCGTGGTAGTGCATCTCGCTGGCGATGTCTTCCACCCAGAAATAGCGGCCGAGCAGCGGCGCATGGTGGTGTTCGCTGTCATTGGCAAACAGCGCCCGGGCGGTCAGGGCGCTGTCGAGGATTTGCGGCAGGTCGCCCAGCACGGACTGGCGCACGGCCTGCACCACGTCCCGGAATTCATCGGGCAAGTCCTGCGGTATCGTGACGGACAGCGTCTGCGCCCGGGCGCTGGCGGCCTTTTGGGTCTTGGCGTCGCTGCGCGCCCTGGCGGCCTGGTATTTCTTGCGCAGGTCGGCCACCAACTTTTCAAACTCGACCCAGTCGGGCATTTCAGTGCGCCGGGTGGCCAGTGCCAGCAAGGCGCTGCGGATCACCGCTTCGGCATGGGTGTGCGCCTCTTCCAGCGCCTCTATGTCCAGGCCAAGTTGTTCGGCCAGCCAGACAGCGGCGTCTTTTTCCTGCTGAATGGGCTGGCGCCGGGCCAGCTCGGCCTGGTAATCGGCCAGGCTTTTCAGCGACCACTCGGCCAGCCCTTTCGGCGGACCACCAGCCTCGGCGCCGCTGTCCAGGCTGGCATGAAAACCGGTGCTTTCGGGTAGCGCGAGCAGGGCGCGGAGCATGTCCGATCCGGCCTTGGAGCGCGACATGAAGGAATGGTCGCGCAGCAACTCGGCAGCCTGCCGCAGGTCGCCGCCGCTGGTGCTTTCGAGGGACAGGCTCACCAGGTTGACGATGCGGTCCCTGGCCTTTTCAATATCCGGACGCAGGAACTCGTTGCCGAAATAGCGCGCAATCTGCACCATGCCCTTGGGCGCGTCAAGACGGATAGCCTCCAGTTTTTGCGGGTCGAGGATGCCGTTTTGCACGCCGAACTGCAGCGCTTTTTCAAAGAACGGACGCGCATCGTAGAGGGAAACCGACGCGGGGGAAGCTGGGGCAGCAGGAGCGGAAGGGTTCATCGTCATGGTGAAGGCGTGCTGTTTTGACGGCGCCCGCGTCAGATGGCCGATTCCTCGTCCGAGTCGCGTGCAGCCGGCGTGGCCTGGCCCCTATCGGTGTCGCCGGTCTCGACCTTGCCATCGTCCTCGTCGTCCAGCGACTCGTCGTCCTCGGCCCCCAGGTCATGGGCGCGTGCCTTGGCCCGCAGCACGGTCAGCATCTCGATGAACAGGTCCGGGTTCTGGTAGCGCAGCAGCCAGGCCAGTTCCATCCAGTCGTGGTCGGCCACCTCGTCCTGCTCGACCTGCGGGCGTTCATAGCTTCTGGCCTGCAGGTCGGCCTTGGAAATTAGTTCGCCGGTGTCTTTCATCGCGTCGAAGCTGCCGTTGCAGGCAAAGGCCTCGATGCGGTCCCATTTCTCGGTGAAGTAGTCGGCCAGCGCCTCGCTGCCGCCTTCGAGGTCGCCGATGGCATTGATGAATTCCAGCGGATCGGCATCCTCGCGGAAGATGATGGCGTTCATCATGCCGCGCAGGTGGGTGCGCGTCAGGTCCTTGTATTGCTTTTCAATCACCACGGCGCGCGCGAACTGCTCGGGCGTGACCAGCAGGTTGACGATGGATTCCCTGGAGTTGTCGTACTCGCGGATCACCGCCAGAATGTCCTTGGGCGGCAGCATGTCGAGCACCACCATCAGCGCAGCATCGCCTTCGGCATCGGCCAGTTCGACCAACGCGGACTCGGCGCCGACGATGTCGCCGGCGGCAATGAGTTGCTGGGTTTTTTCAATCAGGGCAAGGTGGTTCATACGGGTTAGGGTGTGTTTTTCAGGAAGTCGATGCGTCAGTCTTTGCGCTCAAAGCCCTGCCCTTCGAGCCAGCTGGCGCCAGCCTCTTCGCGGTCACGGGCGTCACCGCGCACTTCGTCGCTTTCGTGGTCGTTGAAATCGTCCTGTTCATCGGTGTCGCCGTCATCGCCGTCACTGTCTTCGTCACAGTCGTCGCCGCCCTGCCCGGCGAATGCCGCGTCCGACTTGTCCGCCAGGTAATGCAGGCCCGCCGCCAGCGTCATGAACCACTCGCCGGCCGGTGCCTGCAGGATGATTTGAGACAGGTCGCGCGCCCACGGCGTCAGCTCGATGCCACCGCACACGCTGGCCCACTCGGGGAATTCATCGGCTTCATGGCTGAGCAAGTGCTCCATCACCGCAGGCTCGGTGAAGCGCAGGCCCTGGTGAAAAACCACCGCCACCATTTCGGGGCTGAGTTCCATCATTTGCACCAGAAAGCCGATTTCCTTGCGCTTTTCGGCGAGCCGCTGGCGCAGCACGTCGCGCCCGTCGGAGTCAAACGTCAGGTCGTCCATTTCAGCGCGGTAGGCCGAGCGCAGGTTGCGAAAAAACGGGGAAATAGTCATGGTGCGGGTAGTTTTCACAGCAGGGAATTGAAATAGTTGTGCCAGATGTCCTGCGCCGTCTCCAGCGGACTGTCGAGCAGGTTGCGCCGGCGGTTGTCGTCGTAGGCTTGGCGCCGGTCGGGATCGGACAGCACTTCGTAGGCCTGCTGCACCGCCCGAAAGCGCGCGGCGGCATGCGGTGCCGCATTTTTATCCGGATGCCAGTAGGACGCTTTCTGCCGAAACGACTTTTTGATGTCGGCCAGCGTCGCTGCGCTGCTGAGCCCAAGGGTGGTGTAGTGTTCCGTCATGCGTGGGGTGATTTCGTCCTGGGACTGGAAGCGGCGGACTGGCGGTGCCTGCTGCCATGACCTTGCGGCTGAAGGTTCCACCGCAATGCGCGAAGCCGGTGATTATGCTTGAGGCGCAGCATGACAGCAGGAATGCGGCGGGACGCCAGCGGTTCAGAAAGGTCAAACCCGTGAGCAGACCCCTGCCAGCCATGGCACCGCTCTGCGCTTGAATTGCAAAGGTTATGTAAAGCCAGTCAACTGCATCCGGATGCGCTTCGTTAACAGACCAGATGCAACAAAAACGCTGCATCAATTGACTTTAACTAAAGGCTCACCATGAACAAGTTACTCGCTTCCCTGATCGCCGGTCTGTTTGTATCGGGTGCATTTGCCCAGGCACCTGCCGCGCCCGTGGTTACGCCCGCTACGCCTGCTGTCGTGAAAGCAGAAGCCAAGGCTGACCAAGCCACGGCCAAGGCTGTCAAATCTGAAGCCAAAGTGGATGCCAAGGCTGACGCCAAGGTTGAAAAGGCCGAAGTGAAATCTGGCAATGTCAAGGCCGAAGCACACGCAGAGTCCACCGACACCAAGGCAAAAGCCCATGCCAAGGTTGCCAAGGCCGAGCCCAAAGACAAGGTAGCGGCACAAGCCAAGGCCGAAAAAGTCGATGCCAAGGCCGATGCCAAAGCTGACAAGGCCATCGTCAATGCCACCGCCAAGACCGACAAGGTCAAGGTTGACGCCAAGGCTGACAAGGTCAATGCCGCATCGGCCACTACCGCCGTGAAAGCCGAAGGCAAGGCTGATGTGAAAGCTGCTACCGTCAAGTAAGCGGTTCTTGCACTCTCGAAAAAGACAGGCATGGCCTGTCTTTTTTCATGGCCGTTCGCTTTTGCCAGCGCCGGCCATGAAGACTTTCAGACTCACCCCGCGTCCGACAACTTTCCCAGCACCAGCCGCAACTGCCGCCCGCAGCGCGCCGCCAGCGCCTCGTCATGCGTCACCATGACAAAGGCCGTGCCATGCTCGCGGGCGAGCTTGATCATCAGCTGAAACACGCCGTCGGCAGTCGAGCGGTCGAGGTTGCCGGTGGGCTCATCGGCCAATACGCAGGCCGGCTGCGTCACCAGAGCGCGGGCAATGGCGACGCGCTGGCGTTCGCCGCCTGACAGCTCGGACGGGCGATGGTGGATACGGTCTTGCAACCCGACGCTGGCGAGCATCCGGCTGGCAACTTCCGATGCTTGGGCGCGGTCCTGGCGCCGAATCCACAGCGGCATGGCGACGTTGTCCAGCGCGCTGAATTCGGGCAGCAAATGGTGGAACTGATAGACAAACCCCAGGTGCCGGTTGCGCAGCTCGCCCTGCTGGGCAGGCGACAGGCTGGAAAGGACTTGGCCCTTCAGTTCGACCTGCCCGCTGGTGGGCGCATCCAGCCCGCCCATCAGGTGCAGCAGCGTGCTTTTGCCCGAACCCGAGGTGCCGACGATGGCCAGCGTCTCGCCGCGATGCACCTGCAGGTCCACGCCCTGCAGCACCGTCACGTCGAGCCGGCCTTCGGAGAAGCGCTTGGTCAGGCCGCTGGCGCGCAGCACGACTTCGCCCCGGGGCTGTTGGGGCACGGATGCGGGGAGGCCCTCACCCCTGCCCTCTCCCAAAGGGAGAGGGAGCAAATCGGAGTCGGACCCAATATTTTGCGAAGTGGCGCCCTCGGAAATCGTCGAACTGTTTGAACCAGTCAGCATAGGAGCAGCATCTTTCATAACTTCAGGCAAGGCACACGCCTGCCCCGTTCGTTCAAGTTTCGACCACGAATCTGGCTTTCCAAGTACGCAGACGATACGCAAATCCCAACCCCTTCGGAGGAATCACACGCCTGCCCCCGCTCATCCAGGTTCCGGCCGCAGGACCGGCTTTGCCGGACTGCAGGCGGGGCGGCCCCCTCGGGGGGCAGCGAACCACACGCAGTGGGGAGCGTGGGGGCACGATCACTCATAGCGCAAGGCCTCCGCCGGGTTCACGCGGCTGGCGCGCCAGCTGGGATAGATGGTGGCCAGGAAAGCCAGAATCAGCGAGATGACGACGATCGGCATGATGTCGCTGTACTGCGGCTCGCTGGGCATGCGGCTGATCAGGTAGATGTCCTTGGGCAAAAAACTGGCGTTCAGCAGCCGCTCCAGCGCCGGCACGATCACATCGATATTTACGGCAATGCCCAGGCCCAGCAGCAGGCCTGACAGCGTGCCGATCACGCCGACCATGGAGCCCTGCACCATGAACACGCCCATGATGCTTTTCGGGCTGGCGCCCAGCGTGCGCAAGATGGCGATGTCGGCACGCTTGTCGGTCACCGTCATCACCAAGGTGCTGACCAGGTTGAAAGCTGCCACCGCGACGATCAGCGTCAAGATGATGAACATCATGCGTTTTTCCAGTTCCACAGCAGCAAACCAGGTCTTGTTCTGCTGCGTCCAGTCGCGGATCAGCAGGTCGCCGCTCAAGGTTTTAGACAGCTGCAGCGCCACTTGCCGCGCCTGGTGCAAGTCTTTCAGCTTGATGCGGATGCCGGTCGGCCCTTCAAGCCGGAAAATCCGGGCCGCATCATCCTGGTGCATCATGACCAGCGCCGAATCGTATTCAAAATGGCCGGAATCAAACGTGCCGGCCACCGTCATCTGCTTCAGGCGCGGCACGACGCCGGCCGGCGTGACCTGCCCGCTGGGCGCGATCAGGGTCACGCTGTCGCCTTCGCGCACGCCCATGGCACGCGCCAGTTCACCGCCCAGCACGACGCCGAACTCGCCGCTGACGAGCTTGGGAAACGAGGTTTTTTCCAGTTCCACGGCCAGGTCGGTCACCTGGCCCTCCAGCAGCGGGTCAATGCCCCGGACCAAAGTGCCTTTCATGTCCTCGCCGCGCGCCAGCAGTGCCTGGGCCGCTATGAACGTTGCAGCGCCGACGACATTCGGATTGGCGCGTATCTCGGCCAGGGTTTTCTGCGGATCGACCAGCGCGCCGCCCCCCGGCGCGAACACCTCGATGTGCGAGATCACGCCCAGCATGCGGTCGCGCACTTCCTTCTGGAAACCGTTCATCACGCTGAGCACAATGATCAGCGCCGCCACGCCCAGCGCAATGCCGAGCATCGAAACGCCCGAAATAAAGGAAATAAAACCGTTTCGCCGGGTGGCGCGACCGGCGCGGGTGTAACGCCAGCCCAGAATCAGCTCATAGGGGATTTGCATGGGAGGGATTGTGGCATCCCGGACAATAGGCCGATGCGCCCCAATTTGACCCCCCATTTGTTGATTCCCTTTGCCGCCTGCAGCGCCGAAGCCTGGCTGCCCACGCTGCAATCGCTGCCGCCGGACGGCTTCAAGCGCCTTGGCCAGCTGCTGCAAGGCATGAAGCTCGTGCAGACCGACACCCAGGTTGCCGAATCGTTCTCGCCGCCGCATGAGCGCGCCTTGGCCCGCGCCCTGGGCCTGGCCACGCGGGACACTGCCGATGGCCTGTTGCCCTGGGCCGCCAGCAAGGCCATGGAAGAGCTACAGGCCGGCCTTGAGAAGGCCTGGGCCTGGATCACGCCATGCCACTGGGCCATGGGACACCTGCATGCGACGCTGAGCGACCCGGCGCTGCTCGATCTGCAGGAGGATGAATCGCGCCGCCTGCTGGCGCTGATGCAGCCTTATTTTGAAACCGACGGCATCACACTGCATTATTTGGCGCCTGGGCGCTGGCTGGCCGAAGGGGAATTGTTTCGCGGCCTGCCAACGGCCTCGATGGACCGGGTGCTGGCGCGCAATGTGGACGCCTGGTTGCCAAACACGAAGAACGCCGCGCCCTTGCGTCGTTTGCAAAATGAAATGCAGATGCTGCTTTACACGCATCCGTCCAATGACGAGCGCGCGGCGCGGCGCCAGTTGCCGGTGAATTCGTTCTGGATCAGCGGCACGGGGGATTTGCCGTCAGCCGAACTCGGGGAGGCCCTCACCCCGGACATCTTCCAGAGGGAGAGGGAGAAAATCAGCGTCCCGCGCAGCCTGGCCGAGGCGGTTTTCCGTGAAGACTGGGCCGGCTATGCCCAAGCCTGGGCCACGCTGGAGGCGGGTGACATGGCCGCGCTGCTGGCCCGGCAGCAGCGCGGCGAGTCGGTGCGGCTGACCTTGTGCGGCGAAAGCAGCGCCCAGACCTTCGAGACGCAACGCGCCGGCCTGCGGACCAGAATTTCAAACTTTTTTAGCTCTTTGCGCCCGCTGGATATACTTAAGAAGCTATGAAAATAATAGCAATCAACACCCCTTCAGGTACCACACCATGAAAATCCAGGTACGCGACGTGCCCCCGCGCAGCGTCTGGGCGCTGCAGCAGGCCGGCATCCATCCCTTGTTGGCGCAGCTGTATGCAGCGCGCGGCGTCCGCGGACCCGACGAACTCGACGACGGGCTGGCCCGGCTGCTGCCGCCGTCCTCGCTCAAGGGCACGCAGGAAGCCGCCCGGCTGCTGGCCGATGCCATGGCCGCCGGACAACGCATCTGCGTGGTCGCCGACTATGACTGCGACGGCGCCACCGCCTGCGCCGTGGCACTGCGCGGGCTCAAGCTCCTGGGCGCCCATCACGTCAGCTACCTGGTGCCTGACCGCATCGTGGACGGCTACGGCCTGACCGCGCCGATTGCCGAGCGGGTGAAAGCCACCGGCGCCGAGGTGCTGGTGACGGTGGACAACGGCATTGCCAGCATCGACGGCGTGGCGCGCGCCAGAGCGCTGGGCCTGCAGGTGCTGGTGACCGACCACCATTTGCCCGCACTGTTCAACGAGCACATCGCCCTGCCCGAGGCCGACGTGATCGTCAACCCGAACCAGCCCGGCTGCACCTTTGAAAGCAAATCCATCGCCGGCGTGGGCGTGATGTTTTACGTGCTGCTGGCGCTGCGCGCCGAACTGCGCACGCGCGGCGTGTTTGACGCGGCCCACCAGCCCAAGCTCGACACGTTGCTGCCACTGGTGGCGCTGGGCACGGTGGCCGATGTGGTGAAGCTGGATGCCAACAACCGGCGGCTGGTGGCGCAGGGGCTGAAGCGCATCCGCGCTGGCGCGCTGCCCGCCGGCATTGCCAGCCTGTTCAAGGCTGCCGGTCGCCAGGCGCCCACGGCGACGACCTTCGACTTCGGCTTTGCGCTCGGCCCGCGCATCAATGCCGCCGGCCGCCTCGCCGACATGACGCTGGGCATCGAATGCCTGCTGACCGACGACCCCGCACGGGCCGATGAGCTGGCGCAGATGCTCGACGGCATCAACCGCGAACGCCGCAACATCGAGTCCGGCATGCGCGAGCAGGCGCAACTGGCGGCCGACGCGATGATCGACGAGGACGAGGAGCCGCCGCCGGCGATTGCGATTTTCGACCCGGACTTCCACGAAGGCGTGGTCGGCATCGTCGCCTCGCGCATCAAGGACCGGCTGCACCGGCCGACCTTTGTGTTTGCCGCCAGCCAGGCGCCGGGCAAGGAACATGAACTCAAGGGCTCGGGCCGCTCGATTCCGGGCTTTCACTTGCGCGATGCGCTGGACCTGGTCGCCAAGCGCCATCCTGGCGTGCTGCTGCGCTTTGGTGGTCACGCCATGGCGGCCGGCTGCACGATTGCCGAGGAGCATTTCGAGCAGTTTGAATTCGGCCTGCAACAGGTTGCCCGTGAATGGCTGGACGCCGCCACGCTGACGCGGCGCCTGGACACCGACGGCCCGCTGGCGCCCGAGTACCGGCGTGCCGACCTGGTCGACACGCTGCACAAGGAAGTCTGGGGCCAGGGCTTTGCCGCGCCAACCTTCAGCGAGGAGGTCGAGGTGGTGTCGCAGCGGCTGGTGGGGGAGGACAAGCATTTGTCCTTGAAGCTCAAGCACCAGGGAGAGCCGGTGGACGGCATCTGGTTCGGCCATACCGAAACGCTTCCGGCGCGCGTCACGCTGGCGTTCCGGCTTGATACCAACGAGTGGAAGGGCATCCGGCGCGTGCAGTTTCTCATCGAAGCAGCGGAAATCCAGCCGCCGAAGCCGTAGGGAATTTGTCCGACGGTTTTTCAGTCGGGCTGCCTACAGGCGCAAACCTGTCCGGTGGCCATGATCGGTGTTCACAAGGAGCCCGTCCCGGAGCCTCCAGCGTCCCAGAGAGGAAATCATGAACACCATCATTTACATCGTAGGCCTTGTTGTCATCATCGGCGTTGTCCTGTCTTATTTTGGCCTGCGCTGAAACCAAAAAAAAGCATTTTCAGGGACTGCTATCGATTAAATAGCTACTTGCGCATGCCTGACGAGCGCAATCAGCTATTTTTCATTTAAAACATCAGCGACACAACCCGGCCATGCGTTCCCGAGGGCCGCAGGCACCGGACTTTGCGGTTGCAGTGACGGCGCACAGCCAAGACACTTCGCCAACTCCGTTTTTAACTTGTCCGAATACTGCCATTTTGCGGCCAGCAGCGGCAGGATCGGGGCCGGCTGCCAACATCAGGGATATGCAGTTGACCTGACCGCGTTCCTGCAGCACCCCGAATTTGGTCCAGAACCGGTTGACGCAATCCTTGATGAACTGGTTTCTTTGCGGGTCGGCAAAATTGGTGGTGACCAAGTACGAGTCCACCACCCACGAGGGCAACTCGCTGACCGCAATATTGAGCAGCAGATGAATGGCCTTTTGAATCGGCGTCTTCCGGTGGTCCTGCAGCACCTTCGCCGCGCCAGGGTGCGTCGCATCGAATTGCAGCAGGTTGAAGTTGCGCGGCATGTTTTTTCCAGCAGGCTCGGCCGCTGACCGCCGACCAGCACCATCACGTCGAATTTCGGCTAGGCCTTGTAGTCTCGTCCTGCCCGGACAGCCAACCGAAAATCCATCATGACGCCCGCGCCCGCCACGCTCTGACCTGGAACAGGTGCTGCCTTCGCTGGCCAACCTGCAGCCAGCCATTGCGCCCGTCAGTGTGCCGGCCGGGACGGCCCTGTTCACTGAAAACACGCCCTGCCAGGGCCTTGCGCTGGTACTCGAAGGCGAGATCAAGGTTTCGCGCGGTTCAGGCAATGGCCGTTCGCTCGAGCTGTACCGGGTGGTGCCCGGCGAGTTGTGCCTGGTGTCGTCGGCTTGCCTGTTTGGCACCCAGCCACTGTGTCGGCGCACGGCGTGACGACCCGGCCCAGCACGCGCCTCTTGATTCCGCCCGACGTGTTCAAGCGCTGGATGGAAACGCCGGCCTTTCGAAACGAGGTGCTGGGGCTGTTCGCCGAACCCATGGCCGACCTGGCCAGCCTGATCGACGCCATGGCCTTTCAGCGGCTGGCCGCCGAGCTGGGCACGGTGCGCGAAATCGCCTCTCGCCTGCTGCTGCGCCGCTTCGGGCAGAAAGGCTGGTCAGCCTGTCACGCGAGTGCATCCATATTGGCGACAGTGCCGCGCCGCGCGCCGTGGTCGCCATCTGCCCGCGTGCACCTGAACCACGCGACCGCACGCACGGGCGCTGTGTGACACAGGTCACAGACCGGGGGCGGGGAAAGGCATCCAATTCAAGCCATCAACCACTTTATTTGAGGGGAAACAGCCATGAAATCCAACGTCGGCACCATTGACCGCATCCTTCGCATCGCCATCGGCCTGGCGCTGATCGGCCTGGCCGTGAGCGGCTCCATCGGCGTGTGGGGCTGGCTGGGCCTGATGCCGCTGGCGGCCGGCCTTGTCGGCTGGTGCCCGCCCTATGCCCGCTTCGGCTGGAATACCTGCCCGGTGAAAAAAAACTGACCACTCGGACACCGCATCGCATAAACGGCCTTTGAAGAGGCCGTTTTCAATGGGCTGGCCCGCGCGCTGACTGCTGGCGCAGTGGACATTGCGCCAGCAGCACCCGTCAAGCCATTCCTTTTGCTTGAAGCACCGTGAAGAAAGCACGCAGCCCGGCGGCGGCGCCTCATAAAGCCTAAAATTAAGGCGTGAACCCCCAAAATATCCTGAACGCCGACCTGCATTGCCACTCTGTCGTGTCCGATGGCACCTTGAGCCCCGAAGCACTTGCAACGCGCGCCAAATCCAACGGTGTCGAGTTGTGGGCGCTGACCGACCATGACGAAATCGGCGGCCAGCACCGGGCCGCCGCCGCTGCCAGGGCGCAAGGCATGGCCTACCTGAGCGGCACCGAGATTTCCGTCACTTTTGCTGGCGAGACGGTTCACATCGTCGGCCTGGGCTTTGATCCTGACGATGCGCAACTCAGGCAGGGGCTGCACAACACCCGGGGTGGCCGCGAGCAGCGCGCGAAGGAAATGTCGGACTCGCTGGCAAAGGTCGGCATTCAGGGGGCTTTTGAAGGCGCGCTGAAATTCGTCGGCAACCCCGAGCTCATTTCCCGCACCCACTTCGCCCGCCATCTGGTGGAATCCGGCGTCTGCAAGGAGACCCATGAGGTCTTTCGCAAATACCTGACCGAAGGCAAGCCCGGCTACGTGCCGCACCGCTGGGCCACCCTGAAGGATGCCGTCACCTGGATCACGCAGGCGCAAGGCCTTGCGGTGATTGCACATCCGGGCCGCTACAACTTTTCAGCCAATGCCGAATATGCGCTGTTCACCGAGTTCAAGGCGCATGGCGGGCGCGGCGTGGAAGTCGTCACCGGCAGCCATTCCAGGCAGGAATTCATCAAGTATGCCGAAACCGCCAAGGAATTCGGCCTGGCGGCCTCGCGTGGCAGTGACTTTCACAGCCCCGACGAAAGCCATACCGACCTGGGCACGCTGCCCTTCCTCCCGGGCGACCTGACGCCGGTGTGGGCGCTGCTGGCAGACCGCATCCAGGCATGAGTGGCGCGAGCAAAACACCTCCCAACACGCTGGCGGGGATTGCACTTTTGGTGGCGGCCGTGGCCTGCTTTGCCGTGCTGGACACCACCACCAAGATCATCTCCCTGAGCGTTCCGGTGCTGATGGCGCTGTGGTTTCGCTACGCCTTTCAGGCGATTGCCACCACCGTGTCCATGCTGCCTTCGCGCGGCTGGAGCCTGCTGCGCACCGCCCATCCGAAGTTCCAGTGCCTGCGCGGCTTGCTGCTGCTGGCGACCAGCACTTTTGCTTTTTTCAGCCTCAAGCACATGCCGGTGGGGGAATTCACGGCCATCGTCATGATCACGCCGCTGGTCATCACGCTGCTGGCATCGCTGACGCTGGGTGAGCGGGTTTCCGTGCTGCGCTGGGCGCTGGTGATTGGCGGCTTCGTGGGCACGCTCATCATCATCCGGCCAGGCGGAAATCAATTCAGCTGGGCCATGCTGCTGCCACTGGGCCTGGTGATTTCCCATGCCTGGTTTCAAATCCTGACCAGCCGGTTGGCGCGCACCGAAGACCCGGTCACCATGCATTTCTACACCGGCTGGGTCGGCACGCTGCTGGCCTCGCTGGCCTTGCCCTTTGTCTGGACATCGCTGGATTCATGGGCGCTCTGGGCTGGCCTGGCGCTGATGGGCTTGATGGGCACCGTTGGTCACTTCATGATGATCCTGGCCTATGCGCGCGCACCGGTGTCCACCCTGACGCCTTTTCTGTATGCCCAGATCGGCTTTGCCATGCTGGGTGGCTGGCTGGCTTTTTACCATGTGCCGGACGAGCTGTCGCTGCTGGGCATGGGCATGATCGCCGTGTGCGGCGCCACGGGCGCATGGCTGGCCGTGCGCGAAAGCCGTGTCCTCATCCAAGCCACCGAATCCTGAAAGAAATCTGTCATGGCCCAGTTGTTTGAAGTCCATCCCGACAACCCGCCGGCACGCCTGCTCAAGCAGGCCGTTGCCCTGATCCAGCGCGGCGGCATTGTCGCTGTGCCGACCGATTCCAGCTATGCGCTGGTCTGCCAGCTCGATGACAAGGCAGCGTCCGACAGCCTGCGCCGCATTCGCGGGGTGGATGACAAGCACCACCTCACGCTGCTGTGCCGCGACCTGAGCGAACTGTCCAACTATGCGCGGGTCGACAACAAGCAGTTCCGCCTGATCAAGGGCGCCACCCCCGGCCCCTACACCTTCATCCTGGAAGCCAGCAAGGAAGTGCCGCGCCGCCTGAGCCATCCGTCGCGCAAGACCATCGGCCTGCGTGTTCCCGACCACAAGGCGCTGCAAGCCCTGCTGGAGCTGCATGGCGGCGCACTGCTGGCCACGACCCTGATTCCGCGCGGCGAAACCGAAGCCATCAGCGACCCCCAGGACATCACCGGCCCGCTGGAGCGCGAACTCGCCGCTGTGATCGACGCCGGCGCCTGCTACAAGGAAGCCACCACCGTGATCGACCTGACGCCCATGGCCGACGGCGGCGACCCGGTGGTGATCCGGCAGGGACGAGGCGAGCTGGCACTGCTCGGGCTGTGAGGCACGGCCAACGGAGCGTCTGACACAATCAGGCCATGGACATTGCCAACCTGATTCAAACTGTCACCCTTTACGCCCTTCCCGTGCTGTTCGCCATCACGATCCATGAAGCAGCCCACGGCTACGCGGCGCGCCATTTTGGCGACAACACCGCTTACGCGCAGGGCCGCATCACGCTGAACCCGCTCAAGCACATCGACCCGGTAGGCACGATCCTGATGCCGCTGATGCTGTACTTCGCCACCTCGGGCGCTTTTTTGTTTGGCTACGCCAAGCCGGTTCCGGTGAATTTCGGCGCCCTGCGCAACCCCAAGCGCCACATGGTCTGGGTGGCGCTGGCCGGTCCGGCATCGAACTTTGCGCAGGCCATTTTCTGGGCCTTGTTGCTGGTGGGGCTGGTTGGCATGGGTGTTCAGGAGCCCTTTTTCGTCAAGATGGCGCAGGCCGGCATCCTGGTCAACCTGGTGATGTGGGCCTTCAACCTGTTCCCGCTGCCGCCGCTGGACGGTGGCCGCATCCTGGTCGGCCTGCTGCCCTGGAAGCAGGCACAGATGGTCTCGCGCCTTGAACCCTGGGGCTTCTTCATCGTGATGGGCCTGGTGCTGGTCGGTGTCGTTGGCGCCTTCTGGCTGCGTCCGCTCATGACCCTGGGCTACGCCCTGATCAACACGCTGATTTCTCCGCTGGCCTTCCTGCTGCGCTGATTTTTTCATCTCCACTTTCTGCATGACCTCCACTTCTTCCGCACCGCTCCAACGCTTCCTGACCGGCATCACCACCACCGGAACGCCGCACCTGGGCAACTTTGTCGGCTCGATACGCCCTTCGGTAGCGGCCAGCCGACTGCCCGGCGTGCAGAGCTTTTATTTTCTGGCCGACTACCATGCCTTGATCAAATGCGGCGACCCGGCGCGCATCCAGCGCTCGACACTGGAAATTGCCGCCAGCTGGCTGGCCGCCGGGCTGGACCCGGAACGCGTGATGTTCTACCGCCAGTCCGACATTCCGGAAATCACCGAACTTACCTGGCTGCTGACCTGCGTCACGGGCAAGGGCGTGCTGAACCGCGCCCATGCCTACAAGGCCTCGGTGGACAAGAACGAAGCGGCCAACAACGACCCGGATGCCGATGTCACGGCGGGCTTGTTCATGTACCCGGTGCTGATGGGCGCCGACATCCTGCTGTTCAAGGCACACCAGGTGCCGGTCGGGCGCGACCAGATCCAGCACATTGAAATGGCGCGCGACATGGCGCAGCGCTTCAACCACCTGTACGGCGAACACCTGGTGTTGCCCGAAGCGGCCATCGAGGAATCCGTCGCCCTGCTGCCCGGCCTGGACGGGCGCAAGATGAGCAAGAGCTACGACAACACGATCCCGCTGTTCACGCCGCCCGACCCCTTGCGCAAGCTGATCGCTGGCATCGTCACCGACTCTCGCGCGCCCGGCGAAGCCAAGGACACCGAAGGCTCGGCCCTGTTCCAGATCTACCAGGCCTTTGCCGGCGAAAGCGAAACCGCTGCGTTGCGCCAGGCCTATGCCGACGGCATTGGCTGGGGCGATGCCAAGCAGATGCTGTTCGAGCGCATCGACCGGGAAGTCGCCCCGATGCGCGAGCGTTATCAGAACCTGATCGCCAACCCGCAGGAAATCGAAAAGCTGCTGCAAGCCGGTGCGGCAAAGGCACGGGCGGTGGCGGCACCGTTCATGGGCGAATTGCGGCGCGCCGTGGGCCTGCGCAACCTGGGTTCTTCCGCCCCGGCGGCCAGCAAAAGCAAGGCAGCCAAAAAAACTGCCCCGGCATTCAAGCAATACCGCGAAAAAGACGGCCGGTTCTACTTCAAGCTGCTCGATGCCGATGCGCGCCTGCTGCTGCAAAGCCGTGGGTTTGATGCGCCCAAAGCGGCGGCGCTTGTCATTTCCACCCTGCAAAAACAGGGTTCAGCCGCGTTGGCCGGACTGCACGACCTGCTGGAAACCGCCCCAGGGATTGGCCAGGACGAACTCGACACTGCACTGGCCTTCTTCAGCGATTCACAAGCCTGACGCGCACACCCGTCAGGATAAACGTGAAAAGGCCGGTTAAAAAACCGGCCTTTTCGCTGGAGCTTGGAAAACTGACTGCTACGCGGTTGCGTTGACCCACCGGTGACGTTCAGCATCAAACAAGACTTCGGCGCCATCGCAACCTGCCCAAGCGGCTGTCGATTTGGTAGCAAAAAGCAGTGATATGCCATGAATTCCCCGATGGCACGCCCATGTGGTTTCGCGCTGGAAGCCTGGGCCCAAGAAGGTACGCATGGCCAAGGTTGGGCACGCCGGGAAGGGTTTTTACCGAATTTTCAGGCCAGTCGTCGGCTATTGGACAAAAAGCCAATGAAAAGTGGACCGGCACGGCCGCTTTGCAGCGCACGTCATTTCTGCCGCCAAAGCCCCTAGATTTTGTCGATCTTGTCTTTAACGGTTTCCTTTGCGTCGCCCATCTTCTTCTGGGTCTTGCCTTCGGCCTGCTTGGCCATGCCTTTGGCTTGCTGTTCAGTGCTGCCCGTCATCTCGCCCGCCTTGGACTGCACCTTGCCTGCGGCATCCTTTGCAGCGCCCTTGACTTGATCCTTGTTCATGGCGAAATCCTTTTTCAAGTTGATGAAGTGTTCAGGCTAATAGCCCTTGTCAGTCCAGAAAACAGGGGTTTGGCGCAAAACGGCGTGGGCAGGTTCCTACAGACAGGGGCTGCGAAAAAATCATCGCTTCTCAAAGCCTTTACTTGTCAGCACGGACCAGCGATAAAAATAAGATTATTTTTTCGTATACGATATAACAAATACCAAAATCGGCTGTTGATGCTTCCCTGGTTCACCGAATCCCATGCCGACCGCCTGGTCGATGTCCGCGACACCTCGCTGGCCAAGCTGGTGCGCGACGACATGCTCGCGCTCATTCTCAAAGGCGAACTGGTGCCTGGCCAGCGCATCAACGAGCCTGACGTCGCCAGCCGGCTCAAGGTGTCGCGCGTGCCGGTGCGCGAGGCGCTGCGCGAACTGGAGAGCTCCGGGCTGGTCGTGTCGCGCAAGCATTCGGGCGTTTTTGTGCGCCAGTTGCAGGCCGCTGACATTCGTGACCTTTACCAGATGCGTGGCCTGCTCGACGGCTTTGCCGGACGCTGCGCGGCCAGCTTGGCGGACCGCGAGCGCCAGGCGCTGGTGGCGCTGCTGGGCCAGTCGGTCGACGCCATGCTGAAAGCTGCCGGCCGGCACGACGTGCAGGGCTACTACGGTGAAAACCTGCACTTTCACTGGGCCATCGTTGCGTCGGCGGGCAACGGCCAGTTGCTTGAGACCTACCGCAGCATCGTGCAAAAGCTGCACCTGTCGCGCCTGAAGAACCTGTCGCAAGACCTGGGCATGCAGGCGTCGATGGCCGAGCATGTCGAGATCGTGCAGGCGATCCAGGCCAGCGACCCGCTGCGTTGCGAAGCCCTGATGGCCCGGCACGTGGGCGGCGCTTATGCGCGGCTGCTGGACGCCGCCCCGCCGCCCCTGGAAGCCGCCCGGCCCCTGCCGGCATGAACTCCTGAATAAAAAGCAGCCCGAAGACCGGCTCCAAGCCGGCAGCGGCGTCCACCCCCCCTATCCGTCCATCGATTGCTGGAGACAACCCCATGAAACGACGCACCCTGCTGCAGGCAGCCCCTGCACTGATCTATGCCCCCGGCCTGGCCTTTGCCCAGACGCCCTACCCGAGCAAGCCGATTCGCTACATCGTCCCGGTGTCGGCGGGCGGCGGCAGCGACATGGTCGGGCGCACCCTGACCGAGCGCTGGGGCAGCCTGCTCAAGCAGTCCTTCATCGTTGACAACCAGGGCGGTGGCGGCGGCGTGATTGCCGCCCAGACCACGACGCGCGCGGCGCCCGACGGCTACACGCTGATGCAGGGCTATGTGGCGACGCACGGCACCAGCCCGGCCACGCGCAAGCTGCCCTATGACGCCATCAAGGATTTCACCGCCATCGGCATGATCGGCGCGACGCCCAACGTGCTGGTGGTCAACGCCAGCCTGCCGGTCAAGACGGTGCGCGAATTCATCGAGTATGTGAAGAAGAACCCGGGCCGCGTCAGCTACGGCTCGGCGGGCCAGGGCTCGCTGACGCACCTGACGATGGAGTTGTTCAAGCAGCAGATCGATTCCTTCATGGTGCACATCCCTTACCGCGGCATCGCACCGGCCTTTACCGACCTGATCGGCGGGCAGACGCAGGCCATGTTTCCGGGCCTCGCCGCCGCCATTCCGCACATCCGCTCGGGCCGGGTGCGCCCGCTGGCCGTCACCGGCTTGACGCGCCACCCGCAGTTCAAGGACCTGCCGACGCTGGACGAGTCGGGCTTCAAGGGTTTCGATGCGCAGCAGTGGTACGGCGTCGTGGGGCCGGCGGGCATGCCCGCGCCCATCGTGAAGCAGCTGAATGAAACGCTGGCCACCGTGCTCAGGGCGCACGACCTGCGCGAGAAGCTGGCCGTCGAGGCGATCGAGCCGATCGTGATGTCGCCCGAGGAATTTTCGGCTTTCATCAAGACCGACATTGCCCGCTGGACCAAGCTCGCCAAGGAACGCAAGATCGCGCTGGACAGCTGAAATTCAGTGACTGCGCAGCATCGCCCGTGACACATGGCCTCGAGTCCGCATGGCTCCTTCCCCTTCTGGGGGAAGGCTGGGATGTGGGCCGGCGGGCGTGTAATTCATCACAAAAAATCGTCGTCGGGGAGCCCTCACCCCAGCCCTCTCCCAGAGGGAGAGGGAGGAAGACGGGACTGCATCCAACAAACCAGTAGCGAGGATTTTCAAGAAGATAAGCCTCATTACGCATACTCCAATTGCATAGCCAGCTATATCTTTTATAGCAAATTAGCAACTTCATCATTCTTCATCTCTTCATAGAAAAAACCACTCCATGGCCCGCAACACCCAGGTCGCCGCCGACCACCATGCCCCGCCCATCACCCACATCCTGGCTGAATTTGTCGCCAACCATCCCGGCTTTCTGTCGGGCGGCTGGAGCGACACCGTGGACCACGAAGCCCACCGCACCTTCATGAACTGGCTGGGTTGCGCCATCGGAGCCGCGCACCACGAGGCGGCAGAAGCTGCCGTCGCGGCCGTCATGTTCCTGCAGCCGGCGCCCCAGGCCACGCTGCCCGGCCGCCCGGAAAAGGTCGACATTGCCAGCGCCGCGCTGATCAACGGCATCACCTCGCACACCTTCGACTTTGACGACACCCATCTCAAGACCATCATCCATCCGGCCGGACCGGTGGCCTCGGCCCTGCTGGCCCTTAGCGAACACACGGGCGCCAGCGGCCGTGAACTGCTCGATGCGCTGGTGCTGGGCATCGACGTGGCCTGCCGCGTCGGCAATGCGATGTACCCCGATCACTACGACCGGGGCTGGCACATCACCGGCTCCACCGGCACGCTGGGCGCCGCCGCTGCCTGCGCCCGCCTGCTCAAGCTCGACGCCGGCAGGACCGCCATGGCGCTGGGCATCGCCGCCTCGCAGCCGATTGGCATGCGCGAGCAGTTCGGCACCATGACCAAGCCGTTTCACCCCGGCGCCGCCGCGCGTGCCGGCCTGATGTCCGCCTTGCTGGCCGCCCAGGGCTACACCGCCAGCCCCCGGGCACTGGAAGCGCCGCGCGGCATGATGCAGACGGTGTCCACCAAGAACGACTGGCTGGAGATCACCGAGGAACTGGGCAAGCGCTTTGAAATCTCCTTCAACAGCTACAAACCCTTTGCCTGCGGCATCGTGATCCACCCCAGCATCGACGCCTGCGTGCAGCTGGGCCGCCGGGGCGTCACGCCCGACCAGGTGGAAAGCATCGAGCTGAAAGTGCATTCGCTGGTGCTGGAACTCACCGGCAAGAAGGAGCCGGCCGACGGCTTGCAGGCCAAGTTCAGCGTCTACCACGGCTGCGCGGCGGGCCTGACCTTCGGCCGCGCGGCGGAGGGCGAGTTCTCCGACGAAGTCGTGAACCGCGCCGACATGGTGGCGCTGCGCCGCAAGGTGGTGGCGACGGTCGATGACTCGATCGACGAGGCCAGTGCCGATGTGACGGCGGTGCTGAAGGACGGCCAGCGCGTGCATGTGTTTGTCGAGCATGCCATCGGCTCGCTGCAGAACCCGATGACCGATGCCAACCTGGAAGCCAAGTTCCATGGGCTGTCGGACCCGTTGCTGGGCGCGGTGCGTAGCGGCGAGCTGATCAGCGCCTGCTGGAACCTGGCCGCTGCCGACAACGTTCGGGCACTGGCCGCGCTGGCGGTGCCGCAGGCATGAACGCGCCTGTGAACCCGGCTGCGCCAGGCGGCCGGCCCGTGATCGTCGTCGTGGGCGATGCCGAGCAGGCACTGCAGCGGCTGGTGGACTGGGCGCCGATCCAGGCACGGGCCGACGTCGCCCTGCACCACCAGCCGCTGAGCGGCGAGGCGCTGGTCGAGGCGCTGAAGGACGCCGATGCCGTGGTGCTGGTACGCGACCGCACGCCGTTTGGCGCCGAACTGCTCGCCCGTCTGCCGCGGCTGCGCTACCTGGTCTTCACCGGCACGCGCAACACCACGCTCGACCTGGCCGCGCTGGCGGCGCGCCAGATACCGGTCAGCCATACCGAATGGGGTCCGTCCAAGGACAGCACCTGCGAGATGACCTGGGCGCTGATCCTGGCCGCCACGCGCCAGCTGGAAGCGCAAACCGCGCTGCTGCGCCAGGGTCAGTGGCGACCGGACACCGCGCTGCCGCTCGCCGGCGTACTGCACGGCCAGACACTCGGGCTGATCGGCCTGGGCGAAATCGGCGGGCGCGTGGCCCGCGTCGGCCAGGCACTGGGCATGCAGGTCATCGCCTGGAGCCCGCGCATGACGCCCGAGCGCGCCGCCGCGCACGGCGCGCTGGCGGTGACGCTGGAAGAGCTGCTGACCACGTCAAAGGTCGTCAGCCTGCACCTGGTGCCGACCCCGGCCACGCACCACCTGCTCGACGCGCGGCATCTGGCGCTAATGCGGCCGGACAGCCTGCTGGTCAACACCTCGCGCTCGGCACTGATCGCTACCGGGGCGCTGGTCAGCGCGCTCGAACAGGGCCGGCCGGGGTTTGCGGCGCTCGACGTGTTCGATGTCGAGCCGCTGCCGCAGGATTCCCTACTCCGGCAGTTGCCCAACGTGCTGCTGACGCCGCACCTGGGCTTTGTCGCCGAGCCGGTGTTCGCGCGTTTTGCCTCGGGCGTGAGCGAATGCCTGACAGCCTGGCTGACCGGCCAGCCGCTGGTGCGGGTGCTGGCGTAAGGCACCACCACCTGAAGGCCAGCAGACAGCCTTTCAGGCAACAACTCAGCGCACGGGAGGCCGGCATTTGTCTTCCTCCCTCTCCCCCTGGGAGAGGGTTGGGGTGAGGGCTCCCCGATGGCGATTTTCCTTGAGAGTTGCCACGCCCGCCGGCCCCATCCCTGCCTTCCCCCAGCGGGGGGAAGGCGCCATTCAGATTCGGACGCAAGGCTTGCCTGACGACCTGAGCAGTTGCCTTTTGAGCATCAAATAGGCATCTGGCGCATGTAAATAGTGGACCAGCAGCTATGAATTCAGTAGCAAAATCGATCCACTGCCTTCGATACCGTGCGCGGGGCTACAGCCACGTCACCTCGGCCGCCAACAGGTAGCCCGCGCCATAGACCGTGCGAATGGTCGTCGGATGCTGGGGGTCGGATTCGAGCTTGCGCCGCAGCCGCGACACCCGCACATCGACGCTGCGGTCCAGCGCCGACAGGTCACGGTCGCCGCACAGCTGCTCGCGGTCCAGGATGCGGTTGGGCCGCTGCAAAAACTGCAGCAGCATGCGCGACTCGCCAGCGCTGAGCGTCCACGCCTCGCCGCCCGGCGACGTCAGCAGGTTGGAGTCGGCGCGGAAACGCCAGCCGCCAAACTCGGCCATGTGCGAACGCGCGGGCGTTGGCGTTTGAGCGCCGGGCGCCTTGTCACGGCGCCGCAGGATGCTGCGCACGCGGGCCACCAGCTCACGCGGCTCAAAGGGCTTGACCACATAGTCATCGGCGCCCAGCTCCAGGCCCATGACCCGGTCGCTGAGGTAGCCCCGCCCCGTCAGCACCATCACGCCGCAGGCATGGCGCGCCTGCAGCTCGCGCACCACGTCCATGCCGTCGGCGTCGGGCAGGCCCAGGTCCACGATGCACAGGTCGGGCACCCGCACCATCAGCAGCCGGCGCAGTTCGGCCGCGGTGTGGCATTCGACGGTCTCGAAGCCAAACTCGCGCAGCGTGCTGCCAACCAGCCGGCAGATGTCGGGATCGTCGTCCAGCAGGTAGATGCAGCGCGGTCCCTCCGGCTGGCGAAACAGGCCGACCGTCATGCGCCCAGGCCGTCCAGCGCCTGCTGCAGTTCGGTGGCGGTGAAGGGCTTTTTCAGCAGCGAAATGCCGGTAGGCGCGCCGCCGGGTGCGGCATCGCCGTCGGCATAGCCGCTGATCAGCAGCGCCTTCACCTGCGGCGCGCGCTGGCTTGCCGCGCTGCACAGCGCCCGGCCGTCCATGCCCCCCGGCATCACCAGATCGGACACCAAAATCCCCACGGTGGGCACGCTGGCCAGCAGTTGCAGGGCATCGGCCGCATGGTCGGCCTCGATCACCGGATAGCCCAGGCCGACCAGTTGCAGCCGGATCACCCGGCGCACGTCGGTATCGTCCTCGACCAGCAGCACCAGCGGGCGCTGCGCGCCGGGCCGGCTGGCCAGCGCCTGCGGGCCGGGCAGCGTTTCGGCTTCGAGGATTTCGTCGTCGGTGCACGGCAGCACCAGCGTGACCACGCAGCCTTCGCCCAGCGCGCTCTGGATAGAGAGGCCGCCGCCCGACTGCTTGGCAAAGCCATACACCATCGACAGCCCCAGGCCGCTGCCCGAACCGAAACGCTTGGTGGTGAAAAAAGGCTCGGAGGCGCGCGCCTGCGTGGCGGCGTCCATGCCGATGCCGGTGTCGGACACGCTCAGCGCCACATAGCAGCCCGGCACCACGTCGAAATCGGACGCCTGCGCCGGGCTCAGCACCGTGCGCGCGGCCTTGATCGTCAACTGACCGCCCTCGGGCATGGCGTCGCGCGCGTTCAGCGCCAGGTTGAGCAAGGCGTTTTCAAGCTGTTGGGCATCGGTCATGGCAAAGACCGGTTCGTCCACCGGCGTGGCCGCGACAGTGACATGCGCCGGCAGCGTGCGCTTGAGCAGCAGCAGCGTTTCGTTCACCAGGTCGGCGATGTTCACCGGGCGCAGCGACAGCGGCTGCTTGCGCGCAAAGGCCAGCAGCCGCTTGATCAGCGAGGCGCCCCGGCGCGAGGCCTTCAGCGCCGGCAGAACGTATTCGGCCATGTCCGGCTCGTCGGGATAGCGCGCCTGCAGCGTGACCAGGTTGCCGATCACCACCGTCAGCAGGTTGTTGAAGTCGTGCGCCAGGCCGCCGGTGAGCTGCCCGACGGCTTCCATTTTCTGCGCATGCACCAGCGCCGCCTGGGTGTTCTTGAGGTCGGTGATGTTGACCGACAGCACGAAGCAGCCGGCCACCCGGCCCTGGGCGTCGAGTTCGGGCACCAGTTCGCTGCGCGCATACACCAGCCGTCCGCCGGGGCGGCGCATGGCGTATTCGTAGCTGACGCGTTCGCCCTTGAGCGCGCGGTGCACATGGCGCGAGATATCGGTGTAGACCTCACCCCCCACCACATCGCGGATGGCGCGGCCCACCACGCCCTCGCGGACCGTGCCAAACCAGTCGGCGTAGCCCTTGTTGGCATAGCGGTAGATTTCCTGGTGATCAAAATAGCCGATCAGCGCCGGCACGGTGTCGGTGATCAGGCGCAGGTTTTCCTCGCTGCGGCGCAGCGCCTCGGTGATGCGCTGGTTGGCGTCGTCGGCCACGATCAGGCGCCGGTTGGTCGCCTGCAGTTCATGCGTGCGCTCGGCCACCCGGCGCTCCAGCTCGACGTTTTGCTGCTCGATCTGCTGCTCGTGGCGCCGGCTGGACGTGATGTCGGTGTACAGCGTGACAAAGCCGTTGTGCGGCAAGGGCTCGCCGCGCACCGCCAGGATTTGTCCGTCGGGCCGGTCGCGCTCGGTGTAGTGCGGCGTGAAATGCCGCGCCAGGCGCATGCGCTCGGCCACCAGTTCCTCGACATCGCCCGGCCCGTATTCGCCGCGCTCGGCGTTGTAGCGCATGAAGGACTCGAAGGTCGCGCCGACAAACGCCATGTCTTCGGGGAAATCGAGCAGGCGCAAAAACGCCTGGTTCCAGGCGACGATGCGCAGGTTGCCGTCGATCACCGTCAGCCCCTGGTCAAGCCGGTCCAACCCGGCCTGCAGCAACTCGTGCCGGTAGTGGATTTGCTGGGAATCGGGGGAAACGTGTGATGGCATCAAAGGCGGGCTCCGGCGGATTGGTGCATTCTAGGGCGCTGCCGCGCGGGCCGGAAGGCCGCAATCATTCGATACATTTGCCCCGAAATTGCGCAACAGTCGGCTGCCATCATCCTGCCTGTCAATGACTGAACAGACCTTCAAGCCTGATGCAGTCACCATCACCACCAGGAGACTGCCGACATGCCCACGACCGCCTATGACCACGGACTCGAGCGCAACAGCGCGAACCACACCGCGCTGTCCCCGATCAGTTTCCTGGAGCGCTCGGCGCGTGTCTACCCCGAGCGCGCGTCGCTGGTTCACGGCGACATCCGCTTCACCTGGGCGCAGACCTATGCGCGTTGCCGCCGCCTGGCCAGCGCACTGGCGCGGCGCGGCGTGGGCGTGGGCGACACCGTCGCGGCCATGCTGCCGAACACGCCGCCCATGTTCGAAGCGCATTTCGGCGTTCCCATGCTGGGGGCGGTGCTCAACACCCTGAACACCCGGCTCGATGCCGAAGCGCTGGCCTTCATGCTCGACCACGGCGAAGCCAAGGTGCTGCTGACCGACCGCGAATTTTCGCCCCTCATCGAGCGGGCGCTGGGCCTGATGCGCCAGCCCTGCCCGCTGGTCATCGACGTCGATGACCCGATGCACGAAGGCGGCACACTGCTGGGCGAGATGGACTACGAGGCGTTCCTGCAGACCGGCGACGAAGCCTACGACTGGTCGCTGCCGACCGACGAATGGAATGCGATTGCGCTGAACTACACCAGCGGCACCACCGGCAACCCCAAGGGCGTGGTCACGCACCACCGGGGCGCCTACCTGAACGCCGTGTCCAACGTGGTGACCTGGGAAATGCCGCGCCACTCGGTCTACCTGTGGACGCTGCCGATGTTCCACTGCAACGGCTGGTGCTTTCCCTGGACGCTGGCGCTGCAGGCGGGCGTCAGCGTGTGCCTGCGCAAGGTCGATCCGGCGCTGATCTTCTCGCTGGTCCGCGCGCACCGCGTCACGCACCTGTGCGGCGCGCCGATCGTCTATGGCCTGCTGATCAATGCGCCGCAGGTGCTGCGCGCCGGCATCTCGCACCCGATTGCCGGCCTGATTGCTGGCGCCGCGCCACCGGCCGCCATCATCGAAGGCTGCGAGCGCATCGGCATCGACATCACCCATGTCTATGGCCTGACCGAGGTCTATGGCCCCGCCGCCGTCTGCGCCAGGCAGGCCGGCTGGGACAAATTGCCGATTGGCGAGCGCGCCGCGCTGAATGCGCGCCAGGGCGTGGCTTATCCGATGCAACAGGCGATTGCCGTGCTGAACCCGGAAACCATGCGGCCAGTGCCCGCCGATGGCGAGACCATGGGCGAGATTTTCTTTCGCGGCAACCTGGTGATGAAGGGCTACCTGAAAAACCCGCAGGCCACGGCCGAAGCCTTTGCCGGCGGCTGGTTCCACACCGGCGACCTGGCGGTGGTGCATCCCGACGGCTACATCAAGATCAAGGACCGCAGCAAGGACGTGATCATCTCTGGCGGCGAAAACATCTCCAGCCTGGAAGTCGAGGAAGTGCTGTACCGGCATCCGGCCGTGATGGTCGCCGCCGTGGTCGCCAGGCCCGACGACAAATGGGGCGAGGTGCCTTGCGCCTATGTCGAACTGTGCGACGGGGCCAGCGTGACCGAGGCCGAGATCATGGAACACTGCCGCGCGCAGCTGGCGCGCTTCAAGGTGCCCAAGCAGGTGCGGTTCGGCACGCTGCCCAAGACCTCGACCGGAAAAATCCAGAAGTTCGTGCTCCGCGAGCAGCTGCGTTCGGCGTCCAGCATGGCGTGAACGGCACGCGCCTGGCCTGACGCCCCGAAGCTGCCGGCACCGCGCCGGCGCTTACTCCTGAATTCATAGCTGCTTGCGCACGACTGTCGTGCGCAACAGGCCTTTTTTACTTAAGAATCATGACTCCAGCAGACATCCTGGCCCGGTACGGCCCCCGAGAAGCGATGGACTACGACGTGGTCGTGGTCGGCGGCGGGCCCGGCGGCCTGTCGGCGGCCATTCGCCTGAAGCAGCTCGCGGCTGAGCAAGGCACCGAGCTTTCCGTGGTCGTGCTCGAAAAAGGCTCCGAGCCCGGCGCGCACATCCTCTCGGGCGCGGTGATGGACCCCCGGGCCCTCACCGAGCTGATCCCCGACTGGAAGGCCCTGGGCGCGCCGCTCAACCAGCCGGTCACCGCCGACGAGGTGCTGTTCCTGAGCGAGACCGGCTCGACCCAGACCCCGGCCTGGCTGGTGCCCGACTGCTTTCACAACGAAGGCAACTTCGTCATCAGCCTGGGCAATGTCACGCGCTGGCTGGCAGCGCAAGCCGAAGCCATGGGCGTGGAGATCTTTCCCGGCTTTGCCGCTGCCGAGGTGCTGTACACCGACGCGGGCGCGGTCCGGGGCGTGGCCACCGGCAACCTGGGCGTGGGCAAGGACGGCGAGCCCACGGAGAGCTTTCAATTGGGCATGGAGCTGTGCGCCAAGTACACGGTGTTTGCCGAAGGCGCACGCGGCCACCTGGGCCGCCAGCTGATCGCCCGCTTCAAGCTCGACGAGGGCAAGGACCCGCAGGCCTACGCGCTGGGCGTGAAGGAGCTGTGGGAAATCGACCCGGCCAAGCACCAGAGCGGCCTGGTGGTGCACACCGCCGGCTGGCC
>NZ_JADOVE010000012.1:0-138226 GCF_015752225.1 Polaromonas sp. CG_9.11
CAACCCAGAAACCCCACAAATCAAGGAGCTTCGAAACACGCAAAAAGTAGCCTGACTCACTTCACTTCAGGCGACAACTTCCTTGACAGCCACCGAAACCGCGCAGCACCATCGCATTGATCATGCGTTGGCGAAGAGGTGTCATGACAAATCTCCTTGGAAGCGGGGACCGTTCCCCGCTTTCAAGCTTTCACCTCAATGCCGTTCAAGGCAAGCACCGCGCAGGACAACGACGCGCTGCCGGCCTGTGCACACCTGCCACCGCGAAGCGGTTTAGTTCAACGTTAATTGGACGACTGAATCCTACCCGTACTTACAATCTAATACAACTAAAATTCAAAAGTTTCTTTTTATTTTCAACGGGTTATCGGGTTGCCAAGTCGTTTAGGCAAACCTAAAATTTAACGGATGAACCTGCCTCCACGGTCACTCGCGCCACTGCTGGAATCTCCACCATCACTACCTCCAAAACTTCTGGAGCAACTGCGTATTCACCTGCGCACACGGCACTACAGCATTCGCACCGAGCAGACTTATATCGACTGGGCGCGGCGCTTCATTCTCTTTCACAACAAACGGCATCCGCGCGACATGGGCGCTGTGGAGGTAGAAGCATTTTTGAGCCATCTGGCCGTTGAGCGTAATGTATCGGCATCGACACAAAACCAGGCCAAGGCGGCGCTGCTTTATTTGTACAAGCAAATCATCGGGGTTGATTTGCCCTGGCTTGATGAGGTGGTTCAGGCCAAAACACCCAAACGCTTGCCGGTGGTGTTAACCACGCGCGAAGTGCGCGACCTGCTGATGCAGCTCAATGGGCCGATGTGGCTGATTGCCAGTTTGCTTTATGGCACCGGCATGCGTTTGCTGGAAGCTCTGCGGCTGCGGGTCAAGGATGTGGAGTTTGAGCGCCGCGAAATCATTATTCGCGAAGGCAAATGGAACAAGGACCGGATCACCGTCTTGCCCGAAAACCTGATCGTTCCGCTGCAGGCGCAATTGCAGCGCACCCAACTCATCCACGAGCGTGATCTGGAAGCCGGGTTTGGCGAGGTGTATTTGCCGCATGCGCTGGCCGTCAAATACCCGAACGCCGGCAAGGCATGGGGCTGGCAATATGTCTTTCCATCGGCATCGCGGGCCATGGATCCGCGAAGTGACGGGGTGCAAAGGCGTCACCACGTGTTTCCCGAATCGGTGCAGCGGGCGGTACGGGAAGGTGCGCGGCGCATGGGTCCGGGCGTCACTGCGGCAATCGATTCAGGCGATGAGCGCACGGGCGGCGCAATGGCTGGCTCTGCCAAGATCATCACGCCGCATGTGCTGCGCCATTCGTTTGCCACGCACATGCTGCAGGCGGGCTACGACATCCGAACGGTGCAGGAGTTGCTGGGCCACAGTGACGTCAGCACCACCATGATCTACACCCATGTGTTGAACAAGGGCGGGCGCGGGGTGCTGAGCCCGTTTGATGCGTTGTGAAACGCCTCAGCTCACTGCGTCGGCCGGCTGCTTGAGCAGCATGGCCAACGAACTCGCCACGGTCTTGCGCAATTCCCGGCGGTCGCAGATGAAGTCGATCGCGCCCTTGGTCTGCAGGAACTCGGCGCGCTGGAAACCTTCGGGCAGGGTGACGCGCACGGTCGATTCGATGACGCGCGGGCCGGCAAAACCGATCAGCGCTTTGGGCTCGGCAATCACGATGTCGCCGATAAACGCAAAACCGGCGCTCACGCCGCCCATGGTCGGGTCTGTCAGCACGCTGATATAAGGCAGGCCTTTTTTGGCCAGCCGGGTCAGCGATGCGTTGGTCTTGGCCATCTGCATCAGGCTCAGCAGGCCTTCCTGCATGCGCGCGCCGCCGGTGGCGGTGAAGCAGATGAACGGCACTTTTTGCTCGATGGCGGTGTGCACGCCGCGCACAAAGCGCTCGCCGACGACGCTGCCCATGCTGCCGCCCATGAAGTCGAATTCAAAGCAGGCGACGACCACGCCGATGCTGTGCAGGGCGCCGCCCATCACCACCAGCGCATCGGTTTCGCCGGTGTTTTCCATCGCTTCCTTCAGGCGCTCGGGGTACTTGCGGCTGTCCTTGAACTTCAGCGCATCGACCGGAAGCACTTCCTGGCCGATTTCATAGCGGCCTTCGGCATCCAGAAAGGCATCGAGCCGCTCACGCGCGCCGATGCGGTGGTGGTGGCTGCATTGCGGGCAGACGTTCTGGTTTTTTTCCAGGTCGCTCTTGTACAGCACGGCCTCGCAGCTTGGACATTTGATCCACAAGCCTTCAGGAACACTGCGGCGCTCGGTCGGGTCTGTGTGGCTGATTTTGGGAGGGAGGAGTTTTTCTAACCAAGACATGACGTCAGTCCTTGTGATATTGCGCTGCAAAAAACCTGCTGGCGCACGTCGAAAAGCGCCATTATGCGCTGGCTTTACAGGGCCAAAAGTCAGTCCAATGCGCTGCGGATCTCTTGTAAAAAGGCCTGGGCAACAGCGGCCACTTTGTCCCGAGGCTGGTTTTCAATCAGCTGAATGATCTTGCTGCCAATCACCACGGCGTCCGCCACCTTGCTGATGGCCTTGGCTGTGGCGGCATCGCGAATGCCAAAACCGACACCCACGGGAACCCGGACATGCTGGCGAATACGCGGCAGCATCGCCTCCACGGCATCCACATCCAGCCCACCGGAGCCGGTCACGCCCTTGAGCGAGACGTAATACACGTAGCCGCTGGCGACTTTGGCTACCTGCGCCATGCGTGCGTCGGTGCTGGTGGGCGCCAGCAAAAAGATCAGGTCCATGCCGTGGGCGCGCAACCTGGCGGCAAACTCTACGCACTCTTCGGGTGGATAGTCGACGATCAGCATGCCGTCCACGCCGGCCTCAGCGGCGTCGCGGATAAAAGCGCTTTCGGTGCTGCCCGCGCCATGCTTGATGTCATAGCGTTCGACCGGGTTGGCATAGCCCATCAGCACCACGGGCGTCGTGTTGTCCTGGCGGCGAAAGGCGCGCACCATATCGAGCACCTGGAGCAGGCCGACTCCTTGGGCCAAGGCCTTTTCGCCGGCTTTCTGGATCACCGGGCCGTCGGCGCTGGGATCGGAAAAGGGCACGCCCAACTCGATCACGTTGGCGCCGCCCGCCACCATGGCGTGCATCAGTTCGGGCGTGGTGTCGGCGTACGGAAAACCCGCCGTGACGTAAGGAATCAGCGCTTTGCGGCCTTGGGACAGCAGCGCGTCGAGAGTGGGTTTGATCCGGCTCATGACTTGAAATTTACAACTTGCGAGCCGCCTTTGATGCTTTGGCCGTGGCAGGAAGGGCGACAGTAGAAGTCTGCACCCGACAGGTCGGCCACGGTGCCGATGTCCTTGTCGCCCCGGCCTGACAGGTTGACCAGGATGCTCTGGTTGCTGCGCATGGTCTTGGCCAGTTTCATCGCGTAAGCCACGGCGTGGGCAGATTCCAGCGCCGGAATGATTCCTTCGATGCGGCACAGGTAGTGAAAAGCGGCCAGTGCTTCGGTGTCGGTGATGCCGACATATTCGGCGCGGCCGATGTCTTTCAAAAACGCATGCTCGGGGCCGACGCCAGGGTAGTCCAGGCCGGCGCTGATGCTGTGCGTCTCGGTGACCTGGCCATCGTCGTTTTGCAGCACATAGGTGCGGTTGCCGTGCAGCACACCGGGCAGGCCGCGTTGCAGCGACGCCGAGTGCTTGCCGCTGTCCAGGCCTTCGCCGGCGGCTTCCACGCCAATCAGCCGGGTGTTTTCATGCGAAATGTAAGGATGGAATATCCCCATGGCATTGCTGCCGCCGCCGACGCAGGCAATCACTGCATCGGGCTGCCTGCCCCCGTTCATCTCAGGCATTTGGCTCAGGCATTCGGTGCCGATGACGCTCTGGAAGTCGCGCACCATCATCGGGTAGGGATGCGGGCCGGCGACGGTGCCGATGATGTAGAAGGTGTTGTCCACATTGGCCACCCAGTCGCGCATGGCTTCGTTCAGCGCATCTTTCAGCGTCTTGCTGCCGCTGGTCACTGGCACCACGGTGGCACCCAGCAGGTTCATGCGGTACACGTTCGGGCTTTGGCGCTTGACATCCTCGCTGCCCATGTAGACCACGCATTCGAGGCCGTAGCGGGCACAAATCGTGGCAGTTGCCACGCCGTGCTGGCCGGCACCGGTTTCAGCAATGATGCGTGGCTTGCCCATGCGTCGCGCCAGCATGGCCTGGCCGATGGTGTTGTTGATCTTGTGCGCGCCCGTGTGGTTGAGGTCTTCGCGCTTGAGGTAGATTTGCGCGCCGCCCTGTTCGCGGCTCATACGGGCCGCATGGTAGATGGGGGAAGGGCGGCCGACGAAGTGCTTCAGCTCGTAGTTGAATTCTGCCAAAAACTCCGGGTCATGCTGGTACCTGGCATAGACTTCCTTCAGTTCAGTGAGTGCATGGGTCAGGGTTTCGGAAACGAAACTGCCACCGTAAATGCCGAAGTGTCCGGCCAGGTCAGGTTGTTGATAGTCGTACATGGTCTTGATCAGTTAAGGACAGCGCAATGAACATTGCTGCGCTTATGCAGCCCGTTCTGTCCCGCTAGGTTTTAAAAATTGTTTGTCGGCAGCGCGAACGGCTGCGACAAATTGATTCATTTTTTCGGCACTCTTGATTCCTTTGGAAATCTCGACGCCGGAGCTCACATCAACGGCCAGTGTGGTGCAACGCGGCCTGATTTGCAAAATGCCATCGGTCACGTTTGCATGCGTCAACCCACCAGACAAAACGAGGTGAGCGTTGACGCTTTGAGGAAGAAGTGACCAATTGAATGTTTTCCCGCCGCCGCCGTATCCTTCGACATGGGCGTCGAGCAAGATGGCTTGGGCTGCTGAATAATCTTTCGCGTATTTTAGGAGATCAAAGCGCGGGCTGCCCGGCGTGGGGTTTTCGTCCAGCGGGATGCGAGCCGCGCGCAGGAAGGTCCTGCCGGCCTTCAGGCATTCTTCAGGCGTTTCATCCCCATGAAACTGGACAATTGCGCAAGGAATACGGGCACATGCAGCTATTATTTTTGCAGTGTCCGCATTGACGAAAAGCAGCACCGGGGTTACAAACGGCGGCAGTCGGCTGGCCAGTTCTGCGGCGCGTTCCAGCGTGACATGGCGTGGGCTGTGCGCGTACATGACCAGACCGATGGCATCGGCGCCAGCGGCCACCGCAGCATCAACGTCTTCCTCGCGGGTCAGGCCGCAGATCTTGATACGGGTACGGCTGGCGCAAGGGGATGGAATGGTCATGGCAGCCAATCATAAGCTGCCGTACGGGTCGGCAAGCCATGGCGGTCCTCATATACCGGACCCAGAAAATAAAGACCGTCGGGCGAAAAAGTCGGGGCGGCGGCATCGCGGCGGCGGGCTGCCACCACACTGGCCAGCCAGCCGGGAGGCTGGCTGCCCTGGCCCACAGCCAGCAGGCAGCCCATGATGTTGCGGATCATGTGGTGCAGGAATGCATTCGCCTCAAACTCAAAGCGCCAATAACGCGACCCGGCGCCGGCGCGCTGCGAAATCTCGATACGGTTCATGGTCTTGACCGGTGACTTTGCCTGGCATTGTGCGGCCCGGAATGAGCTGAAGTCATGTTCACCCAACAGGTGGCTGGCAGCCTGCCGCATGGCATCGCCATCCAGCGCCCGGTAGACCCAGCCAACGCGTCCGGCTTCCACGCTGGGGCGCACGGGCGATTCAAGCACCACGTAGGCGTACCGGCGTGCAATGGCGCTGGCGCGCGAATGAAACTCATCGGACACGGGCTGCGCCCACTGCACCGCAATGTCGCGGGGCAAAAAAGCATTGGTGCCGCGCACCCAGGAGCCGGTTTCGCGCTGGAGCGAGGTGTCAAAGTGCGCAACCTGCATCAGCGCATGGACCCCGGCATCGGTGCGACCGGCGCACATGACACGAACAGGCTGTACGGCAAAACGGCTCAAGGCTGCTTCCAGCTGGTCCTGAACCGTCTTGCCGGACAACTGGCTTTGCCAGCCTTCATAGGCGCTGCCGCTGTAGCTGATGCCGAGAGCAATCCTCACCGATGCTGTCCCGTAGATGAGTGCAGGCGCTTCAAGCGTTGATCACGACAGGGTATTGAGAAATGCCTGGGCCTTGAATTTCAAGGGGCCCTGGGCATGGGCCACGACCTCGTCGGCCAGCGACTTGGCTCCTTCCGAATCGCCCAGGGTGCGAAATTCCTCAGCCAGCAGGAACTTGATTTCAAGCGGGTCTTTTATAGCGCCAGTCAAGGCCCCAGCATGGGGTTTGGTGGCCGGGCCAAGGTCCAGGGAAAGTGAATCGAGGTCGAACTCCAGCATGCCGCTGTGTGTTGCAGGCGCCGTTGGCGCAATGGCTGCTTTGGGCGCAATGAAGGGTTCCGGCGTGAAGTCCAAGCCATTGGCATTCAGATCAAATTCCGAAGAAGACAGTTTTGCCGACAGGTTTTGAGGGTTCGCCGCTGGCGTAGCGGATGGCACATCGTCCAGGTTCAAATCCAGATCCAGAAAAGCCGATGGAATGGCAATTTCTGACATCGGTTCGGCTTTCGAGCCTGGGTAGGCGACGGCGGCCGCTGCCTTCAAAGCAGGCTGCATCGACGCAGAAGGGGATGCGCCTGCCGGAAAATCGAGATCCAGGTCCAGGTCCAGGTCCAAATCGAGGGCCTGTTGCCTTTTGACAACCGGCGCCAATCCGGCCAGGGCCTGCGGGATGGTGCTGTTCAGGGGCACGAGGTCAGAATTACGTCTTTCGACAAGGTCAACCGAAAAGCTGGCGCCAGATTGGTACATGGAATTGCTTGGCTCCAGATCCCGACCCAGCTGGCTGATATAGGACCACTCTGCGCCTTGGCCTCCCGTCAGCTTAAATGCTGTCAGGGCCGCATTTTCGAAGGCCTTGTGGTCGCGTCGCTTGGCGTGGATTTCAAGCATCTTGCTGTGAACAGCCAGACGTGCGGGATAAATGCGTAACGCTTCCTTGAGGATTTCTTCGGCCTGCTGGTCGCGGCCGTAAGCAAGGTAGACATCGGCTTCGGCTACGGGGTCCACATCGCCGACTGCATCCAACTGGCTGGGGGAGTAGGCCATCGAAGACGACCGTTCCCCACGGATTGCATTCGTATTGACAAGCTGCCCACCACTGGCGCCAAAGAACGAATCGGGCTGCAGGCGGCTGTCCAGAAATGAACTGTCCACATGGCTGGGTCCTGCGTTTTTCTTGTAGCGCGCAAACCCCAGGCCCGCCAGCAACGCCAGCAGAACCCCCCCACCTAGAAGCCATGAGTTGTCAATGATCCAGGTAGTCAAGCTGGATTCAGGCGATGTGACGGGCGGGGCTGTCAGCGAAGATTGCTGGCTCACAGCGGCAGTTGCGAGCGGTGCCTGCGCGCTGGCCAATGGCATCGGCTCCGGTGCTGCGGGCACTGCAAGGGCTGAAGCGCCGGCTGTGAGTTCTGCGGCGCTGGAGGCAATAAGCGCTGGCCTTGCCGCAATGGCAGTTGGGTCAACAGCAGAGGGAGATGCGCTGGAGCCTGCAACCAACACTCCTGGCACCGTGCTGCCTAAACCGGGAATGGCGGCCTGTGGATTCAGCGCACTGCTGTTTTTTGACTGATCTGTGGTTCGGCTTGCGGCATCCCTTGCGCTCGGTTCGTCGGACTGTATGCCCTGGATGGCACCTTTTGAAAGCGTCAGACGGTCTGGCGAAGTGCTGGCTTGCGCGCGGTCATCGACACGCGTCTGGACCTTGCCGCCAGCCTGGCGCTCTGCACTGTCGAGCTGTGTGGCCGGAACACCGTCGGCCAGTTTGCGGCGGAAGGTGTTGAAATCCCTGCTCTGGGCAATGAGGGCCTGCCTGGCGTCGCCCGGTGACAGCGCGTTGGCTGCCTGCGCGTCCGGAATATCCACCACGGCACCAGACTTGATCAGGTTGATGTTGCCACCAACGAATGCGTCGGGATTTCCCCTGAGCAGGGCCACCAGCATCTGGTCCAGCGACACGCTGGCAGGCTTGTTTTGGGCCGCAATCCTGCCGGCATTGTCTCCGGGCCTGACCGTGATCTGGCGGACACCGGAGGTGCTTTGGGGAGGAAGCGTCCTGACGGCTTGCGGCCTGGGGGATGCCGACGCCGGACGGGCAGCAGGCCGGGCGTTTGGAGCTTGCGTGTCCTGCTTGGACGGGAGGGCGGATACGGTCACCGGCTCGCGGGGCAGCACCGGTGTCGACGACACCAGTGGAGCGTAGTTGTTGCGCAGGTTGGGGGGGTCAAACAGCATCGTGTAGTCGCGTGTGACGCGTCCGGAAGCCCATCGGGCCTCAAGAACCAGGTCCACGAAGGGCTCGCCAATGGCACGGTTGCTGGTCAGGCGTAAATAAGGCCTGCCGTCCGGACGTCGCTGGAGCCGAACATCGAGCCCCGAGACGGCAGCAGAGTAGTCGAGTCCAGCAGCCCTGAAAACGTCAGCCCCCGCCACGCCGACCCTGAGGCTGGATGCCTCGTCGGCACTGAGATCGGAAATATCGATTTCTGCACGCAGTGATTCACCCAGGGCGGACTGAACGGTGATGCGGCCCAGCGCCACTGCATGCGCTTCAAGGCTCGCCAGGCAACCAAGCAATGCGATTGCACTTGCCATGGCACCAATACGCCAGCGACCGGGATGATTCATGAAGTTTTGAGCATCTGGAGCTCGGTCTGATTGGAACGTTTTAGGGCTTGAGCGCACAAAAACCTTGATGCTAATTTTTTGAAAAACAACCTTAACACCAAGGCCGGATAGTGACAAGTTAGGACAATGCTTAAGTTTTGATACTTTAATCAAACAGCAAGGATGAAGGTTTCATCCGTTGCCATGAGACAACGCCATCAACCTGCCTGCCGCATTTCTGGATTGTAGGTGCTCAGTCGGTCGGGAACGAAAGTTCAAGCCTCGATCAGGATGCGCAACATGCGGCGCAGCGGCTCTGCAGCGCCCCATAGCAACTGGTCACCCACGGTGAAAGCGCCCAGATAGTCCGGCCCCATCGCCAGCTTTCGCAGGCGTCCGACCGGGATTTGCATTGTTCCTGTTACCGCCACCGGGGTGAGGTCCTTGATGGAAGCCTCCCGCGTATTGGGTACCACTTTTACCCAGGCGTTGTCGGCGGCGATCATTGCTTCGATGTCGGCCAGAGGCACGTCTTTCTTGAGTTTGAAGGTCAGCGCCTGGCTATGGCAGCGCATTGCGCCAATACGCACGCAAAAGCCATCGACCGGCGTTTCAGCGTTGCCGAAGCTGGCACCCTGGCCCAAAATCTTGTTGGTTTCGGCGCCGCCTTTCCATTCTTCCTTGCTCATGCCGTCGCCCAGGTCCTTGTCGATCCAGGGAATCAGGCTGCCGCCCAGTGGCACGCCGAAGTTGGCGGTTTCACTGGCGCTGAGCGACTGCTGCTTGGCCAGAATACGGCGGTCGATCTCCAAAATGGCCGATTTCGGGTCCTCCAGCAAGGACTTGACTTCGCTGTTGAGCGTGCCGTACTGGTTCAGCAGCTCGCGCATGTGCTGCGCGCCGCCGCCGGACGCCGCCTGGTAGGTCATGCTGGTCATCCATTCAACCAGGCCGGCCTTGTACAGTGCGCCCACGCCCATCAGCATGCAGCTAACGGTGCAGTTGCCGCCTATCCAGTTGTTGCCACCCTTGGACAGCGCGTTCTGGATGACAGGCAGGTTGACCGGGTCCAGCACGATGACCGCGTCGTCGTTCATGCGCAACGTCGAGGCGGCGTCGATCCAGTGGCCGGTCCAGCCGGCAGCGCGTAGTTTTGGGAACACTTCCGAGGTGTAGTCGCCGCCTTGTGTGCTCAGGATGATGTCGCACTTTTTGAGCGTTTCGATGTCAAAGGCATCTTGCAGTGTGGTTTCGTTCTTCGCCTGCGCTGGGGCCTTGCCACCGGCGTTTGAGGTCGAGAAAAAAACTGGCTCGATCAACTCGAAGTCGCCTTCGGCCTGCATACGGTCGATCAGGACCGAGCCGACCATGCCGCGCCAGCCGACGAGTCCTGTGAGGTTGCCTTTGGGTTTCATGAAATGCCCTTAAAAAGTACGAAAAAATCGGCTTTTTGGCTTGGCTCATCGAGCCAGAGGGCACGACGAACCAGGCTTGCTAGCCTTTAATGGTGGTCGTTTGGGTGATCTGGGCAAAAGCCGACATGCCATAGCCTGTACGCAGGGCGGCAGGATCGGTGAAGGCAATAAGGCTTTTACACATACCCTTATTGTAGCGAGGGCTGCCTTTTACCTGGCTGACAAGGCCCTGCCGTTCACGAAGGCGCTAATTCTTTTCAGCCCAGCGCCTTGACGACTGCATCGCCCATTTCCACTGTGCCGACTTTTGTCGTGCCTTCGCTGTAGATGTCGGGTGTGCGCAGGCCTTGGCTCAGAACGGCGTCTACGGCTTTTTCGATGCGCGCGGCTGCTTCAGGCTGATTCAGGCTGAAGCGCAGCATCATGGCGGCGCTCAAAATGGTGGCCAATGGATTAGCCACGCCCTTGCCGGCAATGTCGGGCGCGCTGCCGTGGCTAGGCTCGTACAGGCCCTGGTTCTTGTCGTTCAGGCTGGCCGAAGGCAGCATGCCGATGGAGCCGGTCAGCATGGCGGCGGCGTCGCTCAGGATGTCGCCAAACATGTTGCCGGTGACCACCACGTCAAATTTCTTGGGTGCCCTGACCAGTTGCATTGCCGCATTGTCCACGTACATGTGGTCCAGCACCACGTCGGGGTACTGAAGACCGATTTCAGTCACCACGTCTTTCCAGAGCTGGAAGGTTTCCAGTACGTTGGCCTTGTCGACGCTGGTGACGCGTTTGCCGCGCTTGCGAGCAGCCTGAAAAGCCACATGGGCGATGCGTTCGATCTCGGGGCGCGAGTAGCGCATGGTGTCGAAGGCTTCTTCGGCGCCTGGAAAATGGCCGTCAGTCGCAATGCGGCGGCCGCGCGGCTGGCCGAAGTAAATGTCGCCCGTCAGCTCGCGGATGATGAGGATGTCCAGACCCGAGACCAGTTCGCGCTTTAAACTGGAGGCATCGACCAGTTGCTCGTAGCAGATGGCCGGGCGGAAGTTGGCGAACAGGGCGAGGTTTTTGCGCAGCCCCAGAATGGCTTGCTCGGGGCGCAAGGGCCGGTCGAGCTTGTCGTATTTCCAGTCGCCCACCGCGCCGAACAGCACGGCGTCGGCATCCTTGGCCAGCTGAAGTGTGGCGTCGGGCAGCGGATGGCCGTAAGCCTCGTAGGCGGCGCCGCCGACCAGGGCGGTTTCCAGTTCAAAGTTCAGGTCCAGAACCTTTAGTACCTTGACAGCTTCGGCGACGATTTCGGTGCCGATGCCGTCACCGGGAAGAATTGCGATTTTCATTAGTTACTATCTTTTTTATAGCTGCTTGCGACCGTCTGTATTGCGCAAGAGCATGATTCGGCTATTTATTTGTATCAACCCGCGACCGTGTGGCTCAACCAGGGCTTGGCCGCAAGCCGTTCAGCTTCAAAGGCCTTGATCTTGTCGCTTTGCAGCAAGGTCAGGCTGATGTCGTCAAAGCCGTTGAGCAGACAGTATTTGCGGAAAGCCTGCACATCGAAAGGCAGTTCCTCGCCCTGCTCTTTGACGATGACCTGGCGCGCCAGGTCGATCGTGAGCCGGTAGCCGGGAAACACGGCCACTTCGTCAAACAGCTGTGCCACTTGCGCTTCCGGCAGCACGATGGGCAGCAGGCCGTTTTTGAAGCTGTTGTTGAAAAAGATGTCGGCGTAGCTCGGCGCGATGATGGCGCGAAAGCCGAACTGGTCCAGCGCCCACGGCGCATGCTCGCGCGACGAGCCGCAGCCAAAGTTCTTGCGCGCCAGCAGGATAGAGGCGCCGGCGTAGCGCGACTGGTTCAGAACAAAATCGGGGTTTGGCTTCCGGCTGGCCGGGTCCTGACCCGGAAAGCCAGGGTCCAGGTAGCGCCATTCGTCGAACAGGTTGGGGCCGAAGCCGGTCTTTTTGATCGACTTGAGGAACTGTTTCGGGATGATGGCGTCGGTGTCCACGTTCTCGCGGTCCATTGGCGCTACAAGCCCTTGGTGTAGGGTGAATTTTTGCATGCGGGTTGAGCCTATCTGGCAGCGTTTGAAACAGCGGACCCTGCGCGCTGCACGTCCTGGCCAATGCCCCGGACGGTGTTGCAGCCGGACAGTGCAAAGGTTGACAGCAAAGCGGCTGCGATCATGAGGCTTGCGGTGATTTTTTTCATCGGGTCTTTCTTTGAGGCGTCGTTAGACAAATTTCCGGATATCGACGAAGTGGCCGTGCACCGCCGCCGCCGCCGCCATGGCCGGGCTGACCAGGTGGGTTCGGCCGCCGGCGCCTTGCCTGCCTTCAAAGTTGCGGTTGCTGGTGGACGCGCAACGTTCGCCCGGCTCCAGCCGGTCGGCATTCATTGCGAGGCACATCGAGCAGCCGGGTTCGCGCCACTCAAAACCTGCAGCGAGGAAAATCTTGTCCAGTCCTTCGCGTTCGGCCTGTTCCTTGACCAGGCCCGATCCTGGAACGACCATGGCAAGCTTGACGTTCTTGGCAACCTTCTGGCCGATTTTTTTCACCACAGCTGCGGCTTCGCGCATGTCCTCGATGCGGCTGTTGGTGCACGAGCCGATGAACACCTTGTCGATGTACAAATCGTTGAGCGCCTTGCCGGGCTCCAAACCCATGTAGGCCAAGGCGCGTTCAATGGCACTGCGCTTGTTGGCGTCCTTTTCCTTTTCCGGGTCGGGTACCCGGCCTTCAATCGACAACACCATTTCAGGCGATGTGCCCCAGCTCACCTGAGGCAGGATCTGGCTGGCATCGAGTTCGACCACGGCATCGAATGTCGCATCCGCATCGGAATGCAGCGTGGTCCAGTATTGCGCGGCCAGGTCCCATTCCGGGCCACCGACGAACTGGCCGGTTCTGGGATCGGTTCCCGGGGCCAGCAATCGGCCCTTGACATACTCGATCGTTTTGGCATCCACCGCCACCAGACCGGCGCGGGCGCCGCCTTCAATCGCCATGTTGCAGACCGTCATCCGGCCTTCCATGCTCAGGTCACGGATGGCCGAGCCGGCAAATTCAATCGTGTAGCCGGTGCCGCCCGCCGTGCCAATCTTGCCGATGATGGCCAGCACGATGTCCTTGGCGGTCACCCCGGGCGCGCACTTGCCTTCGACTTTTACCTGCATGTTCTTGGCTTTTTTGGCCAGCAGGGTTTGCGTGGCCATGACATGCTCAACCTCGCTGGTGCCGATGCCGTGGGCCAAGGCCCCGAATGCGCCGTGGGTCGAAGTGTGCGAATCTCCGCAAACCACGGTCATGCCGGGCAGGGTGGCGCCGTTTTCGGGGCCGATCACATGCACGATCCCCTGACGCCTGGACATGAAAGGAAAGAAGGCCGCCGCGCCGAATTCCTTGATGTTGCTGTCCAGCGTGGTGATCTGTTCCTTGCTGACCAGATCCGTGATGCCGTCGTATCCAAGTTCCCAGCCGGTGGTAGGCGTGTTGTGATCGGCGGTCGCGACAATGGAACTGATGCGCCAGACCTTGCGGCCGGCTTCGCGCAGGCCTTCGAAGGCTTGCGGACTGGTCACTTCATGGACCAAATGGCGGTCGATGTAAAGAATCGAGGTACCGTCTTCTTCGGTGTGAACGACATGCTCGTCCCAGATTTTGTCGTAGAGGGTGCGTCCCATAGGTTTTCCTTCGTGGTCTTTTGGTGATTTTAGAGGCTGGACGCTTGGCTCGAAAGGTGATCGACCAGCAGCCGGGCGGTTAGCGGCAGAGTAGAGAAATCTCTCGCCACCAGTTCGATTCGGCGGTCTGCCCAATGGTCAAGCAATGTCACGGACTCCAGTTCGCCGACACCATGCATCAGTTCAAAGGCGCGCTGTGGCATCACGCCGACGCCCAGGCCGTTGTGGATCATGCGGCACATGGCATCCAGGCCAGTGACATGGATGCGCAGCTTGATGGTGCGGCCCACAGCCGCCGCCGCCTGGCGCATGGCCAGGTAAATCGAACTGTTGGAATGAAGGCCGACCTGGTCATGGTCAAGCGCTGCTTCAAAATGGAGCGCTTTTTGCGCCAGCAGCACATGCCCTTTGGGGACGATCAGCACCAGTTTGTCATGGCGATAAGGCCGGACCTGCAATGCCCCGATGCCGTGGACGGTATTGCAGACCCCCAGGTCGGCTGCGCCTTCCTGAACCGCCCGGACCACCTCCGTGCTCAGGTGCTCTTCCAGGTCGATCTTGATTTCAGCGTGCTGGCGTATGAAATTGCCCAGGTCTTCCGGCAGGAACTGAACTATGGCCGAGATGCTGGCATGGACGCGCACATGGCCGCGAACGCCGTCGGCATATTCACTCAGCTCGCCCTGCATTTTCTCTAGGCTGAACAGTACCGATCGCGCATGGTGAAGCAGACTTTCTCCCGCCGGCGTCAGGTCAACACCCCGCGTGTGACGGTAAAGAAGCGGTGTGCTCAACAGGGCTTCTAGATCGCTCAGCCGTTTGCTCACGGCAGAAGCGGCTATGAATTCACGCTCGGCCGTCTTGCCAATGCTGCCCAGTTCACACACGGCAACGAACAGCTGAAGCGAGGTCAGGTCAATGCGGCGGGCGAAATTGCGTTCAGAGCTTTTAATGGACATGAAAGTGGTTCCATCGCATTTTGCGATGGATATTGATTTTGCTCCAATAACATTGGTCTTGACATCGTGATTCACGATGACGAACCCAGTAGCTGGATGTTTTTATATGCCCGGGTAAGTGACTTTAAAGGTTGATACTTCAAGCCTTTTCCGCAGAGAGGTGAACGATAGTTTGCTATGAAAAAGAAAAACATGGCGTGAAAAAGCCCGCCGAGGTGACTGCAGCGGGCTTTTGGCTTAAAACTGAAGGACGCGGGTGTTTAGCGCTGTTCCATCGGCCTGACTTCTCGCGGAGTGGAGCCAACAAAGAGCTGGCGCGGACGGCCAATCTTGTACTCGGGGTCGCCGATCATTTCGTTCAGCTGGGCCATCCAGCCGACATTGCGCGCCAGTGCAAAGATGGCGGTGAACAGCGGCACGGGAATGCCGATGGCCCGCTGGACGATGCCTGAATAAAAGTCGACGTTGGGGTAGAGCTTGCGCGAGACAAAATAGTCGTCTTCCAGTGCAATTTTTTCCAGTGCCATGGCCAGCTTGAACAGCGGGTCATTCTCAAGGCCCATTTCCTGTAGCACTTCCTTGCAGGTTTCCTGCATCAATTTGGCGCGCGGGTCGTAGTTCTTGTAGACGCGGTGACCAAAACCCATCAGCTTGACGCCGGAGTTCTTGTCCTTGACCTGCTTGATGAATTCACCGATGTTTTCGACGCCGCCGTTCTTCTGGATGTCGCCCAGCATGTTCAGCGCCGCTTCGTTGGCGCCGCCATGCGCCGGGCCCCAGAGACAGGCCACGCCGGCTGCAATGGCAGCGAACGGGTTGGTGCCCGATGAGCCACACAGCCGAACCGTGGAGGTTGATGCGTTTTGTTCGTGGTCTGCATGCAGAATAAATATGCGGTCCAGTGCGCGCTCGAGCACCGGGTTGACCTTGTATTCCTCGCAAGGCGTGGCAAACATCATGTGCAGGAAGTTGCCGGCGTAGCTCAAGTCGTTGCGCGGGTACATGTAGGGCTGGCCTACGGTGTACTTGTAGGCCATGGCCACCAGCGTCGGCATTTTGGCGATCAGGCGAATCGCGGCAATGTCGCGGTGCTCCGGATTGTTGATGTCGGTGCTGTCATGGTAGAAGGCCGACAGGGCGCCGACCAGACCGGTCATGATGGCCATCGGGTGCGCGTCACGACGGAACCCGCGCAGGAAAAATTGCATCTGCTCGTTGACCATGGTGTGGTTGGTCACGCGGCCCACAAAAACCTTTTTCTGCGCTGCATCCGGCAGTTCACCGTAAAGCAGCAGGTGGCAGGTCTCCAAGTAGTCGCAATTGGTGGCCAGCTGCTCGATGGGGTAACCGCGGTACAGCAGTTCACCCTTGTCACCGTCGATGTAGGTAATGGCCGACTGGCAGGCAGCCGTGGACAGGAAGCCCGGGTCATAGGTGAACATGCCGGTTTGGGCATACAGCTTGCGGATGTCCACGACGTCCGGGCCCACGGTTCCTTGGTAGACAGGCAGGTCCACATTGGGACTGCCATTGCTGAAGGACAAGGTGGCTTTGTTGTCAGCTAACTTCATGTTCGTTTCTTTCTCTCTTGTCAGAGGGGGAGTTAGGGGGCCGCAGCATGCTAAGAACTTCAAGTGCTTCGGGATTGGAGGCGCTTGCCCTTGCTGACGCATCGGAGAGTTGATCGGGCTCTTTTCGTCTGAGCAGGAGGTCAAGCAAATCGTTGTCAGACAAATCCATTAAATCATTCAAGCCTTTAGCCTGCCTGACATTGAGCGTGGTTTCAAAATGCAGAAAGAATTTTTCGATCAGCAGGTCATTTTCCAGCAGGCCCCGGCGGCAGCGCCAACGGAGCTTGCTCAGGCTTCGCTCATCAAGTAGATCGTCGGTCATTTCCATGTGCTTGTGATTTTCCGCAACGTCAGACCGTGCGCAAGACCATCATTTCCTTGATCTTGCCGATGGCCTTGGCCGGGTTCAGACCCTTGGGACAGACATCGACGCAGTTCATGATGGTGTGGCAACGGAACAGCCGGTAAGGGTCTTCCAGATTGTCGAGCCGCTCGGCGGTGGCTTCGTCGCGGCTGTCAGCCAGGAAACGGTAGGCCTGAAGCAAACCTGCGGGTCCCACAAACTTGTCAGGATTCCACCAGAAGCTGGGGCAGGCCGTGGAGCAGCTGGCGCACAGGATGCACTCATACAAGCCGTTGAGTTCATCGCGCTCTTCGGGGCTTTGCAGGCGCTCTGTCTGCGGCGGCACGTTGTTGTTGATCAGGTAGGGCTTGATCGAGTTGTACTGCTTGAAGAACTGCGTCATGTCGACAAACAGGTCGCGCACCACCGGCAAGCCAGGCAGTGGCTTCAGGATGATAGTGCCCTTGAGCGTGTTCATGTTGGTCAGGCAGGCCAAGCCGTTCTTGCCGTTGATGTTCATGGCATCCGATCCGCAAACGCCTTCGCGGCAGGAACGGCGGAAACTGATGGTCGGGTCCTGCGCCTTGAGCTTCATCAGGGCGTCGAGCAGCATGCGTTCGTGGCCGTCGAGTTCTACCTCAATGGTCTGCATGTAGGGTTTTGCGTCGGTATCGGGGTTGTAGCGGTAAATCTGGAAAGTACGTTTGGTCATGTGGTTTCTCGCTTCTTTCGATTTTTTGGGTGGCAGGCTGTCGTTTAGAACGTGCGCGTTTTCAATTCCACGGATGCCACCGTCAACGGCTTCATCTGCACCGGCTTGTAGGCAAGGCTGTTGGTTTCGCTGAACCAGAGGGTGTGCTTGTGCCAGTCAGTGTCATTGCGGCCGTTCGGATGTTCTGGCGTGTCGCCAAAGTCATCCACTGAATGTGCGCCACGGCTTTCCTTGCGTGCGGCGGCCGAAACGATGGTGGCCTGAGCGGCTTCGATCAGGTTTTCGACTTCCAGTGCTTCGATACGCGCGGTATTGAAGATCTTCGACTTGTCCTTGAGGCCGATCTTGTTGACGCGGTCGCGCAGAGCGGCGATCTTGGTCACGCCTTCGTTCATGACGGCCTGGGTGCGGAAAACTCCGGCATGCTGCTGCATTGCGGCGCGCAGGTCGTTGGCCACGTCCTGGGCATACTCGCCCTCGGTCGCATTGTCAAGGCGTGCAATACGTGCCAGTGTCTTGTCGGCAGCATCAAGCGGCAGTTCCTTGTGGGATGTGCTGTTGTTGAATTCGACAATATGGTTGCCAGCAGCGCGGCCGAACACCAGAAGGTCGAGCAGCGAGTTGGTGCCCAGGCGGTTTGCGCCATGCACGCTTACACAAGAGCATTCACCGACAGCATACAAACCGTTGACGACTTCGCTCTGGTTGTCGGCGTTTTGGGTGACTACCTGGCCATGGATGTTGGTCGGAATGCCGCCCATCTGGTAGTGGATGGTAGGAACGACGGGAATGGCTTCCTTGGTAATGTCGACATTGGCAAAGTTGTGGCCAATTTCAAACACCGAAGGCAGGCGCTTCATGATGGCGTCAACGCCCAGGTGCGTCATGTCCAGCAGGATGTAATCCTTGTTGGGTCCGCAGCCTCGGCCTTCCTTGATTTCCTGGTCCATCGAGCGGGAAACGAAGTCGCGCGGCGCCAGGTCCTTGAGCGTCGGGGCATAGCGCTCCATGAAACGCTCGCCGTTGCAGTTGCGCAGAATGGCACCTTCGCCACGGCAGCCTTCGGTCAGAAGCACGCCAGCTCCGGCCACACCCGTCGGGTGGAACTGCCAGAATTCCATGTCTTCCAGCGGAATGCCGGCGCGTGCTGCCATGCCCAGGCCGTCGCCGGTGTTGATAAAGGCGTTGGTCGAAGCAGCAAAGATGCGGCCTGCGCCACCCGTGGCCAGCAGGGTGGTCTTGGCTTCGAAGATGTGCACGTCGCCGGTTTCCATTTCCAGGGCGGTCACGCCGACCACGTCGCCAGCGGCATCCCGGATCAGGTCAAGCGCCATCCATTCAACGAAGAAACTGGTCATTTCCTTAACGTTTTGCTGATAGAGCGTGTGCAGCATGGCGTGGCCGGTACGGTCGGCTGCTGCGCAGGCGCGTTGCACCGGCTTTTCACCATAATTGGCAGTGTGGCCACCAAAGGGACGCTGGTAAATCGTGCCATCGGGGTTGCGGTCGAATGGCATGCCCATGTGTTCAAGGTCATACACAACCTTGGGGGCTTCGCGGCACATGTATTCGATAGCGTCCTGGTCACCGAGCCAGTCGGAACCCTTGACCGTGTCATAAAAATGGTAATGCCAGTTGTCTTCGGACATGTTGCCCAGCGATGCGCCAATGCCGCCTTGCGCTGCCACGGTGTGCGAGCGGGTCGGGAATACTTTGGAAAGTACGGCGACATTCAGGCCGGCACGGGCCAATTGCAGGGAGGCGCGCATGCCGGAGCCGCCAGCACCCACGATGACGACGTCAAATTTGCGCTTGGGAAGTTTGGAGGTAGCAGTCATGTTTTTATAAATCTTGAAAGCTGGAAAATGCCAGCATTGACTTTAGGGAAGAGATGTCGCATCAAAGGCGCCACAGCACTTGGACACCCCAGCCCGCACAAGCGACAAGCCAGAAGATGGTAAACACCTGCAGCAGCAAGCGCAGGCCGACCGGCTTGATGTAATCCATCCAGATATCACGCATGCCGACCCAGACATGCTGAAGCAGGGCAATGATGACGGCAAAGGTCAGTACCTTCATCCATTGGGGCGAAAAGATCCCGGCCCACTGGTCGTAGCCGATGGGACCCTTGCTAAAAATGACCTGACCCAGCAGCAATATCGTGAAAATGGCCATCAGGGCCGCCGTGATGCGCTGGCTTAGCCAGTCTCGGGTACCGTAATGAGCGCCGACAACGATGCGCTTCGAGCCGTAATTGACAGACATGTTTTTCTTTCCTAGTTCAGTTGGACGCAGCGCTTGCGCTGTTTTTGAAGAAGACCCCTGCAGGCTTTTTGATTGCTAGTAGAGGCCGAACAGCTTTGCGCCCAGCACCAGCGTAAGGCCAATGCTCACGACGAGCGTGAAAGCGGCTGACTGCCTGCCGAAAGTCTTGCTGACAGCTTCATGACTGCTGTCCATCCACAAATGCCTAATGCCTGCCAGAAAATGGTGCAAGTACGCCCAGATCAGTGCCAGCGCCACCAGTTTCCAGATAACGCCTGGCAAGCCCAGCATGCCCGCATTGAAGGCGGTCTTGAAACGGTCGAATGAAATGTCTGAAGAAATGGAAGTGTCGAACATCCAGATGATGAAAGGCATCAGCAGGAACATGATGGCGCCGCTGACACGGTGCAGAATGGAAACAATGCCAGCCAGCGGCAATCGGTAGTTCGGCAGGTCAGTAAAGGCATTGATGTTGCGGAACTCTGGCCGCTTGGGGCGCGGAGTGGATGCCAGCTCTGTCATTTTTTTGGGCTTTCTTGGTGGTAACCGGTTGGTAACTCAACGGGACATGACCGGCGGTCAAACATTTTAATTCTATTGCAATGCAACAAATTTATTCACAAAGCTTTGCCGGTTTGGGGTGATGCCGTCAACTAAGCACGTTTTTGTAATGATGGGTGTCGGTTCGGTACAAGCCCCGGCGCAGTTCCATCGGGATGTCGTTGTAGGTATAAGCGACGCGTTCAACGCTCAATAGCGGCTCGCCCTGCTTTACGTCCAGCAGCCCGGCTGCCACGGCATCGGCTGCAACGGCACGAATTTTTTCTTCGGCGCGCACCATGTGTACGCCAAACTCGGTTTCGAATAATGCATACATCGGGCCCCCGTAAACCGCCAGCCGGCTGGCGGTCAATCCCTTGAAGGGGCCGCCCGGCAGCCAGACGTCTTCGACAATCGTGGGTGTGCCCTGGAATGCCAGCACCCGGCGCAGCTGAAGCACGGCATCGCCGGTCCGCAAGGCCAGGGGGCGGGCGATGTCAGCCGTGGCCCGAAGCCGCTTGCAGTCAACGATCTGCCGTTCCGCCGGACCTTCGTTGCTGATATCGCCGGTGTCGGGCATCAGCCGAAGGAATCGGTATTGCACCTGCTGCTCGGCGTGCGTGGCCACGAAGGTCCCCTTGCCCTGACGACGGATCACCAGGTTTTCGGCGGCAAGTTCATCAATGGCTTTTCGAACGGTTCCCTGGCTGACGCGAAATCGCGCAGCCAGTTCCATCTCGCTGGGAATCAGTTCGCCCGGTTTCCATTCAGCCGCCTGAAGTCCCTTGAGGATCAGCACCTTGATCTGCTGGTACAGCGGGCTGAATGCCGGCGTCTGTCCGGCGGGCGCGACTGCCTCCTGCTCGACGGCTGCCAGGGAGGAATCGGGTATCAAAGAATTGGTATTTGTCATACAGCAGATTTGCGCAGCGGCCTGGGATGATGGGGCGCAGTGCTTGACCCGGACACGAAATCATGTCTGGATCATATCTTATATAAGACATAAGACAAGTTGACCTGCCGCAATTTTCAAGCGTAAAATCCTCGGTTTTGCATCGCGCGGACTCTCTTTGCTGGTCATGTACGAAAAGACGGTGCTTTCACGGTCCGGCAAAGCTTGAAATTGCGACGCAAACCTTGTGTCACATCCTGTTCAATAATTTTTTAACCTTCCTGGAGTTGTCAATCATGAGCAAAAAACCCGTCCGTGTTGCAGTTACCGGTGCTGCCGGTCAAATCGGTTACGCGCTGCTGTTTCGCATTGCCTCGGGGGAAATGCTTGGCAAGGACCAGCCAGTGATTTTGCAATTGCTCGAAGTTCCGGTCGATGGCCCGCAAAAAGCGCTTAAGGGCGTGATGATGGAAATTGACGACTGCGCGTTTCCGCTGCTCGTCGAGATGACCGCGCACAGCGATCCGATGACGGCCTTTAAGGACGCCGACTATGCCTTGCTGGTCGGCTCGCGTCCGCGCGGCCCGGGCATGGAGCGCGCCGAACTGCTGGCTGTCAATGGCGCGATTTTCACCGCACAAGGCAAGGCACTCAATGCCGTCGCCAGCCGCAACGTTCGCGTGCTGGTGGTCGGCAACCCCGCCAACACCAATGCCTACATTGCCATGAAGAGCGCGCCCGACTTGCCACGCAAGAACTTCACTGCCATGCTGCGCCTGGACCACAACCGGGCTGCCAGCCAGATCGCTGCCAAGACCGGCAAGGCCGTGGCCGACATCGAGAAATTGACGGTTTGGGGCAACCACTCGCCCACCATGTACGCCGACTACCGCTTTGCGACCATCAATAGCGAGAGCGTTGCCCAGATGATCAACGACCAGGAATGGAATGCCAACGTTTTCCTGCCGACCGTCGGCAAGCGCGGCGCTGCCATCATTGAAGCGCGCGGTTCTTCTTCGGCTGCATCGGCCGCCAACGCCGCCATTGACCACATGCGCGACTGGGCGCTGGGCACCAACGGCAAGTGGGTCACGATGGGCATTGCATCCGATGGCCAGTACGGCATTCCAAAGGACACAATGTTCGGCTTCCCGGTGACCTGTGAAAACGGCGAATACAAGATTGTCGAAGGCCTGGAAATTGACGCATTCAGCCGGGAACGCATCAACAAGACCCTGGAAGAGTTGCAAGGCGAGCAAGCCGGCGTCGCGCACCTTCTTTAACAGTCTGCAGGCGAATCGGGGGACGTGGGCAGCGAGCTTGTGAAGCGCGCCCGGCGCCCGAGCCACTCGCGACAGATCCCAGGACCGAGTTTATTCAATGAAACATCCGCGCGAAGTTCTTCTCGGCGCCCAGGCGGCAACCGCTTTTTTGCCGGTTTGTGACCACTACAGCGGCGTAGAGGCACGGATGCGCAAAAGTCTGCAATTGCAGGCTGAAATGATCGATGAGTTCGGCGCCTGCGTGTTTGACGTAACGCTGGACTGCGAAGACGGCGCGCCGGTTGGCGGCGAAGATGACCATGCTGCCATGGTGGTTTCGCTGGCGGCACTGGCCAGCGACAAGGCCCGCGTTGCCGTTCGTGTGCATGCTGTCGATCACCCGGCATTCGAGTCCGACATGTCTGTCGTTGCCGGAAAGCTTGCGCACCAACTTTCACACATCATGATTCCCAAGGTCGAGTCCATCGACGACGTGATCAGGGCTGAACAGGCGCTGCGGGCTGCATCAGCCGGGCACTTGCCCCTGCATGTACTGATCGAATCCCCTCTGGCCGTCCGCAACGCCTTTGACATTGCCGCGCATCCCCGGGTTCAGTCGCTCAGCTTTGGCCTGATGGACTTTGTCTCAAGTCATGGTGGTGCCATTCCCGCCGATGCCATGAGCAGCCAGGGCCAGTTCGCCCATCCGCTGGTGGTGCGCGCGAAGCTCGAAATCGCTTCCGCATGCCATGCCTACGGCAAGGTGCCTTCGCATTGCGTGGTGACGGAGTTCAACGATGCCTCAGCCATGACACTCGCCGTGCAACGTGCGTCACGTGAGCTGGGCTATACCCGCATGTGGAGCATTCATCCAAATCAAATACGCTCTATCCTGGCGGCTTTTTCCCCTAGCGAAGCTGAAATTGAAGATGCTTCAAAAATAATAGCTGCTGGCGTCCGTGTTGATTGGGCACCCATCAGTTTTGACGGTAAATTGCACGACCGCGCGAGTTATCGCTACTTCTGGCAGGTGCTGGAGCGGGCGCACCGGACCGGAAGCGCACTGCCGGCTGATACCCAAACTTACTTTACGCACGCTCTTGCATGAGCGCCAATCCACTGACAAGATATCACATGAAAACCCAATCCATCACTACGCTTGCAGCCGCTCTGGCTGCCGCTTTCTTGCTGTGCGCTGCGCCCATCGCGCACGCCGAAACTGCAAAGAAATCTGACAGGGAGGCGGTTGACAAGACCAAGGCGACGAAATCTGCAGCCGTCAAGGCCGCTGCTGCCAAGGCCGACAAGCCTGCGGCCAAAAAGAAGGCTGAAAAGCCGGGGGTCACCGCCAGCCGTACCAACCTCAAAAGCGCCGCAGTCAACGTGGCGGCGGGTATGCAGGCCGCCGAGGCCGCCATGACGCCAGCAGAGCTGGCAATTGCAGAGCAAGTGCAGGTGGGCAAGATGCCGTGCGAGCTGGGCGCCTCGGTCACGCTGACCGCCGATGTCAAGAATCCGGGGTATTTCGACCTGCAGGGCAAGAACTTCAGCTACCGGATGTTTCCGGTGGCCACGTCTACCGGCGCCATTCGCCTGGAAGACCAGAAGGCCGGCGCTGTCTGGCTGCAACTGGCCAACAAGTCCATGTTGATGAGCCAGAAACAGGGCATCCGCCTGGCCGATGAATGCACCAGCCCGGCGCAACTGGTAGTGGCCCAGAACCTCAAGCTGAACCCGCCCGCCAGCATTCTGGATGCACCACCTCCGGTGGTTGCCAATCCGGTCCCTGCCAAGTAAACGTCGTTTTCTTGGTCACCACGATTTCCAATAACTTCAATTAGAGGGCAGCCATGTCAACCGAGTTCCTGCAAACCTACCGTAACCATGTTGCCGAACGTGCCGTCCTGGGCATTCCACCGCTGCCTTTGTCGGCCCAGCAGACCGGCGAGGTCATCGAACTGCTGAAGAACCCGCCCGCAGGCGAAGAAGCCTTCCTGCTGGACCTGATCACCCACCGCGTTCCGGCCGGTGTCGATGCCGCTGCCAAGGTCAAGGCCAGTTACCTCGCCGCCGTGGCACACGGCACTGAAACATGTTCCGTGCTGTCGCGTGGAAAAGCCACGCAACTGCTGGGCACCATGCTGGGCGGCTACAACATCAGCCCGATGATTGCATTGCTGGACGACGTCGAAGACAGCGTGGCCGCCCAGGCTGCCAGCGGCCTGAAAACCACACTGCTGATGTTCGACCAGTTCCATGACGTGCAGGAAAAAGCCGAAAAAGGCAACACCTACGCCAAAGCCGTGTTGCAAAGCTGGGCTGATGCCGAATGGTTCACCAGCCGTCCCGAAGTGCCGCAGTCGATCCAGTTGACCGTGTTCAAGGTCGCCGGCGAGATCAACACCGACGACCTGTCGCCCGCGCCCGACGCCTGGAGCCGCCCCGACATTCCGCTGCATGCGCTGGCGATGCACAAAAATGCCCGTCCCGGCGTCATCCCTGAAGAAGACGGCAAGCGCGGTCCGGTCAGGTTCATCGAAGAACTCAAGGCCAAAGGCAACTTGGTCGCTTACGTCGGCGACGTCGTCGGAACCGGTTCTTCCCGCAAGTCCGCCACCAACTCGGTGCTGTGGTTCACCGGCCAGGACATTCCGTTCGTGCCGAACAAGCGCTTTGGCGGCGTCTGCCTGGGCAGCAAGATTGCCCCGATTTTCTACAACACGATGGAAGACTCCGGCGCGCTGCCGATCGAACTCGACGTGAGCCAGATGGCCATGGGCGACGTGATCGAACTGCGGCCTTACGACGGCAAGGCGCTGAAGAACGGCGAAGTGATTGCCGAGTTCAAGCTCAAAAGCGAGGTGCTGTTTGACGAAGTGCGCGCCGGCGGCCGCATTCCGCTGATCGTCGGCCGTGGCCTGACCGCCAAGGCGCGCTTTGCGCTGGGCCTGCCCGTGTCCACGCTGTTCCGCCTGCCGCAAAACCCTGAAGCCACCGAACGCGGCTTCACGCTGGCGCAAAAGATGGTCGGTCGCGCGGTCGGCCTGCCGGAAGGCCAGGGCGTTCGTCCCGGCACCTATTGCGAACCGAAAATGACCTCGGTCGGCTCGCAGGACACCACCGGCCCGATGACGCGCGACGAGTTGAAAGACCTGGCCTGCCTGGGGTTTTCCGCCGATCTGGTCATGCAATCGTTCTGCCACACCGCTGCCTACCCCAAGCCGGTCGATGTGAAGATGCACCATGAGTTGCCAGACTTCATGAGCGACCGGGGCGGCATTCCGCTGCGTCCGGGCGACGGCATCATCCACAGCTGGCTCAACCGCATGCTGCTGCCCGACACCGTCGGCACTGGGGGCGACAGCCACACGCGTTTCCCGATCGGCATCAGCTTCCCGGCCGGCTCCGGCCTGGTCGCTTTTGGCGCGGCCACCGGCGTCATGCCGCTGGACATGCCCGAGTCGGTGCTGGTTCGCTTCAAAGGCGAGATGCAGCCCGGCATCACGCTGCGCGACTTGGTGAACGCGATTCCGCTGTACGCCATCAAGGCCGGCTTGCTGACCGTGGCCAAGCAGGGCAAGGTCAACATTTTCTCGGGCCGCATTCTGGAAATCGAAGGCTTGCCCGACCTGAAGGTCGAGCAGGCGTTCGAACTCAGCGATGCGTCGGCCGAGCGTTCTGCCGGCGGCTGCACGGTGCACCTGAACAAGGAGCCGATCATCGAGTACATCACCAGCAACATCACCATGCTGAAGTGGATGATTGCCACCGGCTACTCGGATGTGCGCACCATCAAGCGCCGCATTGCCGCGATGGAAAAGTGGCTGGCCGACCCGCAGCTGCTCAAGGGCGATGCCGACGCCGAATACGCCGCCGTCATCGAGATCGACCTGGCCGACATCCACGAGCCCATCGTGGCCTGCCCGAACGATCCGGACGATGTGAAAACCCTGAGCGATGTCGCCGGAAGCGTCATCGACGAAGTGTTCATCGGCAGCTGCATGACCAACATCGGCCATTTCCGTGCCGCGTCCAAGCTGCTTGAAGGCAAGCGCGACATTCCGGTCAAGCTGTGGATGGCGCCGCCGACCAAGATGGACGCCAAGCAGCTGAGCGAAGAGGGCCATTACGGCGTGCTCGGTTCTGCCGGCGCCCGCATGGAAATGCCCGGCTGCTCACTGTGCATGGGCAACCAGGCGCAGGTGAAAGAGGGTGCCACCGTGTTCTCGACCTCGACGCGCAACTTTCCAAACCGTCTGGGCAAGAACTCCAACGTGTACCTGGGTTCCGCGGAACTGGCTGCGATCTGCTCCAAGCTGGGCCGGATTCCGACCAAGGCCGAATACATGGCCGACATGCAGGTGCTGACGGCTGCCAGCGACAAGGTGTACCAGTACCTGAACTTCGACCAGGTCAAGGATTACACCGACATGGCCGACACGGTCAAGGACGCGCTGCCAGTTTAAGCCTGGCTTCGCAATAGCCGGTGACAGGCTGCCCGGCTTGCTTCATTGAAAAAGCCCCGCTGTTTTTAGCCGCGGGGCTTTTTTGCGGGCCTTGTGGCTCCTTTTCATCGAACGCCGGAATTACATCCGCAATTCCTTGTGATCGCCCATCTTTTCAGGGGGGGTTCCGGTGACGGCAGCCGTCAGCATTTTGGCCACCTGGACCATCTTGCTTTCTTTCACATCCCAGTACTCGGCATGGCTGATGAGGACTTCCAGCAGCGCAACGTCCGGGTCGGTCGGACCGCCTGGGAACCAGGCCTTGGCCATCGGCGTCCACAGCGCTTCTTTCTTGCCCATGTCTTCGACGATCAGCGCCTTGCCCGACACCGAAACATAACTGTCGTCACCGGTGTCGGCATAGGAGACATTCACGTTGTCATCCTGCACCACATGCCTGGCGATCTCTCCACTACGGGAGACAAAGAAGTACAGCCGATTGCCTTCGTCCATGTTCTTGTTCTGGGTCGTCAGCGGCTGGCTGTGCATCATGCCGTTTTCATGGCGGTGCGTGAACATGCCGAACTTGATGTCCTTGATCAGATCCCAAAGTTTCTGGTGCTCTGTTGTCGTGGTGCTCATGAAGTCTCCGTGAAGTGGTTGAATTGTTCATTGACTTTAGGCCGGGGCCTGCCAAACACGAATCAGCCGCTGGCTTGCCTGGCTGTCGGTACTTACCGACAAGCACGGCGGCAGGCATGAGCGGATTTCAGCCCGAGGCCAATGCTGCATCACACCCGGCTGAATTTCATATTAAAAACAGGCATTGGCGCCGGCCCCTTATGGATTGGCTGCTGTTAAAAAAATTTCAGCCTAGTTGCACGTTGGCTGTGACAGTTTGCTGACGGGATCGATCAGGTGGTCCAGTAGCGCCTCATCAGCCGCCTCTTCAAGCGGAATGCACACCCGCACAGGGCTGCCTGAAGCCACCCTGACAGCGTCACCGTCGCGTTTTCCATGTGTGTGATGGCGCAACCCGGTTGCCATCCGGATGAATCACTTCGAGCCGGTTGCCGACCTGGAAAGTTTCCTGGTTTTCACCTCGGCCCAGTTTTCGCGTATGGGCCTGACTTCGCCGGAAAACGGGCTGAGGCGAATTTCAGAGATGCCGGTGCAATAGTTTTGCGTATTCTGCGCCGGTTGGCGTTCCAGGAAACCGCTGTTGCAGCCGCGGGTGGCCGGGCCTTCCAACCGATTGATCAACGCCGGGTTGAACGACCTGCCCGCAGGCAAAAAGTTTCCTGCCGCGCGCATGGGCTTCATGAATTCCTGTCTGGAGCTGTTCCAGTCGCAACTCATTGTTGCGCGCCCGCAGCGAATAGCGTGGCTGGCCGGCATACACCGCATCGGCACCAAGGTCTTGGGCGGCGCGCATTTTGTCGAGCGAGCCGGAGGGCGGCGAGAGCAATTCGGGTTTCTTGCGCGTCATGTGGCCATTGTCGAAGCCACCAACTGCAAAGCGCTTGCGCTGCATCAGGTCGTTCGGCTTTCCTATTCCTGATTGGCCCGCTGCCTGCCAGAATGTGGCTTGATGATTTACCCAAAAGGAGACTGCCATGGCCAATGCGCCTACCCACGCTAGCCCTTCTTCGAAGGCTGCGCATGCCTTTGCCTCTACGTTGAAGACCTTCCAGCCGGCTTCCGGCAAGGCTGGAAAGTTCTATTCCCTGCCGGCACTGGCCGAACAATACCCCAGCGTCAAGCGCCTGCCGGTGTCGGTGCGCATCGTGCTGGAATCGGTGCTGCGCAACTGCGACGGCAAGAAAGTCACGGCCGAACATGTCGAGCAACTCGCCCACTGGGCGCCGCAGGCCGAGCGCACCGCCGAAATCCCGTTTGTCGTGTCGCGCGTGGTGCTGCAGGACTTCACCGGCGTGCCGCTGCTGGCCGACCTGGCCGCCATGCGCAGCGTCGCCGCCCGTCTGGGCAAGGATCCGAAGGCCATCGAGCCTTTGGTACCGGTCGATTTGGTGGTCGACCATTCGATCATGGTCGATTATTTCGGCACCAAGGATGCCATCGACCTGAACATGAAGCTTGAATTCCAGCGTAACCAGGAACGCTACGAATTCATGAAATGGGGCATGCAGGCATTCGACACCTTCGGCGTCGTGCCGCCGGGCTTTGGCATCGTGCACCAGGTCAACCTCGAGTTCCTGGCGCGTGGTGTGCATAAAAGCGGCGATGACGCCGATGCGGTGTATTACCCCGACACGCTGGTCGGCACCGACAGCCACACCACCATGATCAACGGCATCGGCGTGGTGGGTTGGGGCGTGGGCGGCATCGAGGCCGAAGCTGCCATGCTCGGCCAGCCGGTGTATTTGCTGACGCCTGACGTGGTCGGCATGGAGCTGACCGGCCAGCTGCGCGAGGGTGTCACCGCCACCGACCTGGTGCTGCGCGTGACCGAAACCCTGCGCCGTGAAAAGGTCGTCGGCAAGTTTGTCGAATTTTTTGGCGAAGGCACCCGCAGCCTGGCCTTGCCCGACCGCGCCACCATTGGCAACATGGCGCCCGAATACGGCGCCACCATGGGTTTCTTTCCGGTCGATGAAAAGACGATCGACTACTTCCGGGGCACTGGCCGCACTGAAGAGGAAATCGAAGCCTTCGAGGCTTACTTTCGGGCGCAAGGCCTGTTCGGCGTGGCCGCCGCCGGTGAGATCGACTATTCCCAGGTTGTCAGGCTGAACCTTGATGAGGTCACGCCCAGCCTGGCCGGCCCGAAACGGCCGCAGGACCGCATCGAGTTGGGTAACGTCGCCAGTCAGTTCTGTTCGCTCTACAGCAAATCGAATGCGGAAAACGGTTTCAACCAGCCCGCCAGCACGCTCAACACGCGCCATCTGGTGCGGCACCCCGACGCGGAGCGTGCCGAAACGCTGCCCGGTGCGCCACCCACCCCCATGGGTGCCGAGCGCTCGGTGGTGGAAATGGAGGCCAACCGCCCGACGCTGGCGATGGCGCATGAGCAGGGCGGCCAGGTGGCCAGCGTTGGCACACCGGCGACGCAGGCAGCCTCAAGGGGGCTGACCGTGGGCAACGGCGACGTGCTGATTGCCGCCATCACCAGCTGCACCAACACCTCCAACCCCAGCGTGCTGCTGGCTGCCGGTCTGCTGGCCAAGAAAGCGGTCGAGGCAGGCCTGTGCGTTCAGCCGCACATCAAGACCTCGCTGGCACCGGGCTCGCGCATCGTGACCGAGTACCTGACCGAAACCGGGTTGTTGCCGTATCTGGAGCAGCTCGGTTTTGACCTGGTCGGCTACGGTTGCACCACCTGCATCGGCAACTCGGGCGACCTGACGGCCGAGCTGAACGAGGCCATCAACGACAGCGACCTGGTGTGCGCCGCCGTGCTGTCGGGCAACCGCAATTTCGAGGCGCGCATCCATCCCAACATCAAGGCCAACTTCCTGGCCAGCCCGCCGCTGGTCGTGGCCTACGCGCTGGCCGGCTCGGTGCTGCGCGACCTGACCACCGAGCCGCTGGGCAAGGGCACGGACGGCAAGGAAGTGTTCCTGCGCGACGTGTGGCCGTCCAGCGATGAAATCCAGGCGCTGATGAAGTTCGCCATGAATGGTGAAGCCTTCCGCGCCAACTACGCGAAGGTCAAGACCGAGCCGGGCCAGCTCTGGGCGGGTATCCATGGCGTGACCGGCAACGCCTACACCTGGCCGGCCAGCACCTACATTGCCGAGCCGCCGTTCTTTGCCGACTTTGCTATGGAAATGAAAGCAACCTCCGCAGGCGGGACGGGCGCTACAGGCCAAAACAATGAGTTTTCTGTAACGGGCGCGCGCATCATGGCGCTGTTTGGCGACTCGATCACCACCGACCACATTTCGCCGGCCGGCTCGATCAAAGGCAGTTCGCCCGCCGGGCGGTGGCTGCAAGCCCACGGCGTGCAAAAGGCCGACTTCAACAGTTACGGTTCGCGCCGAGGCAACCATGACGTGATGATGCGCGGCACCTTTGCCAACGTGCGCATCAAGAACCTGATGATTCCTGCCGACAAAGACGGCTCGCGCGAGGAGGGCGGCGTCACGCTGTTCCACCCCGGTCACCATACGCCGGACAGCGTGATCGAAAAAATGCCGATTTACGATGCCGCCATGAAATACATCGCAGAAAACACGCCGACGGTGATTTTTGCCGGCGAGGAATACGGCACGGGCTCGTCGCGCGACTGGGCCGCCAAGGGCACGCAGCTGCTGGGTATCAAGGCGGTGGTGGCGCGCAGTTTCGAGCGGATTCACCGCAGCAACCTGGTCGGCATGGGCGTGCTGCCGCTGCAGTTTTTGCCGGGTGAGTCGTGGGAGACGCTCAAGCTCGTCGGTTCAGAAACCGTCGAGGTGATTCCGCACCCCGAACTCAAGCCGCAAAGCGAAGCCAAACTGCACATTACCCGTGCCGATGGCACGCACCAGGAAGTCACGGTGATCCTGCGCGTCGACACGCCGATCGAGGTGGACTACTACCGCAACGGCGGCATCCTGCCTTACGTGCTGCGGCAGCTGCTCGCGGCATGAGGGCCGGCGCTGACCGTGTGCGCAAATCCGGGGCTTGTGCTGAAACCATGACCCTTGCAGCGTGCCGCGCATGAGGCGCCAGGCCTTGATTGCCGGCGGCGGCATCGGCGGGCTCGCGGCGGCGTTGGCCATATCGCGCGCTGGCTGGGGTGTCCGGCTGTACGAGCGGGCGCCTGTCTTTAGCGAAGTCGGCGCGGGCGTCCAGCTGGGACCGAACGTGGTCAGGCTGCTGCATGACTGGGGCCTGCAGGGCGCACTGGAGCGGGTGGCAGCCTTTCCCGAGCGCCTGGTGGTGCGTGACGCCCTGTCGGGCCAGGAACTGGGCACGTTGCCGCTTGGCCAGCGCGCGCTGAAAAAATACGGCGCGCCTTACCTGACCCTTCACCGCGCTGACCTGCATGCGTTGCTGCTCCAAGGCGTACAGGCGCGCGACCATGTCTGGCTCAAGCTGAACACTTCCGTGACCGCCTATGCCGACAGCGGACACGCCGTCACCTTGCGAACGCAGCCTGCAGCGGCGTCCACCCTTGGCCTGCATCCCGTGCAAGCCGCGCCATTGCTGGAAGTCGAGGGCGATGCGCTGATTGGCGCCGATGGGCTCTGGAGCCGCTTGCGCCAGCAGATGCTGAACGATGCGCCGCCGCGTGCCACCGGCCACTTGGCCTACCGCGCCATGCTGTCGCAAATCAGGCTGCCGGCGCGACTGCGCAGCCAGCAGGTCACCGTCTGGCTGGGCCCCCGGCTGCATGTGGTGCATTACCCGGTGCGCAGCGGCGAATGGCTGAACGTGGTGGTCATTGTCCAGGGCCAGGTGGCGGGCGACCTGCAAAGCTGGGACCACCATGCCAACGCGGCCGACCTGCAGCAAGCCATGGGTCAAACGGCCAAGTTGCTGCAGGACCTGATCCAGGCGGTGACCGATGGCGGCGGCAAGGACAGCCCCAGCTGGCGTCTGTGGCCGCTAAGCGACCGGCCGCCCATGAGCGGTGCGCACCAGCAGGCCCAGGGCCGTGTGGCCCTGCTCGGCGATGCGGCGCACCCGATGCGGCCCTACCTGGCGCAGGGCGCCGGCATGGCGATTGAAGATGCGGCCGAACTGGGTTCCATGCTGGCCGTGGCCCGGGACCCGGCTTTCGACGTGCCGACGGTGCTGCAGCGCTATGCCCTGAACCGCTGGCAGCGCAATGCCCGGGTGCAGGCCCGGTCGATGCGCAACGGCCAGATATTCCATGCCCGGGGGCCACTGCGCTGGGCGCGCGATGCCTCGATGAAGCTGCTGGGAGAAAAGCTGCTGGACATCCCCTGGCTCTACGGCGCTGCCCCTCGGATGTTGTGAAATGCTATTTAAAAAATAGCTAAAAGTGCTTATGAATAAAGCGGTAAAACCATTTTTCTTGCGTTTTTTCAAAGAACGCGCCTTTTTGCAGAGCGCCTTTGCGTCTTTGGGGTCGGGCCTCCTGCCAGCGCTCATCGATACGCGTAGCGCAACGAGGTTTCCCGTAGTCCGCCACGTATCAAACAGTCGCTGCCCAGCCACCTCCGCCGTGCAAGTTCGGCAACAAGGGTGGCCGAGTTGCCAAGATAACTCCGGTCACGACAACAACCGGATCAGCGCATCCGGGTGAATGCCCCAGCCAGCCAGTCCTGACAAACCCATCAGCACGCCAAAGCCCGTGGGCACCAGCGCCACGAAGTACAACCACCAGAAATGCGTCAGCGCCGTCACCGCCAGCAGGGAAATTGCAATCGCCAGCAGTGCATCGGCCAGGTCAAACTGGTCATCCCGGAAGTTGGCGGCGTCGTAGTCCTTTTGGTCCTGCTCGGCCTGAGCCTTCAACTCATCCTTCTTTTTGGCCTGATCCGCAGCCAGTTGCGCATACTGGTCAATCGCCTGCTGGTAATGCGCGCGTTCCGAGGCTGGCTGGGAAGGCGCGGCAAGCCGCAGCTGAAGCAGCGTTCCCTTGGCCACTTCCTCGCGGATGTTGCGCGCCTGGTAGAAATTCCAGTGGTCGATCTTGTTGGCCTGGGCCTGCTGCATGGACTGGACGATGTTGTCGTCCTTGACCTTGCAGATGCCCATGAAGGTGGCCAGCAGCGCCACCGTGATGGCGACGCACTGGTTCAGCTTGCGGAATTTGGAAAAAGCCGATTCATCGGCTTCCTGCGACGGGAGGGACTCAAGTGGATCGATTGCCATCGTGCGTGCCTTAACGTGAAAACCACATCCGCTGGAAAACCCCGTCTTTGTCAATCACCAGATGCTTGAGCCCGGCCAGCACATGCAGCGACACCAGCACCACCAAAATCCAGGTGGTGAATGAGTGCGCATTGAAGAAGGTTTCCGCCAGGTCGTGATTGGCTTGAAACACCCGGGGCAGGGGAAGTCCAAAAAACACGATGCCTTTCTTGCTCAGCAGCGAACCGACGATGCCAAACGTGGGCATGGCCAGCATGGCGGCGTACAGCAGCCCGTGGGTTGCCCGTGACGCGTTGACCTGCCAGGACGGCAGTCTGGCGGGCAAGGGCTCGGGCAGATGACCCAGCCGCCAGACCAGGCGCAAAAGCACCAGCCCGGCAATCACCAGGCCGATGGATTTGTGCAGGGTGAAGAACCAGGCGCTGCCCGGATCGTCTTCAATCTCCGTCATGTACCAGCCCAGCGCGACCATCCCGATGATCAGGACGGCCAGCGTCCAGTGAAGCAGCACGGCCAGGGACGCATAGGGTTTGCTGCTGACTGTCGCAATGGAAGTGCGTTTGCGCATGGTGCTTCTTTTTTTTGAGTGGCCGTTCAGGCAATTGGGTGGGTTGGCAACAGCAGATGAGGCTTTCGCCGGACTTTTGCATGCCCATCCTAAAACTGCCGCCTTAAAGGAAGATTAAGCCGCGCGGGCTGCAGCGCGGCGCCTGCTTGGCTACTGCCAGCCAAAACGCCGGATGTCATCGCGTTTCATCAGCGTCGTCAGCACCGCATAGCCCAGCAATATCGCCACCAGCCAGCCAAAATAGGCCAGCGGCAGCGCTTCCAGCTTGAAATAACTGGCCAAGGGCCCCATGGGCAGAAAAATGTCCGCCACTGTGATGAACAACGTCATGCCCAGCAGCGGGCAGGCTGCGCTCCAACCGGATGATGTCGGCCGCATCCTTGGCAATATCGACGGCGGTATTCACCGAAATGCCGATGTCGGCGGCCCGCAGCGCCGGCGCGTCGTTGATGCCGTCGCCCATAAAGCCGACGACGTGGCCGTTGCTGCGCAGGCTGCGCACGATGCGCTCCTTGTTCAGCGGCGAGAACTTGGCAAAAATGGTGTGGTGCTCGACCGCTTCGGCCAGCGCCTGGTCGTCCATCGTGTCAATTTGCGGGCCCAGCACGTTGCCTTGCAACCTGCAGGCCGACCTGGCGGCAGACTTCGGCGGTCACCAGCGCATTGTCGCCGGTCAGCACCTTCACGGTGATGCCGTTCTCGGCCAACGCTGTAAGCGCCGGGGCGGTCGATTCCTTGGGCAGCGACTCCAGGATGACCCGGCGGCGAAACAGGTGACGGGTGTGGCGCGAAGCGAGGAAGCGGCCAAACAGCTGCTTGAAGATGTTCATGGAATTTTTTGTTTTTGGCCGGTGTCTTGCCTGATGACCCGCTGACGTGGCTGGAATCTACACTTTTTATTGTTAGTAAAGCGTAAGTCCTGAAAGCTGTGCAGGCGCCGGTGTCGCGTCACCGTTCCCTGAACCGACCTTCGATGCTATTAAATATATAGCTGCAAGCATAAGTACTGCTTGCGCAAAAGCCTATTTTTGCTTGAAAAACTGGTCAAACAGACAGGACACGTCGGCAAAGTCATGGATGAAGCGTTCGCGGTTCACGAAATAAGCCTCGCAGGCCACGGCAAAGAATTCAGCCGGCGCGCTGGCGCCATAGGCGTCGAGCCAGGGCGGCTCGCCGCCGAAGCGTTCGGCCATGGCGACCTGCTCGCAAAAGCGGTCGTAGGCGGCCTGCATGGTGTCGTGCCAGGCAGCATGGGCGGCGCGCGAGGGCAGGGGCGGGCAGCCGTCGGCCGCGCCATCGCGCATGTCGATCTTGTGGATGAATTCGTGGATCACCACGTTGTGGCCATGTTCGGCTGAACTGCCCGAGGCAGCCACATCCTGCCAGCTCAGGGTGACCGGGCCGCCTTGCATTGCTTCGCCCAGCAGCGCTTCCCGGTAGTCGTGAACCACGCCGGCGTGATCGATGGCCTTGCGCCGCGCCAGCATGGCGCCGGGATGCACGACGATGCCGGTGAAATCGTCATACCAGCCAAGGCCCAGGTGCAGAACCGGCAAACACGCCTGCGCGGCAATCGCCACGGCCATTTCGTCGGTCACTTCCAGGTCGTGCGCGCCGCTGAATTCCTTGTTCTGCAGGAACCGGCCCACGGTCAAGCGAAGCGCCTGACGCTCGGCGGGGGGAAGCCGCGCCAGGAAAGGGTAATGCTGCAGCGTCGATTGCCACAGCGCTTCAGGAATGGCCTTGGGTCGGGTGCCGGGCAGACCGAGGGCGCCCGCCAGGCTGTTCAGCCAGTTCAGCCAGTTCAGCAAGGTGCAGGCCTCATGCGCAATCCACGGCGATGCGCTGCAGGCCGCTGCTGTCCAGTCGAAGCACTTCGGCGCGCGGTACGCTGGCCCCGGCGTCCCAGTCGCTCAGCACCATGCGTGACAGGCCCTTGCCCAGGTCGTGCAACGCGGGCTTGTGGGTGTGGCCGTGGATCAGTGTGGGAGCATTCGCTGCCTCCAGCCACTGCCGCGCGGCATTGTGGTCCACGTCGCCGTAGTCCATGCCTGAGCGTTTGCGCGCCTCGCTTTGACGACGCATCTCGCGCGCCAGGCCCAAGCGTTCGGCCAGCGGCCGGGCCAGGAAGGCCTGCTGCCAGCCGGGGCTGCGCACCTGGCGGCGGAACGCCAGGTAGTCGGTGTCGTCCAGGCACAGCGCATCGCCATGCGACAGCAGCCAGCGCCGGCCGGCAAAGCCAAGTGCCGTCGGGTCGCCGAGCAAGCTGGCGTGGCAGGCGTCCATGAGATCCGGGCCGACCAGGAAATCGCGGTTGCCGTGCATGAAAAAAAGCGCCAGCCGGCTGCCCGCCTGGGCCAGCACGCTGGCGCAGCGGTTTTCAAAACTCGCTTCCGGCTGGGCCTTGAAGTCGGCGCTGACGGCATCGTCGCCGACCCAGACTTCAAACAGGTCGCCCAGGATGAACACCGCATCGGCCGGCGTGCCCTGCATATAAGCCTGCCAGGCCTCGAAGGTGGCGGGCTCGTCGGCGTTCAGGTGCAGGTCGGAAATGAAATCGACCGTGCGCCACGATGGCGGAGCCACAAGCTCGGCCAAAGGGGGCACGGTCGCAAAAGGTTGCATGGCGGACTCAGACGGGCTCAGTCCGGCGGCCGCTTCAGGCCAGCGCGACGGCTTTTTCGATCACCACGTCTTCGAGCGGAACGTCGTCATGAAAACCCTTGCGGCCGGTCTTGACGGCCTTGATCTGGTCCACCACCTCGGTGCCCGAGACGACCTTGCCGAACACGGCGTAACCCCAGCCCGAAGCGTTCTGGCCGGTGTGGTTCAGAAAGCCGTTGTTGCCGACGTTGATGAAGAACTGCGAACTGGCCGAATGCGGCGCATTGGTGCGGGCCATGGCGACGGTGTACATGTCGTTTTTCAGGCCGTTGGTGGCTTCGTTCTCGATCTCGCCGTCGGTCGGTTTTTGCGTCATGCCGACCGCAAACCCGCCGCCCTGGACCATGAAGCCCGGAATCACACGGTGGAACACCGTGCCGTCGTAATGGCCCTTGTTGACGTAGCTCAGGAAGTTGGCGACCGACTTGGGCGCTTTTTCAGCGTCAAGTTCCAGGGTGATGACGCCGTATTTGGCAATGTGCAGTTCGACTTTAGGATTGCTCATGTGTTTTTCCTTTAAGAGTGGGTTAGTTGACAAGGGTTGCAGATTTGATCATGACGGGCGTCTTGGGAACGTCCGACGGGAAAGGGCCACCGCTGCCGGTGGCCACGGACTTGATCTTGCCCACCACGTCCATGCCGCTGGTGACCTTGCCGAACACTGTGTAGCCGGGGGCCAGGGCGCTCGGGTTCAGGAAGTCATTGTCATTCACGTTGATAAAAAACTGCGACGAGGCGGAGTTGGGGTCATTCGTGCGGGCCATGGCCAGCGTGCCAACGACGTTTTTCGGGCCGCCCTTGGCCAGCGCCTCGCGGCCTTCATGCACCACCGGGGCGCGGGTTTTCTTTTCGGCATAAGCGGCATCGTAGCCACCGCCCTGCACCATGAAGTTGCTGATCACCCGGTGAAAAATCGTGCCGTCATAGTGCCTGTCCTTGACGTACTGGAGAAAATTCTCGACCGTCTTGGGCGCCTTGTCGGGATAGACCTCGACCACAAAGTCGCCTTCGCTGGTGGCAAATTTGACCTTGGGCGCGGGCTCGGCCGCTAGGGCCACGCCGGCGCTCCAGGTAAGGGCGGCCAGCAGGAGCGTTGTGCTTCGGCGGGTGATAGCGGTGCCAGGAATTTTCATGGAGTGGATTTCTTTCAAAAGGTAAATATTGAAATCAAGGCGTCTTGGCTGGTATGGCAGCCTTGGCGGCGGGCATCAGCAACTGGTTGACCAGTGCCAGCTTGGGTGGTAACGCGGCGTTCGCGGCATTGAGCTGCAGCGCGCGGCTGTAGGACTGGCTGGCCAGCCGGGCGTGGATGTCGCCCAGGTTTTCATGGGCGGTGGCATAGCGCGGGTTCAGCCGAATGGCCATTTCCAGCGATTCCCTGGCCTTGTTGAACTGGCCCAAGCCGGCATACAACACGGCCAGGTTGTTGTAGGGCTCGGGCAGTTCCGGATAGTCCCGGTTGAGCTGGGCAAAGGTTTCCATGGCTTCGGCGGTCTGGGCAGATCCGCTCTGGACCACACCCTTGAGGAAGCGCATCTGCGGATCGCGCGGCTTGGCCGCCAGGTAGCGGTCGGCGCTGGCCAGCGCCTGGGGGAACTGACCGGCGCTGATCAGCTGGTTGACATCGGTGTACTCGTCGGCATGGACTGCCGGCGAGCCAAGCAGCGCGAACAGCAATAGGGTGGCTGGCAAAAATGAAAAGGGCTTGCAGAAATGAACGGCTCGCGTGGGCATAGGACTCTCGTTGTTTTTGGGCAAACAGGGGGCCGCGCGAAGGCGCAAGGTGGCGAGGTGACAAGCCGGTCCGGGCCGAATTTTCGCACCCTGACAGCTGCCCGGACCGGCTCGAAATAGTGTTTAATTCTAGCTGAGGGGGTATAGTCACCCTCCTTGCCCTGTTGTTCCTTCCCGGTTTTTTCCGAAGAATTTCGCTTCTTTTTTCAGCGCCATCGCCGCCGGTGGCGCGCGGATATTCAGGTTTTTCTTTTTTTCTTCCTGGCATTTCCACGTCAGAACACGCATCCAGCCAATTTCCATGAGCCTTCGCATTTACAACACGTTGTCGCGTGCCGTAGAAGATTTTTCCCCTATTGTTCCCGGCCAGGTCCGCATGTATGTTTGCGGCATGACGATTTACGATCTTTGCCACATCGGCCATGCGCGGATGATGATGGCCTTTGACGTGGTGCAGCGCTGGCTCAAGGTCAGCGGCTATCAGGTCGCCTATGTGCGCAACATCACCGACATCGACGACAAGATCATCAAGCGCGCTGTCGAGCGCGGCATCACGATACGCGCTTTGACCGACGAGATGATTCAGGCCATGCACCAGGACATCGGCGCCCTGAACATCGAGCCGCCAACGCTGGAGCCGCGCGCGACCGATTACGTGCCGCAGATGCTGGCGATGATCGGCACCCTTGAAAAAAAAGGACTGGCCTACCGCGGTTCGGGCGGCGACATGAACTACGCGGTGCGCAAGTTTGTTGGCTACGGCAAGCTGTCGGGCAAGTCGCTTGACGAGTTGCGCGCTGGCGAGCGCGTCGCCGTGCTCGAAGGCAAGGACGACCCGCTGGACTTCGTGCTGTGGAAGTCGGCCAAGGACACCGAACCCGAGGACGCGAAGTGGGACAGCGCCGCGTTGGGCCATGACTATGGCAAAGGCCGGCCTGGCTGGCACATCGAATGCTCGGCCATGAGCTGCGCCACGCTGGGCGAGACCTTCGACATCCATGGCGGCGGCGCCGACCTGCAGTTTCCGCACCACGAAAACGAGATTGCCCAGAGCGAAGGCGCCAATGGCCAGCCGCTGGCCCGTTTTTGGGTGCACAACGGCTTCGTGCGCGTGGACAACGAGAAAATGTCCAAGTCGCTGGGCAATTTCTTCACCATCCGCGAGGTGCTGGAAAAATACGATGCCGAAACCGTGCGCTTTTTCATCCTGCGCGCGCACTACCGCAGCGCACTCAACTACAGCGACGCCCACCTCGACGATGCGCGCAATGCGCTCAAGCGCCTGTATACCGCCCTGGATCTGGTGAAGCCGGCTGCGGTGATGATCAACTGGGCGGGTCCGTTTGCCGCCCGTTTCAAAGCAGCGATGGACGAGGACTTTGGCACGCCCGAAGCGATGGCGGTGCTGTTCGATCTGGCGGGCGAGGTAAACCGGACCGGTTCCGCCGAACTGGCCGGGCTGCTGAAAGCGCTGGGCGCCTGCCTGGGCCTGCTGCAAACCGAGCCCTCGGCTTACCTGCAGGCTGGGTCAAGGCTGGACGACGAGGCCATCCAAGCGCTGATCATGCAGCGTGCTGAAGCCAAGCAGGCCAGGGACTTTGCGGCGGCAGACCGCATCCGCACCGAACTGGTGGACCAGGGCATCGTGCTGAAAGACTCGCCCCAGGGAACGAGCTGGGAGGTGAAATCGTGAAAAACTCAAAATTTTTAAGCGTTTCATGCCTTTTGCGCACGTCTGTCATGGGCCAGCAGCTATGAAAAACATAGTAAGCGCCGACACAGCCAATGTAGCGCCCATCGAACTCACCGACAAGGCTGGCGCCCCGGAACCCACCATCATCGTGCCGCCGTACTGGCTGGATGCCTGCAAGCACCTGGTCAAGAAGGACCGGGTCATGAAACGCCTGATTCCGCAGTTCGGCAGCACCTGCCTGCAGTCGCGTGGCGATGCCTTCAGCACGCTGGCGCGCAGCATTGTCGGCCAGCAGATTTCCGTGAAGGCCGCGCAGACCGTCTGGCACCGCTTTGCCGCCTTGCCCGCTGAAATGACGCCAGCCCATGTGCTGCGCCTGAAGATTGACGACATGCGCGCGGCTGGCCTGAGTGCGCGAAAGGTCGAATACCTGGTGGACCTGTCGATTCATTTCGACGCCGGCCGCGTTCATGTGCAGGATTGGCAGGCGATGGACGATGAAACCATCATTGCCGAGTTGATCGCGATTCGCGGCATCGGCCGCTGGACGGCCGAGATGTTCCTGATGTTTTACCTGACGCGGCCCAACGTGCTGCCGCTCGACGATGTCGGGCTGATCAATGGCATCAGCCACAACTATTTTTCCGGCGAATCGGTCAGCCGCAGCGACGCACGGGAAGTCGCCGCCGCCTGGGCGCCGTACTGCAGCGTGGCGACTTGGTATATTTGGCGCTCGCTGGATCCGAAAATTGTGTCCGGCGCCTGACGGACGGTGTGCAGTTCGCTTCACCGACTGCCCGATCAAGAATTAAAAGTCTGAGGATTAACATGGCAAAAAAGACATTTCTCGATTTCGAGCAGCCGATTGCGGAGCTTGAAGGAAAAATTGAAGAATTGCGTTATGTGCAAACCGAGTCAGCGGTCGATATTTCGGATGAAATAGAGCAACTGGCGAAAAAAAGCCAGCAACTCACCAAGGACATCTACAGCGTCCTGACGCCCTGGCAGATCACCAAGATCGCTCGCCATGCCGAGCGGCCCTACACGCTGGACTACATCCGGGACCTCTTCACCGATTTTGTCGAACTGCATGGCGACCGGCATTTTGCCGACGACCTGAGCATCGTCGGCGGCCTGGCCCGCTTCAACGGCAATGCCTGCATGGTACTGGGCCATCAAAAAGGCCGTGATACCAAGGAGCGCGGCCTGCGCAATTTCGGCATGAGCAAGCCCGAGGGCTACCGCAAGGCGCTGCGCTTGATGAAGACGGCGGAAAAATTCAGGATGCCGGTGTTTACTTTTGTTGACACGCCGGGCGCCTACCCCGGCATCGAAGCCGAGGAACGCGGCCAGTCCGAGGCCATCGGTCGCAACATCTTCGAAATGGCGCAGTTAGAAGTGCCGATCATCACCACCATCATCGGCGAGGGTGGCTCCGGCGGTGCGCTGGCCATCTCGGTGGCCGACCAGGTGGTGATGCTGCAGTATTCGATCTATTCGGTCATCAGCCCTGAAGGCTGCGCGTCGATTTTGTGGAAAACCTCCGAAAAGGCGCAGGATGCGGCCGAAGCGCTGGGCATCACTGCGCACCGGCTCAAGGCGCTCGGCGTCATCGACAAGATCGTCAACGAGCCGGTCGGCGGCGCGCATCGCGACCCGAAACAGATGTCGGCCTTTCTCAAGCGCGCGCTGAACGATGCCTTCCGCCAAGTCAGCGACCTGCCGGTCAAGGAACTGCTCAACCGTCGCTATGACCGGCTGCAAAGCTATGGCCGCTTCACCGACACCAAAGCTGACGTCGGCAAATAGTCTGTTGCCCTCATTGCCCTTATTGCTGCCAGGCGCGGCGTCTCTCAAAAAGCCGGTCAACCCGGCAGTGGCGGGCATTGACTCCCTGTTCCCTGCAGATCCACCTTTGCCGATGGGCGTGGCTTACAGCGGTGGCGCCGATTCAACCGCCTTGCTGCTGGCTGCAGCCCGGCGCTGGCCGGGCCAGGTCGATGCCTTCCATGTCCACCATGGACTTCAGGCAGCTGCTGATGACTTTGTCCGTGTCTGCACCGCAGTGTGTGCAAGAGTCGGTGCGCCCTTGCATGTGGTTCATGTCGACGCCACCCATGCTTCTGGTGAGAGTCCTGAAGACGCGGCGCGGCGCGCGCGTTATGCGGCGCTGGCGACTGCAGCATTGGCGCAGGGCACGAAATGCGTGCTGCTCGGGCAACACGCCGACGACCAGGTCGAAACCCTGCTGCTGGCACTGAGCCGGGGCGCAGGGCTGCCTGGCCTGTCGGCCATGCCGGCGCGGTTCGAGCGCGGCGGCATGGTGTTTTACCGGCCGCTGCTGCAAACCCCGTCGGACGTTCTCAGGCAATGGTTGGTGCAGCAGCAGATTCCTTTTGTTGATGACCCGACCAACACCGACGAACGCTATACCCGCAACCGCATCCGGGCACGTTTGATGCCCGCACTGGCGCAGGTGTTTCCTCAGTTCCTGGCGACGTTTGCACGCAGTGCGCGTCATGCCGCGCAGGCGCAGGCAGTGTTGGTCGAGATTGCCATGCAGGATCTGACCGCCGCCGGCAACCCGCCCGTCATCCAGGCTGTGCAGGCTTTGTCGACGGCGCGCCAGGCCAATTTGCTGCGTCACTGGTTGCTGCTCCAGCAGGCCACGCCAAGCGCGGCGCAACTGGACCAATTGCTGCACCAGGTGGTAGCCTGCACCACACGTGGCCACCGGATTCATCTCAAGGTGGCGACGGGCCACGTGACGCGGCAGGGCGGTAGCCTGCATTACGCCGCCACCGCCACAGATCGATGATCGAAAATTGCGCTGGTTATAATCAAAGGCTTTGCTGCCGAGCTGAAAAGCGGGCTTTTTCGAAAGCTTTTTTACGGGTCGCCAGCAGGAGAAACCACTTCACCACCAACTCCTGATTGACCAACCGCAATGGCTTTGATCGTTCACAAATACGGCGGCACTTCAATGGGCTCAACCGAGCGCATTCGCAACGTTGCCAAACGCGTTGCCAAGTGGGCACGCGCCGGCCACCAGATGGTCGTGGTTCCCAGCGCCATGAGCGGCGAAACCAACCGCCTGCTGGGCCTGGCGAAAGAACTGGCACCCGCCAAATCCGATGATTCCTACAGCCGCGAACTCGACGCCCTGGCCGCCACCGGCGAGCAGGCTTCCAGCGCGCTGCTGGCCATTGCGCTGCAGGCCGAGGGCATGCAGGCGGTGAGCTACGCCGGCTGGCAGGTCACCATCAAGACCAACAGCGCTTACACCAAGGCGCGCATCGAGTCGATCGACGACCAAAAGGTGCGCGCCGACCTGAACGCCGGCAAGGTGGTCATCATCACCGGTTTCCAGGGCATGGACGAGGGCGGCAATGTCACCACGCTGGGCCGGGGCGGATCCGACACCTCGGCCGTGGCGATTGCCGCCGCGCTCAAGGCGCACGAATGCCTGATCTACACCGATGTCGATGGCGTGTACACCACCGACCCGCGCGTTGTGCCTGAGGCGCGCCGGCTGCATACCGTGAGCTTCGAGGAAATGCTGGAAATGGCCTCGATGGGCTCCAAGGTACTTCAAATCCGCTCGGTCGAGTTTGCCGGCAAGTACAAGGTGCCTCTGCGGGTGCTGTCCAGCTTTACCGCCTGGGATATTGACATCGACGACGAAGCCAAATCAGGCACATTGATCAGTTTTGAGGAAGACGAAAACATGGAACAAGCCATCGTATCGGGCATCGCATTCAACCGCGACGAAGCCAAAATCTCTGTGCTTGGCGTGCCCGACACCCCGGGCATTGCCTACCAGATTCTGGGCGCCGTGGCCGAGGCCAACATCGAAGTCGATGTGATCATCCAGAACATCAGCAAGGACGGCAAGACCGACTTCAGTTTTACCGTGCATCGCAACGACTTTGCCAAAACCCTGGAGCTGCTCAAATCGAAGGTCGTGCCCGCACTGGGCGCGCAGGAAGTCACCGGCGACGCCAAAATCTGCAAAGTCAGCATCGTCGGCATTGGAATGCGCAGCCATGTTGGCATTGCCAGCAAGATGTTCGGCGTGCTGGCCGAGGAGGGCATCAACATCCAGATGATCTCTACGAGCGAAATCAAAACCTCGGTCGTGATCGATGAGAAATACATGGAACTTGCAGTGCGGGCGCTGCACAAGGCATTTGACCTGGATCAGCCCGTGAACTGAAACAGCACCTAAGTCGTGCGATAATGTTTGAATTGGAAACGTGACCGAGTGGCCGAAGGTGCTCCCCTGCTAAGGGAGTATGGGGTGTAGAGCCTCATCGAGGGTTCGAATCCCTCCGTTTCCGCCAAATTCAACGCGCAATCCTCACAGGTTGCGCGTTTTTTTGGTTCATTCCGTTTGTAATCGCGCAGGTTTTTCTACTCGACGCTGAACCCAAGGCCTTTGAAGTAAATGTCCATCGTGCTTTGACCGGCTTCCTGCAGGTCGAAGGCTTGTGGGTCGAGCAGCCAGTTTTGTATCAACCCGTCAATCAGCGCGTGCAACCCTCGCGCAGCCAGTGCACTCGGCACGGACAGCTTGAGGTTTTTCTGTCGCGAGGCGGTGTCAAGCCCTTGGGTAACCCGGCATAAAAAACCATTGCAGGCGGTCAGGTGCCGAAGGCGAATGTTTCGGATGCCTTCCATGTATTCCACCTTTTGCGTGGCAATCTCCAGGACGCGGCGTGTCTGCGGGTCGTTCACGATTTGATGGAGCGCTTTCAGGATTGCGCTTCTCGTGTGCGTGAGTGCCTGGGTGCCGGAGTCGCTGTTGGTTTCCTCCGGGCTCTGTTCGTGGCTGAAGTAGCTTTCAAGGGGCAGCGTGACCCGCTCCATCATGGCGTCAAAGAGGTCGGCCTTGTCCTTGAAATGCCAATAAACGGCACCGCGCGTGGCTCCAGCGTGAAGGGCAATGTCCTGCAGCGTGGTGCTTGCGACGCCTTGGGATTGAAACAGTCCTTCCGCTGAATCCAGCAGTTTGTTTCGCGTTTCGCGTGCTTCCTCTTTGGTTCTGCGGGCCATGGACATCTCCTGAGATCAATTACGTATGGTTTTACATACATTCAAAAACGTATGTAAACTATAGCATCGTAAACCCTTGCTCCCCTATCATTGGATTTTTGGTTTTTGGCAGATTCGTTTTGCCTCTGCCGGAACCACGCAATTTTTTTGTGCCTTTTCTTCTAAAACCCCAGGAACAGATATGCCTATGCCCAGCATTGCCCGTACTTTTTTGCCCATCAGGTTCGGGCGTCAGCTGTCGCTTGTAATGGCTGTTGTTCTTGCATTGTTTGTGGCTGGCTGCGGCAAGGGCGCTGCACCGGCTGCGGCTCCGAGCGCGGCGCGGCCACCGCCCCAGGTCGGGGTGGTAACGGTCACGCCAGGCGATGTGGGCCTGGTCACCGAATTGCCCGGCCGTCTGGAAGCTTCGCGCATCGCGCAGGTGCGGGCGCGGGCGGCAGGCATCCTGCAAAAGCGGCTGTTCCGCGAAGGCAGTGACGTGAAGGCGGGCCAGCCGCTGTTCACGATCGATGCTGCCCCGTATGCTGCTGCGGCCGCCAGCGCGCGTGCCGGACAGGCACGCGCCGAGGCCAACCTGGCGCAGGCGACGGCGCTGGCCGAGCGCTACAAGCCGCTGGTCGAAGCCAACGCCATCAGCAAGCAGGAATATGCCAATGCCATCGCCGCGCAAAAGCAGGCGGCGGCCGACGTGGCCGTGGGCAAGGCGAATGTGCAGACCGCCAGCATCACGCTGGGTTACGCCTCGGTGAAGGCGCCCATTTCAGGCCGCATTGGCCGCTCGCTGGTGACCGAAGGTGCGCTGGTCGGGCAGGGCGAGGCGACGCAGCTGGCCGTCATTCAGCAGATCAATCCGATGTATGTGAATTTCACGCAGTCGGCTTCCGACGTGATGAAACTGCGCTCGGCCATGGCCAGTGGCCAGTTCAAGCGGGCCAGCGGCCCCGAGGCGGCCAGCGTGCGCATCATGCTGGAGGACGGCAGCGAGTACGCCCAGCCCGGTCGGCTGCTGTTTTCCGACCTGACGGTTGATTCCACCACCGGACAGATCACCTTGCGAGCCGAAGTGCCCAATCCGCGCGGGCAATTGCTGCCCGGCCTGTATGTGCGCGTGCGGCTCGAACAGGCCCAGGCCACCAATGCCATCACCTTGCCGCAGCAGGCGGTCACGCGAACGGCGCAAGGCGACACGGTCATGGTGGTGGGCAGCGATGGAAAAGTCACGCCGCGAACGATCAGGATCGGCTCGTCCAAAGGCCCCCAATGGGTGGTGCTGGACGGCCTGCAAGCCGGTGAGCAGGTGATGGTCGATGGCTTTCAAAAGCTGCAGATGATGCCGCCCCGTACGCCGGTCAAGGCCGTGCCATGGCAACCGGCAGGCGCTGCTTCGTCGCCGGCCGGCACCGCTTCCGCGCCTGTCGCTGGCGCCGCGGCGCCGGTGGTTGCTGGCGCTGCGCCTTCGGCTTCTGCCGCGTCCGACGCCGCGAAGTAAGGAGCACACCGCATGGCCAAGTTTTTTATTGACCGACCCATCTTTGCGTGGGTGATAGCCCTGTTCATTCTGGTGCTGGGCAGCGTGGCTGTCACGCAACTGCCGATTGCCCAGTATCCGCCAGTGGCGCCGCCTTCCATCGTGGTGACGGCCAGCTACCCCGGCGCTTCTGCGAAGACCCTCGAAGACAGTGTGCTCAGCGTGATCGAGCGCGAGATGAACGGCTTGCCAGGCCTTATTTACATGGAGTCGGTTTCCCAGGCCAACGGCAGTGGCACGCTGACGCTGACCTTCGAGACCGGCACCAACCCCGACCTGGCACAAGTCGATGTGCAAAACCGCCTGTCACGCGCCGCGCCGCGCCTGCCGCAGGCGGTGACGCAGCAGGGCGTTCGGGTGGACAAGTCGCGCTCGAATTTCCTGCTGTTCACCATGCTGTCGTCCGCAAACCCGGCGATCGACCCGGTGGCGCTGGGTGACTATGCCTCGCGCAACGTGATTCCCGAGCTTCAGCGCCTGACCGGTATCGGTCAGGCGCAGCTGTTTGGCACCGAGCGCGCCATGCGCATCTGGATAGACCCGGCCAAGCTGGCGGGTTTTGCGCTGTCATCGGCCGATGTCACCAGTGCCATACGCGCCCAGAATGCCCAGATCGCCTCCGGCACGATTGGCGATCTGCCCAATGTGGCCGGCCAGGGCATCGCCGCCACCGTCGTGATCAACGGCCAGCTCTCCAGCGTCGAGCAGTTCGGCGACATCGTCTTGCGGGCCACCACCAACGGCTCGACCGTGCGCCTGAAGGACGTGGCCCGCATCGAGCTTGGCGCGCAGACCTATGCCACCTCGGCGCGGCTGAACGGCAAGCCTGCCACCGGCATCGGCCTGCAACTGGCGGTGGGTGGCAATGCGCTTGATGCCGCCAAGGCGGTGCGCGCCAAGATGGAGCAGCTCAAGCCCTACTTTCCACCGGGCGTGAACTATTCGATTCCCTACGACAGCTCGCGCTTTGTCAGCATCTCCATCAAGCAAGTGGCCGAGACGCTGGTCGAGGCGGTGGTGCTGGTGTTTTTGGTGATGTTCCTGTTCCTGCAGAACTGGCGCTACACCATCATCCCGACCATCGTCGTGCCGATTGCCCTGCTGGGCACCTTCGCCACGCTGCTGGCGCTGGGCTTTTCCATCAACGTGCTGACGATGTTCGGCATGGTGCTGGTGATCGGCATCGTGGTCGATGATGCCATCGTGGTGGTCGAGAATGTCGAACGCATCATGAGCGAGGAAGGCCTGCCGCCACTGGAAGCCACGCGCAAGGCTATGGGGCAGATCTCGGGCGCCATCATTGGCGTCACCGTGGTCCTGATCTCGGTGTTTGTGCCGCTGGCCTTTTTTGCCGGCTCGGTGGGCAATATCTACCGCCAGTTTTCCGCCGTCATGATCGCGTCGATCGGCTTTTCAGCCTTCCTGGCGCTGTCGCTCACGCCTGCACTGTGCGCCACGCTGCTCAAGCCGGTGGAAGCCGGCCATCAGCATGAAAAAACCGGTTTTTTCGGCTGGTTCAACCGGGGGTTTTCGCGCACCGCCAAGGGGTATGAAAGCCTGGTCGCGCGTCTTTTGAAGCGCGCCGGTCGCTACCTGATCATCTACGCGGCCATCATCGGCGTGGTGGCGCTGGTCTACACGCGTTTGCCGACGTCCTTCTTGCCTGCCGAAGACCAGGGCACGCTGCTGGTCAACGTGCAACTGCCGCCGGGCGCCACGCTGGAGCGCACCCGCGCCGTGATGGAGCAGGTCGAAGGCTTCATGCTCAAGCAGCCCGAGGTCGAGGGCATGGTCGGCGTGCTGGGTTTCAGCTTCTCCGGTCAGGGCCAGAATGCCGGCCTGGCTTTCGTCACGCTCAAGGACTGGTCCGAGCGCAAGGACGCCAGCCAGCAGGCCGATGCGCTGGCCGGACGGGCGTTTGGCGCATTCTCGCGGATTCGCGATGCGTTCGTGTTCCCGCTCAGCCCGCCGCCGATTCCCGAACTCGGTTCGGCCAGCGGCTTTACCTTTCGGCTGCAGGACCGCTCGGGCGCGGGTGGTGATGCGCTGCTGGCCGCGCGCAACCAGCTGCTCGGCATGGCGGGCAAGAACCCGGTGCTTGCGCAGGTGCGGCCCGATGGCCTGGAAGACGCGCCGCAGCTGCAGCTCGACATTGACCGTGACAAGGCCAACGCCCTGGGCGTGAGCTTTGAGGCCATCAACTCGGCACTGTCCACCTCGCTCGGTTCGAGCTATGTGAACGACTTCCCGAATCAGGGCCGTTTGCAGCGCGTCGTGGTGCAGGCTGACGCGCCGGCCCGCATGCAGCCCGACGACCTGCTGCAGATCAACGCCAGCAACAGCAAAGGCGAGTCGGTTCCGCTGTCCGCCTTTGCGACCACGCACTGGGCCAAAGGTCCGATGCAGACGGTTCGCTACAACGGCTATCCGGCGATGCGCATCAGCGGCGCCGCCGCGCCAGGCTACAGCACGGGCGCGGCCATGGCCGAGATGGAAAAGATGGCGGCCCAGTTGCCGCAGGGCTTCGGCTTTGAATGGAGTGGCCAGTCGCGCGAGGAAAAGCTCGCCGGCTCTCAAGCCATGATCCTCTATGGCTTTGCCATCCTGGCGGTGTTCCTGTGCCTGGCTGCGCTGTATGAAAGCTGGTCGATTCCGCTGGCGGTGATCCTGGTCGTGCCGCTGGGCGTGGTGGGCGTGCTGCTGGCGACCTTGTTCCGGGGGTATGCCAACGACGTGTATTTCCAGGTGGGCCTGATCACCATCATCGGCCTGTCGGCGAAGAATGCGATTCTGATCATCGAATTCGCCAAGGACCTGCAGGCGCAGGGCAAGGGCGTGGTCGAGGCGGCGCTGACCGCCGCGCACCTGCGGTTCCGGCCCATCATCATGACATCGCTGGCCTTCATGCTGGGCGTGCTGCCCCTGGCGATTGCCACCGGCGCAAGTTCCGCCAGCCAACGGGCCATCGGCACCGGCGTGATTGGCGGCATGATCACCGGCACGGTGCTGGCGGTGCTGTTCGTGCCGGTGTTCTTTGTCGTGATTCGCGGCTTTTTCAAGGGCAGCGCACGGCAGCAGCAAATCTACACCGAGCATGCCAGGGCGGCAGGCGTGGGCGGACAAGAAGGAAAGCCAGCACATGACTAAGACCAAAATTTTCCAACGCCTTGCCGTGAGCATTGCGGTGCTGCTGGCCGGCTGCTCGATGATTCCGACCTACGAGCGTCCGGCCGCGCCCATCGCCACCGACTGGCCCGCGCTGGGCGCTACCGCCGCTGCGTCCGCAACGACCAGCAACGGCATGGCCGCTGCCGACATCGAATGGCAGGGATTTTTCAGCGATGCCCGGCTGCGCCAGCTGATCGACGCGGCACTGCGCAACAACCGCGACCTGCGCGTGGCGGTGCTCAACATCGCGCAGGCCAGGGCGCAGTTCCAGATTCGCCGGGCCGACCAGTTTCCGACGATTGGCGCTGTCGCCACCGGTTCGCGCCAGCCTGCGGCGAACGAACGCATCACCAGCGTCTACACCGCGGGCCTGGCGATGACGTCTTACGAATTCGACTTTTTCGGCCGTGTCGCCAGCCTGAAAGAAGCCGCGCTGGGCCAGTACCTGGCCACCGAGGAAGGGCACAAGTCCGCGCAGATCAGCCTGGTCGCGGCCGTCGCCAACACCTACCTCAGCCTGCTGGCCGATGAAGAGCTGATCGGCATCACGCGGCAGACGCTGGCCACGCGCGAGGACTCGTTTCGCCTGAGCCAGCTGCGCTTTGACAATGGCGTGAGTTCGGAGCTTGATGTTCGCCAGTCCGAGTCGCTGATCGAGGCGGCGCGCGTCTCGCTGGCGCAGCTGACGCGCCAGCGCGCGCAGGGCCAGAACGCGCTGGTCTTGCTGCTGGGTCAGCCGGCCACCGGCGAGCTGGCTGTGGCTTTGCCAGCGGGCAAGGGCCTGGCCGACATGCCGGTGATGGTTGACGTACCGGCGGGCTTGCCGTCGGACCTGCTGACGCGACGCCCCGACGTGCGCCAGGCCGAGCAGTTGCTGTTGGCGTCCAACGCCAATATCGGCGCGGCGCGGGCAGCGTTTTTCCCGAAAATTTCGCTGACGGCCAGCGCTGGCAGCGCCAGTTCGCACCTGGGGGATTTGTTCAAGAGCGGCAGCTTTGGCTGGACGCTGGCGCCCCAGCTGTTCCTGCCGATTTTTGACGCCGGCCGCAACCGCGCCGGTCTGGAGTCGGCCAAGGTGCAGCGTGACATTGCCGTGGCGCAGTACGAAAAATCCATCCAGACGGCGTTCCGCGAAGTCGCCGATGCGCTGGCCGGCCGCGCCACGCTGGGCGAGCAGTTGCGTGCGCAGCAGGCGCAGGCCAATGCCGAAGGCGTTCGCTACAAGCTGTCCAACCTGCGCTACCAGAACGGCATTGCCAGCCAGCTCGACCTGCTCGACGCGCAGCGCTCGCTGTTCACGGCGCAGCAAGCCGTGGTGCAGACCCGGCTGGCGCAACTGCAAAGCCAGGTCACGCTGTACAAGACGCTGGGTGGAGGGTGGAAGGAGCCGGGCGAGGCGATGCCGGTGGTGAATGCAGCGTTGCCGCTCAAACCTTAGCCTGAAAAAGACCGTTTGCGCATATCCGGCATGCACTAACAGCTATTAAATAGATAGCAAATCGACAGACGCCGAGAGATTCAGCCAGCGCCGGGCGGCTGACTGCAGGGACTGTGGATCGCCGGTCGTGAACAGGCTGACCCGGCCCGGTGGCGCATTCGCCGCCCTCAAGCAAGCGGGCAGACGCTGCCGTGTCTGCCGGGCGACTGCTTCGCCGTTGTCGAGCAGACGCACGCCGGGGCCGAGCAGGGCGCGCAACTGCTCGCTGGCCAGCGGGTAGTGCGTGCAACCCAGCACCAGCGTGTCGATCTGGTCATTTTCAGTGCCAAAAATCCCTGCTGCGCTGATGTGGCGGGCGCAGAGTGCTATGGTTTCCGATGTGTCGCCAGTTGGCGCGCTGCGCTCGATGGCGTGCGCCAGTCCATCACAAGGCTGCAGGACGAATGTCATGTTGGCGGCTTGTGACGCCAGCAGCGCCTGGAACTTGGCGCTGCAAAGCGTGCTCCGGGTCGCAAAAACGCCGATACGCCCGGTGCTGCTGAGCGCCACGGCCGGCTTCAGCGCCGGCTCGACGCCGATCAGCGCCAGCCCGGGATACTCGGAACGCAATAAGTGGATGGCGGCTGCCGTGGCCGTGTTGCAGGCTATCACCAGCGCCTTGACGTTGTGGCTGACCAAATATTGAGCGATGGCGCGGGAACGGGCGAGCACATGCGCCGTGTCGCGCTCGCCGTAGGGCGCATGGCCGCTGTCGGCGATGTAGATAAAGTTCTCGTGCGGCATGTCGGCACGCAGCGCCTTCAGCACGCTCAGGCCGCCAATGCCGCTGTCGAATACGCCGATGGATTGGCCCCCACGTTCACTCACTGCGTGCAGCTCTCTGCCCCCCGAGGGGGCTGCTCCACCTGCGGACTGGCAAAGCCGGATCCGCGGCCCTTGCTTGAAGGGGACGCCTCACGCATTTCGGCGCGGTTCAAACGCTGGTAACGGCAATGTCCTTGAACTCGTTCATGGCAATGCGTTTTTGCCACTCTGCAGGTCCGGTGATGTGCGCGCTGGTGCCGCCCGAATCGACCGCCACGGTCACCGGCATGTCCACCACGTCGAATTCATAGATCGCTTCCATGCCCAGATCGGCAAAACCGACAACTTCGGCATGCTTGATGGCCTTGGACACCAAGTAGGCCGCGCCGCCCACGGCCATCAGGTAAGCGCTTTTGTGCTTTTTGATGGCTTCGATGGCGACCGGGCCGCGTTCGGCCTTGCCGACCATCGAGATCAGGCCGGTCTGCGCCAGCATCATTTCGGTGAAGCCGTCCATGCGCGTCGCCGTCGTCGGACCGGCCGGGCCCACCGCTTCGCCCTTGACCGGATCAACCGGGCCAACGTAGTAAATCACGCGGTTGGTGAAATCGACCGGCAGCTTTTCACCCCTGGCCAGCATGTCGGCAATGCGCTTGTGCGCGGCGTCGCGGCCGGTCAGCATCTTGCCGTTGAGCAGCAGCGTCTCGCCCGGATTCCAGCTGGCGACCTCTTCTTTCGTCAGCGTGTTCAGATTGACCTTCTTGCTCTTTTTATAGTCAGGCGTCCAGTTGACGTCAGGCCAGGTGTCGAGCGACGGCGGCGTCAGGTACACCGGGCCGCTGCCGTCCATCACGAAATGCGCGTGGCGCGTGGCGGCACAGTTGGGGATCATCGCGACCGGCTTGCTGGCCGCGTGCGTCGGGTACAGCTTGATCTTCACGTCGAGCACGGTCGTCAGTCCACCCAGGCCCTGCGCGCCGATGCCCAGGGCGTTGACCTTGTCGAACAGTTCCAGGCGCAGGGCTTCAACCTTGGTCAGCGTTTCGCCGCCGGTCTTGGCGCTGGCGGCCTTGGCCTGCAGCTCGTACATGTCCAGGTCGTCCATCAGGCTTTCCTTGGCCATCAGCACGGCTTTTTCAGCGGTGCCGCCAATGCCGATGCCGAGCATGCCGGGCGGGCACCAGCCGGCACCCATGGTCGGCACGGTCTTCAAGACCCAGTCAACCACCGAGTCCCCGGGGTTGAGCATGGCCATCTTGCTTTTGTTTTCGGAGCCGCCGCCCTTGGCCGCAACCGTGACTTCGACCGTGTTGCCAGGCACGATTTCGGTGAAGATCACGGCTGGCGTGTTGTCCTTGGTGTTCTTGCGGTCGAACTGCGGATCGGCCACGACGCTGGCGCGCAGCGTGTTGTCGGGATGGTTGTAGCCTTGGCGAACGCCTTCGTTGATGGCGTCGTCAATGCTGCCGGTGAAGCCGTCCCAGCGAACGTCCATGCCGACTTTCAAAAACACATTGACGATGCCGGTGTCCTGGCAGATCGGCCGGTGGCCGGTCGCGCTCATCTTGCTGTTGGTCAAAATTTGCGCAATGGCGTCTTTGGCGGCGGGGCTTTGCTCGCGTTCATAGGCGCGCGCCAGGTGGGCAATGTAGTCGGCGGGGTGGTAGTAGCTGATGAACTGCAGGGCAGCGGCCACGGATTCGATGAGGTCGGCTTGTTTGATGGTGGTCATGGGCTTGGGTAGGTGGAGTGGATCGAGGCAACGCCCGCTGACGGGGTTTGCTTTTGATTACTTTGATTCGCGGCTATGCTGAAACATCACCCTCCATTTTGACAGGTCAGGCCTTACACCATGAGTTCAGCTGCCACCACCCGCACCGAACGCGACACTTTCGGCCAGATCGACGTTCCGGCCGACCGTCTCTGGGGCGCGCAAACCCAGCGTTCCTTGAAAAATTTCGATATTTCCGGCGAACGCCAGCCGGTCGAGCTGATCCGGGCGCTGGCCAAGGTCAAGCGCTCATCGGCCTTGGTCAACCAGGCGCTGGGCCTGCAGGACGAGAAAAAAACCCGCGCCATCGTGGACGCGGCCGATGAAGTCATCGCTGGCCGGCATCCGGACGAGTTTCCGCTGGTGGTCTGGCAAACCGGTTCGGGCACGCAGACCAACATGAACATGAATGAAGTGCTGGCCAACCGCGCCAGCGAATTGCTGGGTGGCGAACGCGGCGATGGGCGGCTCATCCATCCGAATGACGATGTGAACCGCAGCCAGTCGTCGAATGACGTGTTTCCCACGGCGATGCATGTGTCGGCGGTCATCGGCATCACGAACCGGCTGCTGCCGGCGCTGGAAAAGTTGCGCAGCACGCTGGCGCAAAAGGCGCTCGACTTTGATGGCATCGTGAAAATCGGCCGCACGCATTTGCAGGACGCTACGCCCTTGAGCCTGGGCCAGGAATTCTCGGGCTACGTGACCCAACTGGCGCACGGCGAAAAGCATGTGCGCGATGCGCTGCCGCACTTGTATGAACTGGCGCTGGGCGGCACGGCAGTCGGCACCGGGCTGAATGCACCGAAAGGCTATGCCGAACAGGTTGCGGCCGAACTGGCGCTGCTGACCGGCCTGCCTTTCATCACCGCGCCAAACAAGTTCGAGGCGCTGGCGTCGTGCGACGCGCTGGTGCATGCCCACGGCGCGCTCAAAACCCTGGCCGCCAGCCTCATGAAAATCGCCAACGACGTACGCTGGCTGGCCAGCGGCCCGCGCAGCGGCATTGGCGAACTCAGCATTCCGGAGAACGAGCCCGGCTCGTCGATCATGCCGGGAAAGGTCAACCCGACGCAAAGCGAAGCGCTGACCATGCTGGCCGCGCAGGTGTTCGGCAACGATGTGGCGATCAACTTTGGTGGTGCGTCCGGCAACTTCGAGCTGAACGTGTTCCGGCCCATGATTGCGTACAACTTTTTGCAAAGCGTTCGTCTGCTGGCCGATGGCATGGTGAGCTTCAACGACCACTGCGCCATTGGCATCGAGCCAAACCGCGAGCGCATTGCCGAGCTGGTCAGCCGCTCACTGATGCTGGTGACTGCGCTGAACCCGCACATCGGCTATGACAAGGCGGCGTTCATTGCCAAGAAGGCGCACAAGGAAGGCACCAGCCTGCGCGAGGCGGCGCTGGCCTCGGGCCACGTCACGGCCATGCAGTTCGATGCCTGGGTTGATCCGGCCAGCATGACCGGTCGGTAGGCGCTCCGGGCGATACTTCCTGCATGTCGGAAAAGCTTCTCTATCTGCTGCAGCGGCTGCTGCACAAAACCTGGGTGCGGTGCGCGCTGTTTTCGCTGGTGGCGTTGCTGGCGGTGACGCTGGCAAAGGTCCTCGGGCCGCTCATTCCCGAAGACATTGCGTTCAAGCTGGGGTCTGACTCCATTGGCAGCCTGCTCAACATTTTGGCCACCAGCATGCTGACCGTGTCAGTTTTTTCTGCCAGCACCATGGTGGCCTCGTTTTCGGCCGTGGCCAGCACGGCCACGCCGCGTGCGTCCCAGCTGTTGATCGAAGACAACACCATCCAGAATGCGCTGGCCACGTTTGTGGGGGCTTTTTTATACAGCGTGATCGCGCTGGTCGGGCTCAATGCCCAGATTTATGGCGGCGGTGGGCGCTTGGTGCTGTTTGGTTTCACGCTTCTCGTCTTGCTGGTGGTGGTGGTCGTGCTGTTGCGCTGGCTGGACTATCTGTCGGTGCTGGGGCGCCTGGGCGAAACCATCAGCCGGGTCGAATCGGCCACCACCAAGGCGATGGCGCAGCGCCTGAAAAAGCCTTTCATGGGCGGCCTGAAGCAAACCGAAGACGCCCGTGGCGAGCACACCCTGCGTGCGCCGGCCACGGGTTTTGTGCAGCATGTGTCGATGGATATCTTGCAGGAATGCGCGAAGCGCACCGACGCCATGATTCACCTGCATGTCCAGCCGGGGGACTTTGTCGAGACCTCAATGGTGATTGCCAGCAGCACGCGATTGCTTGACCAGAAAGACTGCAAGGCATTGGCTGACGCCGTGTTGATTGGTGCGGCAAGAACCTTCGACCACGACCCGCGTTTTGGGCTGCGGGTGATGGGCGAGATTGCTGCGCGCGCCTTGTCGCCGGCGGTGAATGACCCCGGCACGGCGATTGAAGTGCTGGCAACCGCCGTCAGGACGATGATCTACTGGGTTGATGAACAGCGGGCGCAAATCAAGTGTATGGAATCCGATGCTTCCCAGGCAAACCATCCCGAGTTCGACCGTGTGTCCGCGCCGAATTTGCACGAGGCAGGCATGTTGACCGATGTGTTTGATCCGCTGGCCCGGCATGGCGCGCTGGCGGTGGATGTGGGCGTGGCGCTGCAGCACGCGCTGGCCTCCCTCAGGCGGCTGAACCACACGGCATTCAACGCGATGCTTGATCATCTGTCCCGGGATGCGATCCAGCGGGCCAAGCATGCCGGCCTGTACGAGCCGGACCTGGAGTGCCTGCGTGAAGCCGCGCTGTCAGAACGTCAGGCCTGGCCCGGCTGAACCGGCTGCGAGATGCGCGGTGCCCATTGGCCAAAAGCCAGGGAAGAATGGCGCTGCTTAACAAAATTTGAAGCCGCCATGAAAAAAGCGCTGCCGCTATGGTTTAAATAGCTGACAGCGCCCGTCCTGCTTGCGCAGAAGGCATTATTAATGCTTATTTGGCAGCAGCCATGGCCTGTGCGATCCAGCCGTCAAAGGTTTTCTGGTGCCCCTTGATCCAGCCATCGGTATGGCGTTCGATGTCTCGCTGCTTGTTCTCGCCATCATTCAGGCGCCTGTTTTGCGAGCTGATGTCGCCAATCGGCAGCACCATGACTTCAAACAGCTTGGCCGCCGCCGGGTTTTTTTCGACAAACACCTTGTTGGCCACGATGTACTCGTTGTTCAGCGGAAAGCCGTAGTTCTTGCCATTGGCCTGCTTGGTGTCCATGCCAGCCTGTACGCCAGGCATGGCCGAAAACGGCACTTCCAGCCACACTGATTCCTGGCCAGGGCGCAGCACATTGCTCAGCCAGTATGGCGTCCACGCGTAGTACAGCACAGGCTTGCCGGCCTTGAAGCGGGCCACGGTGTCAGCGATCAGCGCGGGGTAGTTGCCCTGCGTGTAGGTGACGGTGCCCTGCAGCTTGAAGGTGGTGAGCTGATGCTCGACGACGGCTTCACCGCCCCAGCCGGCACTGGGGCCCACCAGGTTGGCCTTGCCGTCGCCAGTGATGTCAAACAGCTTGGCCAGTTTCGGGTCTGCGAGCTGGCCGATGCTGGTGATCTTGTACTGGTCGGCAGTTTTCTTGTCAATCATGTAGCCCTGGACCGCACCGGCCGAGTAAACGCCCTTGCGCGACATCTTGGCATCGGCGCCGGCGTTCTTGTAGAACTCGGCGTGGTGCGGGTTCCAGTGGTTGGCCATAAAAGTAGCGTCGCCGTTGGCCACGGCAATGTGGGCCGTGGGGTATTCGACTTCCTTGATCGGGCTGACGTCGTAGCCGAGTTTTTGCAGGGCACGGCTGACCAGCAGGGTCTGGAAGGTTTCCTCGGTCAGCGCGCTTTGCAGCGGCTGTACCTTGACGCCTTTGCCGGGCAGGTCGGCGGCGGCATGTGCTGCCAGGCCCAGGGTCAGCAGGCCTGCGGCGAGCAGGGTTCGGGTGAAGTTGCGGGTGTTGATCATCATCTGTTGGACGGGTTCCTTTTTGAGTGAAGTGAGGGCGGACAGGTTGTCCCGTGGTGGAAGTCACTGCCCGCGCCCGGCCCATTCCCACATCGCACCAGTGCTATTGATTGCATAGCTGCTTGTGCAATGTGGATGGGCGCTAGAGGCTAATTTTCTTGATCAGATGCATACCTGAGACATCGAGCACTGGATTCCCGCCTTCGCGGGAATGACAGGGAAGAAAAGTCTGAGACCAGTAGCCAATCAGGCTGATTTGACTTACTTTTTAGCAACAGCCATGGCTTGTGCAATCCAGCTGTCAAAGGTCTTTTGGTGGCCTTTGATCCAGGCATCGGTGTGGCGGGCAATGTCTGCCTGCGTGTTTTCGCCGTTCTTCATGCGCTGGTTCTGTGCGTTGATGTCGCCGACGGGCAGGCGCATCACTTCAAACAGCCTGGCGGCCGACGGGTTCTGGTCGGTGAAGGTCTTGTTGGCCACAATGCGCTGGGTGTTCAGCGTGAAGCCGTAGTTCTTGCCATTGGGCAACTTGGTGTCGAGCTTGGATTGCTCGCCGGGCAGGGACGAGTACGGTACTTCGAGCCAGACCACATCCTTGCCAGGACGCAGCACGCCGCTGACCCAGTACGGGGTCCAGGTGTAGTACAGAACCGGCAGGCCTTTTTGGAAGCGCGTGATGGTGTCGGCGATCAGTGCCGAGTAGGTGCCCTGCGCATGGGAGACGCTGTCGCGCAAGCCGAAGGCGGTGAGCTGGTGCTCGATCACGGCTTCGCATCCCCAGCCTGGGTTGCAGCCGGTCAGGTCGGCCTTGCCGTCGCCTGTGGAATCAAACAGCTTGGCCAGCTTGGGGTCTTTGAGCTGGTCGATGTGGGTGATGTTGTATTTTTCAGCGGTCTTTTTGTCGATCAGGTAGCCCTGCGCGGCATTGCTGGAGTACACGCCCTTGCGAAACAGCTTGGTGTCGCCGCCGCCGTTCTTGTAGAAGTCGGCATGCAGCGGGTCCCAGTGGTCGGCCAAAAAGGTGGCGTCGCCGTTGGAAATGGCAACGTGGCCAGTGGCCGCTTCGATCTCCTTGATCGGCTGCACATCAAAACCCAGTTTTTCCAGCCCGCGGCTGACCAGCAGGGTCTGGAAGGTTTCTTCGGCAATCGCGCTTTGCAGCGGTTGAACCTTGACGCCCTTTCCGGGCAGGTCGGCGGCGGCATGGCCAGCCAGTCCGAAGGCCAGCAGGCCGCCGGCAATCAGGGTGTGCGTGAAGTTGCGAGTGTTCATCATCAGGAAGAATCCTTTTCAAGGGTTAAAGAAAATGGCGGTGGAGACAGGGGAACGGTTACTGGGCAACAGGCGTGATTGAGGCTGGCGCTGGCTGACTGGATTTGAGCAATGCCCAGACCAGGCCGGCCGGGCCGGTTTGCCACCAGTGGCGCACACCCCGGCGTGGTTGGCCCAGGGACTGGGTGATGCGGTCCAGCGTGATGGCCAGCAGCACGATCCCCAGCCCGCCGACGGTGGCCAGGCCCATGTCGAGCCGGCCAATGCCGCGCAGCACCATCTGGCCCAAGCCGCCCACGGCGATCATCGAGGCGATCACCACCATGGACAGCGACAGCATCAGCGTCTGGTTGACACCGGCCATGATGGACGGCATGGCCAGCGGCAGCTGTACCTTGAGCAGCATCTGCAGCGGCGAGGCGCCATAGGCGCGGGCGGCCTCGATCAGGTCAGGCCGTACCTGGCGAATGCCCAGGTTGGTCAGCCGAATCAGCGGCGGCAGCGCAAAGATGATGGTGACAATCACGCCAGGAACGTTGCCAATGCCGAACAGCATCACCACCGGCACCAGGTAGACAAAGGCGGGCGTGGTCTGCATCGCGTCCAGCAGCGGACGTGTCAGGCGCATGGCGCGGTCGCTGCTGGCCAGCAAAATGCCTGCCGGCAGGCCCACCACCAGGCAAAACGCCAGCGAAGTTAGCACCAGCGACAGCGTCACCATGGCTTCGGGCCAGATGCCCAGCATTGCCACCAGCAGCAGCGACACGACGGCACCAATGGCCAGCGCGCGGCCCGTGAACTGCCAGGCCAGCAGGCCGATGAAGGCAATCATTGCCAACGACGGCACGCTTTGCAGCAAGCCTTCAACGCCGGTCAGGGTGCTGTCAATCGGCCCGCGCACGGCCTGGAAAAAGGGACGGAAGTTGTCCACCACCCACTCCAGCCCCTGATTGATCCAGCTCTCAACGGGCAATGAGCCGTCCCACAGTTGCTGGATCTGAAAGCCGGTGACGGCCTCGGCGTCCATCGCGGGCGCATCAAGCCAGTCGCTGGCACCGCTGACGGTTTCTGTCGGTTGCGTGGCGGTTTGCCATGCGTCTGCAGGGGCGGCGGCCGGCGCGCCTTCGACCGGCATCCCCCAGGCATCGAACTGTGCCGGCGCCGAACTGCCGCTGTCAATGGCGACAGTGGACTCTATCGGCATGCCCCAAGGGTCGAGTTGCGGCGGTGCGGCTGCCGTTGCAGGCGCTCTGTCATTGATGGTGGTCAGGGTGCTGGAGGTGTTGGTTTCGTTCATGGGCATTCTTTCAGGATCACTGTGCGGGCACGGAAGGGGTGTCGCGGTCAAGGAATTTCAGCAGCGTGGTTTTGCTGATGGCGCCTCGGAACTTCCCGTCAGGCGCTGTCACCGGCACGGGGTAAGGGCACTGCGCGACCTGGCCATACAGGCCGTTGACCGAATCGTCAGCGGCTATCGGCAGCACGTCAGGCAAAAAGGCGTGCGCCAGGCCCAGCGGTCCGACATGGCCATGCAGCGCCTTGCGCAGCGAATCTGCCGAGACGACGCCAAGGTACTGATCCTTGGGGCTGACCACATAGGCGTATTCCCGGTCCCGGTCTTCCAGCATCTTGAGCGCGGCACGCGAGCCGCTGTTGGCGTGTTCGGCGACCACGATCTGGGACCTTCGGGCAATGTCGGCGGCTTTGAAGACGGCCGCGGCATCGACCCCGTGGGTGAAGCTGCGCACATAGGCGTCAGCCGGGTTGCGCAAAATCTCGTCCGGCGTGCCGACCTGCACCACGTGGCCATCCTTCATGATGGCAATGCGGTCACCGATGCGCATGGCCTCGTCCAGGTCGTGCGAGATGAAGACGATGGTGCGGCGCTTGACCTGCTGCAGGCGCAGCAGCTCGGACTGCATTTCGGTGCGGATGATCGGGTCCAGCGCTGAAAACGCCTCGTCCATCAGCAAGATGGACGGGTCCGAGGCCAGCGCGCGGGCCAGGCCCACGCGCTGCTGCATGCCGCCCGACAGTTCGTCGGGGTAGCTGGAACCCCAGCCGGCCAGACCGACCTGGTCGAGGGCCTGGTCGGCTGCCGCATGGCGCTCGGCGCGGTTCACGCCGGCCAGTTCCAGGCCCAGCGCGGTGTTGTCCCGCACCGTCATGTGCGGCATCAGTGCGAACGACTGGAACACCATGCTGATGTCCTTGCGTCGCAGGGCACGCAGCTGTTTGTCGGTCAGGTTGCCGATGTCGGCGCCATCGATCAGGATGCGGCCGGCGGTGGGTTCGATCAGCAGGTTGAGCAGGCGCACCAGTGTGGACTTGCCTGAACCCGACAGGCCCATGACGACGAAGATCTCGCCCGCCTCGATGGTCAGGCTGGCGTCGAAAACGCCGATCGTGGCGCCGGTGCGGGCCAGGATTTCTTCCTTGGTGCAGCCTTGGTTGACGAGTTCAAGGGCGGCTTGCGGTTCGTCGCCGAAAACCTTGAACACATGGTCGATGATGATTTGTTTGGCCATGCGGGTGGACTTTCTGTTGTGGGGTGAAGGGAATAATCAACTTGCCTGCAGGATTGCCATGCAAGAGACTCCTGAATTTTTCCAAGATCGGGTAGCCACGCCGGTGGCACAACGAACACCGGAGGGCCGGAAAAGGCGGAAGGACACATCGCTGTGACCTGTTGGCTTTCATGGCATGCCATGGAGTGCGTTTCAGCAAAAGAGGTCTGGACAGAGGACTTTTGAATAACGCAGGCGCTGTGCGGTGCACGGCGCGGGCAGGAAGGCAAAAGATCTTGTCGGCACGACAAAATCCGCAATACCTTGCCGGGGTGTAGCTTTGTAAAAGCGGAACTACCTATGTTTTGGGTAGTAAGAAAGTCACTAATTATATCGATTAGCTATTTTAAAGTCAACAGCCATGGTTTTTTCGCTGACCAAGCCAGGCATGGCCAGTGTTGATGCTAAAAATCTTTGTTTGTCTTCGCTATTAAAAAAATAGCATTTTTCGCATGCCGGATAGACGCATGGAGCTCAATTGGCTTGAAAATTTGGTCGGGTCAGTGGCAGGGCAGAGGTGGGCGGCGCTGCAGACCGAGGGAGATGGTCAAAGAAGGTCTGGCCACAAGGTAGGTAGACGTCATTACGGGCTCAGGAAGACTGGCGCCCGGGCACGGCGTCATCGGGGGGAAGCACCTTGCCGGGAACGAGCAGGTGCAGCGCCGCCTGCGCCATCATGTTCGCCGAGACCGGGGCGGTCACAAACACGAACAGGGTGATCAACAGTTCCGCAAAACCGGCGCGTCCCTGGTCGGCGGCCAGCAGCATGCTGGCCAGCAGCAGGCCACCGATGCCCAGAGTCGAAGCCTTGGTTGGGGCATGCAGGCGCATGAAAAAGTCGGGCAGACGCACCAGGCCAATCGCACCCACCAGCAGGAAAAAAGCGCCTACCAGCAGCAAGACTGCGGCCAGCCCTTCGATAACAGGATGAAGCGCCATGGTCATTCCTTTTGTTTCATTCGATGACGTCGCCGCGCGTCAGGTAACGTGCCAGCGCCACAGTGGAGACGAAACCCAGCATCGCGATGATCAGTGCCGCCTCGAAGAGCAGCGCGGTGTGCAGGCGGATGCCCAGCAACACCACCAGCGCCACGGCGTTGATGTAAAGCGTGTCAATGGCCAGCACACGATCGACGACATGGGGGCCGCGCACCAGGCGCCAGGCGCACAGCAGCAGGGCCAGCGACACCGCGCCCGTGGCAATGTCGAGCGCCAGCGCCAGGAGGTTGATGTTCATGGGCCTTCTCCTTTTTTCGCGGTTTGCTTTGTGTTGTATGTTTTGCCTGTGTTCTGCAGCGGGCATTCAAAGATCGCCAGCAGCGGGCGCTCGTAGCGCGTCTGGATGTCGGCCACCATCTGCGCGGGATCGGTGCAGTTCAGTGCGTGAACCAGAATAGAGCAACTCTTTTCGTCGATGGTGCACGACACCGTGCCAGGCGTGGTGGTGATGATGCTGGCGAGCAGCGAAATGGCGGTGGGGTGGCTGAGCGCCAGCGGCACCGTGATCCAGGCGGGCTGCAGCCGCGATATCGGACCCAGCACCAGCCGCGCCACCGTGATGTTGGACACCACGATGTCCCACAGCACGACCCCCAGCAGCCGCACGGCCGGCAACCAGCGCATGGGCTCGGAGATGGGCAAGAAACCGTGCAGCAGGCGCGGCACGGCCAGGCCGATCAGGACCGCCGAAATCAGGTGAAAGGGTGCCAGCGTGTGTTGCAGCAACAGCCAGCTGACAGCCAGGAGTATTGACAGCCAGGGGTGTCCGAACCAGCGTGACTTTTCTGTCTTGTTCATGGCTTTTCTTTCTGCGCAGGCAACACCACTTCTCCTGCGCCAGCCTTGTAAGGTCGGGCCGTGTCGGCAGCAGTCCCGCCTACACGGCCCAGCACGGCTTGCGCATAGGCGGCCCGGTCAGTCAGTTGAAGCGCCGCCGCATCGGTGTAGCGCTTGAGCGGCGAGGCCGCCACGGCCAGCAGCAGGCTCAAACCGAGCAGGCCCAGCGTGGCGCGTGTCAGGCGCAAACTGGTGCCGGCGCGAATCGACACCGTGCCAGTTGGCCGTTCGGGCAGGACGTTCCAGAAAAGAATGGAGCCTGCGCGCGCCAGGCCGACCATCGTCATGACGCTGGTCACCAGCACCACGCTCCATACCCACGCATGGGCGGGCGTCAAGGACGAGCTTTCAAGAATCATGAGCTTGCCCAGAAAGCCGGGCAGCGGCGGCAGGCCGGCCACGGAGGCGGCGCCCAGCAGCGTCATCATTCCCAGCAAAATGGGCTGGGCTACAGGCGCCGCAGGTTGCAGCCGGTCACCTGAATCGCCACGCTGGGAGGCCACCAGTTCGACCAGCAGGAACAGCGCCGCCGCCACCAGCGTACTGTGCATCATGTAGTAGAGCGCTGCCGACAGGGCGGCCGGTGTGTACAGCCCGACCGCCGCCAGGATGGTGCCGACCGAGGCTACCGCGAGGTAAGCCACCAGCCGCGCCAGGCTGTGCGCGGCCAGCGCGCCCAACACGCCCAGCACAACCGTTGTTAGCGCCACGGGCAGCAGCCAGGACTGGGCCGCCAGCGCGGCATGTCCCGCGCCTTCGCCCAAAATCACACCATGCACACGAATGATGCTGTACACGCCGACCTTGGTCATGATGGCAAACATCGCGGTGACCGGCGCACTGGCTGCGGCGTAGGTGTTGGGCAGCCACAGGTAGAGCGGCACGATGGCCGCCTTCAGGCCGAACACCACCAGCAGCACCATGGCGCCAGACTTGAACAGCGCGGCCTCTTCAGGGCCGAGCCGGGCAACGCGCAGCGCCAGATCCGCCATGTTGAGCGTGCCCGCCACGCCGTAAATAATGGCCAGACCCACCAGAAACAGTGCCGAGGCCACCAGGTTCAGCACGACATAGTGAACGCCAGCCCTGAAGCGCTCGCGGCCCTGGCCATGCACCAGCAGCACATACGACGCGATCAGCAGCACTTCAAAAAATACGAACAGGTTGAACAGGTCGCCGGTCACGAAGGCACCCGACAGGCCCATGAGCAGAAAGTGGAACAGGGTGTGAAAGTGCCGTCCGCGCGCATCCCAGCCGCCGGCGGCATACCAGAGCACAGGGACGGCAATGGTCCAGGTCAAGGCCAGCATCATGGCGCTCAGTCGGTCGATGACCAGCACGATGCCAAAGGGCGCGGGCCAGCCGCCCAGGGGGTAAATGTTCAGGACGCCTGAAGAGGCCTCGGTCATGAGTCGCCAGGCCAGCACGGCGCCCAGCACCACCGAGGCAAAGCTGAGCAGCCGCCTGCGTTGCTGTAACTTGCCGCCGTGGCTGGCCTCGCCGCCCTCGTCGCCCATGAGGAGCAGGGCGACTGCGGTAAACATCGGCAGCAGCACCGGCAACACCGGCAGGTGCGTGGAAAAAAATACGTTCAGAAGGTCAGTCGAGTAATTCATGCCGTATCGTCCCGGGCATGGCCTGGGCGGTGGCCGGGCTCATGCCCATCCACATGGTCGCTGTCCGATTCATGGCGGCTGCGCAGTGCCAGTTCAATCACAAAGCCGGTGGTGGCAAAGCCGATCACGATGGCCGTGAGCACCAGCGCCTGCGGCAGCGGGTCGGCAACGCGGCCGGTGGCGGTCAGGATGGGCGCCGCATCCTGCCAGAGTCGGCCCATGGCAAAGATGAACACATTGACGGCATAACCCAGCAGGCTCATACCTAGCACCACAGGCCAGGTGCGTCCGCGCAGGACAAGGTAAATGCCGGTGGCGGTGACAGCGCCAATGCCGCTGGCCACCAGGAATTCGAGACTCATGGTTGAACTCCTTTGTTGGGGCTTGGCAACGGGGCCGCACCGGTTTCGCGGGACACGGTGCCCAGGGTGGACAGCGTCAGCAGCGTGGCGCCGACCACAGTGATGTACACGCCCAGGTCGAACAGCGCGGCTGTAGCCAGCGGCAACTCGCCCAGCAGCGGCACGAAAGGATGGCCGTGGGCACTGGTCAGGAAAGGCTGGCCCAGCGCGAAAGCGCCGATGCCCGTCAGCCCGGCAATGCCCAGCCCCAGGCCGATCCAGCGCACGAAGCGGCCTCCGCCATCCGCCCCCAGCAGCGCCTCGGCACGCGACTGGCCCCTGGCCATGTACTGAAGCACCAGCGCTACTGCGGTGATCAGCCCGGCAATGAAGCCGCCGCCCGGCTGGTTGTGGCCGCGCATGAAGATATAAAGCGTGACCACCAGCGCCAGTGGAAGCACCATGCGCGCCGCCACGCGCAGCATCAACGGCTGATGGGCAAAAGTCCAGGGCAGGCCGCTGCCGTCCGTCACCGGGCGGCGTGTGCGCATGCCGTCCATCAGCGCCAGCACGCCGACGGCGGCAATCGCCAGTACGGTGATTTCGCCAAAGGTGTCATAACCCCGGAAGTCCACCAGGATCACGTTGACCACATTCGTGCCGCCGCCGGCCACCGCCGAGTTGTTCAGGAAATACCAGGCAATCGAGTCATGGTCGCGCGTCAGCATCACCCAGGCCAGCCAGGCCATGCCCGAGCCGCCGCCCAGCGCCAGAACGCCATCGCGCAGCCGGCGGGCCCTGGTGGATTCGCGCGGCGTTTGCCGGGGCAGCAGCGCCAGGCCCATGAGCAGCAGCACGGTAGCGACCACTTCCACGGTGAGCTGCGTGAGCGCCAGGTCGGGCGCCGACAGGCTGACGAAGGTCAGGGAAGTGACCAGCCCGATCACCCCGGCCACGACGACTGACTGGAAGCGGTCATGGTGGCGCAAGGCCAGCCATGCACACGCCATCAGCAGCAGACCCCAGAGCACCAGCGCCGGCAGGCTGACGGGAAGCAGCGTGCGCGAACCGGTGCCCGGCGCATCGCCCGACAAGAACGGCGAGGCAGCCACCACCAGAGTGGCGATCAGCATCCAGGCAATGTAGCGCTGCAGGGAATAGGTCTCCAGCAGCGCGGTGATGCGGCCCGCGCTGCCAAACAGGCGGTCGATGCCGCGCGTGAACAGCTTCAGCCCGGTCAGCAGGCCGAACCAGTTTTCGGAATCCAGGCGGTGCAGCCGGCCACCGCGCGCCAGGGTGAAATACACGGCGGCACCTCCGGCCAGCGCCAGCATGCTTAGCACCAGAGGCAGGTTGAATCCGTGCCAGATCGCCAGCTGGAATTCCGGCGGCGCGGTGCCCAGCATGGCGGTGGCGGCCACCAGCACCATCGGCCCCAGGAGAAGCGAAGGCAGGATGCCGACCGCAATGCAGACCAGCGCCAGCAAGATCACCGGCATCTTCATGCCCAGCGGCGGTTCATGCGGATGCGGGTGCGGCAGGTTGCGTGCCGGTCCGTTGAAAAAGATGTCGTGAACCAGCCGCACCGAGTAGGCCACGCTGAGCAGCGCGGCCAGTGTGGCAACGGCCGGCACCAGCCAGCGCCAGCCGCCCGCCTGAGCGAAAGTCACGCTCTCGGTCAGGAACATTTCCTTGGACAAAAAGCCGTTGAACAGCGGCACGCCCGCCATGGAGGCGGCCGCTATCATGGCCAGCGTCGCGGTCCAGGGCATGAGATGGCGCAGTCCGCCGAGCAGGCGCATGTCGCGCGTGCCGGTTTCATGGTCGATGATGCCGGCAATCATGAACAGCGAGGCCTTGAAGCTGGCATGGTTCAGAATGTGGAACAGCGCCGCGACCGCCGCCAGCGGCGAGCCCAGGCCAATCAAAAACGTGATCAGCCCCAAGTGGCTGATGGTCGAGTAGGCCAGCAGGGCCTTGAGGTCGTGCTTGAAAATCGCAATGAAGGCGGCAAACGCCATGGTCACCAGTCCGGTGGTGCTGACCAGGCCGGCAAACAGCTCAGTGCCGCCAATGATGGGTGTCAGGCGGGCCAGCAGGAAAATGCCGGCCTTGACCATGGTGGCCGAATGCAGATAGGCTGACACCGGCGTGGGCGCCGCCATGGCCTGCGGCAGCCAGAAGTGAAAAGGGAACTGCGCGCTTTTGGTGAAACAGCCGAGCAGGATCAAAATCAGCGCGGCGGGGTAGCGAGCGTCAAGCTGGATTTGCGCCCCCTGGCCAATCATCTGGCTCAGTTCATAAGTGCCGGCAATCTGGCCCAACAGGATGAAGCCGCCCAGCATGGCCAGGCCGCCGCCGCCGGTGATGGCCAGCGCCATGCGTGCGCCTTCGCGCGCATCGGCCCGATGCTGCCAGTAGCCGACCAGCAAGAACGACGAGATGCTGGTGAGTTCCCAGAACACGATCAGCAGCAGCAGGTTGTCCGACAGCGCAATCCCCAGCATCGCCGCCATGAACAGCATCAGCGTGCTGTAGAACTTGCCGACCGGATCGTCCTTGCCAAGGTAGAAGTGCGCGTACAGGATGATCAGCAGGCCGATGCCGGTGATCAGCAGCGCGAACATGAGCGACAGGCCATCGAGCCGCAATCCCAGGTTCAGGCCGATTTCCGGCACCCAGGGGATGAATTCGTAGAGCACTTCGCCGCGCATCACGGCAGGCGCTCGGATCAGCAGCAACGCCAGGCTGGCGGCAGTGACTGCCGCGGCCAGCCAGGCTGTGCGGCCACGGGCGCCCGCAGACCGTTGAGCGCCGGACCAGCCGGTGAGGAGGGTTCCAGCCAGCAGTGGCAAGAGAATGATCAGGAGTAACAAGGTTTGGAAGCGTCCTTTGGCGAGCGGTCATTTTAGTGGGCTGGTTTTTACGGCCCGCGCATGTGAAATTGATCCCCCGGCAAGACGCCTGCGTCCCCGGCGGGCCTTACGGGCCGGTACTCAGCGCGGGCGATCCGGGGTCTTTTCACGCCGTATCAACACCACGATCAGCGTGATGAGCGTGATCGGAATCACGAAACTCATCATGGCCGTCGAGAACGCACCCAGTGCCGCATGCTGCTGCGTGGCCAGAATCAGGTAAGCGACGTAGGCGGCATAGTAAAGAACAAAGACGCCGCCTTCCCAGCGGGCAATTTCGCGCCCGGTCATGAAAATCGGCAGGCAGGCCAGTGACACGGCAATCATCACCCAGATGTCGAAGTTCAGGATGGCGGTCGGCATCGCCAGGCCCAGATCACCCGAGACAACGCCCGCCAGCCCCGCGCAGCCCAGGATGTTGAAGGTGCTGCTGCCGACCACGTTGCCGACCGCGATGTCGCGCTCGCCCTTGATGGCCGCCATGACCGAGGTCGCCACTTCGGGCATGGATGTTCCGGCGGCCACGATGGTCAGGCCAATCACCAGGTCGCTCACGCCCAGCGCCTTGGCAAAAATGGTCGATGCCGTGACCAGCCAGTCCGAACCAAGCACCAGCAGGCCCAGGCCGGCAACGATCAGCAGCAGCTGGGCCGGAAGTTTCGAGTCCCAGCCGCCTGGCGCAGCGGGTGTGAATTCAGCCGAATAATGGTTTTGTGCGGCCTTGCTTTCGGCGCGCGACTGCACGATCAGAAACACCGTGTAGGCCAGTACCAGGGAAAACAAAACCGCCCCATCCATCAGGCTGATCCGACCGTCCAGGCCCAGCGCCAGCAGCAGCAGCGACGCCCCGATCATGATGGGGACTTCCTGACGGATCAGCTGAATGTTGACGATCAAGGGCGTGATCAGCGCCGACACGCCCAGCACGAACAACACGTTAAAAATGTTGCTGCCGACCACGTTGCCAATGGCAATGTCGGTCTGGCCGTTCAGCACCGCAGCCGTCGATACAGCCATTTCAGGCGCGCTGGTGCCGAAAGCCACGATCGTCAGGCCCACCACCAGCGGCGAGATGCCGAACGACAGCGCCAGCTTCGATGCGCCCCGGACCAGCAGCTCAGCGCCCAGAACCAGTCCGATCAGGCCGCCGATGAAGAGCAGGAGGGTCATGTGAAGTATTTCGAAGGATTCAGTAGGGTTTCTGGCTGTGCGACATCATCCGGTCGGTTGCGGCAATCGCCAGGGCGCTGAGCAGGAAGGTGATGTGGATCACTGTTTGCGCAATCAGCACCCGGTCGGTGTAGTTGTCTGCATTGATGAAGGTCTTGAGCAGGTGAATCGAGCTGATGCCGATGATGGCGGTGGCCAGCTTGACCTTGAGCACGGAAGCATTCACATGGCTCAGCCACTCCGGCTGGTCACGGTGGCCTTCCAGGTCCAGGCGGCTGACAAAGGTTTCATAACCCCCGACGATCACCATGATCAGCAGGTTGGAAATCATGACCACGTCAATCAACGCCAGCACCACCAGCATGATGACGGTCTCGTTCAGCGTGGTCACGGGCGCGCTGGTCTTGTAGCCAATGCTCGTGATCAGCGCCTGCAAGGCCGTCTGGCTGCCAAAGACCGCCTCGATCAGGTGCAGCAATTCCACCAGGAAATGGAAGACATAGACACCCTGGGCCGCGATCAGCCCCAGATACAGCGGAACCTGCAGCCAGCGGCTGGCGAAGATCAGGTTGGGCAAAGGCCGAAGCGATATGAGTTTTTTGGGGGGAGGTAGAGACATGGGGAAAACCGTTGCTGAAGGTTGGGAATTGTAGGACGCGCCGAACCCCTGCCGAATTACATGGATTAAGCTGGAAGCACGTCAGTGGCCTGTAAGTGCGAGGGCCGAAAGTACGCTCGATTCAATGACCCAAGGAGACATGATTAATGAGCACCCCTGACAATTCCATCCAGTCCACATTGGTTGAAAACCGCGTGTTTCCACCCAGCGCTGCCATCATGCAGTCAGCCCGTATTTCCGGCATGGAGGGCTACAACGCCCTGTGCGCGGAAGCCGCAAACGATTTCGAAGGTTTCTGGGCCCGGCTGGCGCGTGAAAACCTGAGCTGGAACAAGCCGTTCACCCAGGTGCTGGATGAATCCAATGCTCCGTTCTACCAATGGTTTGCCGATGGCGAGTTGAATGCCTCCTACAACTGTCTGGACCGCCACCTGGGCACGCCGACGGAAAGCAAGAAGGCCATCATTTTTGAGAGCGACGACGGCCAGGTCACCAACGTCACCTACAAGGAACTGCACGCCAGGGTCAGCCAGTTTGCCAGCGCGCTCAAGGAAATGGGTGTGCACAAGGGCGACCGCGTCGTCATCTACATGCCGATGACAATTGAAGGCATTGTCGCCATGCAGGCCTGTGCCCGCATCGGTGCCACGCATTCTGTGGTGTTCGGCGGCTTTTCGGCCAAGAGCCTGCAGGAACGCATCCAGGACGCCGGCGCCGTGGCGGTCATCACCGCCAACTATCAGTTGCGCGGCGGCAAGGAGCTGCCGCTCAAGGCCATCGTCGATGACGGCATTGCGATGGGCGGCTGCGAGTCGATCAAGAACGTAATCGTTTACCAACGCACACCGACCGCGTGCAACATGGTCGAAGGCCGCGACAGCCTGATGCACGAAGTCACCGCCAAGGCGAACCCGGTGTGCGAGCCCGAATTCGTCGGTGCCGAGCATCCGCTGTTCGTGCTCTACACCTCCGGCTCCACCGGCAAACCCAAGGGCGTGCAGCACAGCACCGGCGGCTACCTGCTGTGGGCCAAGCTGACGATGGACTGGACCTTCGATCTGCAACCATCCGACGTGTTCTGGTGCACCGCCGACATCGGCTGGATCACCGGCCACACCTATATCACCTACGGCCCGCTGGCGGCCGGTGCCACGCAGGTGGTATTCGAAGGCATTCCGACCTACCCGAACGCCGGCCGCTTCTGGCAGATGATCGAAAAGCACAAGGTCACGATCTTCTACACCGCGCCGACTGCCATCCGCTCGCTGATCAAGGCAGCCGATGCCGATGCGGCCGTGCATCCTGACCGCTCTGACCTGAGCAGCCTGCGCATTTTGGGCTCGGTGGGCGAACCGATCAACCCCGAAGCCTGGATGTGGTACTACAAGCACATCGGCCACGAGCGCTGCCCGGTGGTCGACACCTTCTGGCAGACCGAGACCGGCGGCCACATGATCACGCCGCTTCCTGGTGCTACACCGCTGGTTCCCGGCAGTTGCACGCTGCCGCTGCCCGGCATCATGGCCGCCATCGTCGATGAAACCGGCAACGACGTGCCCAACGGTTCGGGAGGCATGCTGGTCGTCAAGCGCCCCTGGCCGTCGATGATCCGCACCATCTGGAACGATCCGGAGCGTTTCAAGAAAAGCTACTTCCCTGAAGAAATGGGCGGCAAGCTTTATTTGGCCGGCGATGGCGCCGTGCGCAATATCGACAATGGCTACTTCCGCATCACCGGCCGCATCGACGACGTGCTGAACGTGTCGGGCCATCGCATGGGCACGATGGAAATCGAGTCGGCACTCGTGGCGCATCCGCTGGTGGCCGAAGCCGCCGTGGTAGGCCGTCCTGACGACCTGACCGGCGAGGCTATCGTGGCTTTCGTGGTGCTCAAGCGTTCACGTCCCACTGGCGATGAAGGCAAGGCGATAGCCAAAGAGTTGCGCGACTGGGTTGGCAAGGAAATCGGACCTATTGCCAAGCCCAAGGACATTCGCTTTGGCGACAACCTGCCCAAGACGCGCAGCGGCAAGATCATGCGCCGGCTGCTGCGGGGCGTAGCCAAGGGCGAGACGGCACCACAAGACACCTCGACGCTTGAAAATCCGGCGATTCTGGAGCAACTGACGCAAAACCTTTAACGTTTTTGCAGGGCCGACTGGATCGGCCCATAAAAAAAGCCCGTCAATCGACGGGCTTTTTTTTAGCTGCCAGTGTGCGGTCCGCTGCTTCGGCGACCACACGCAGCGTGGTCACTTTTGCGCCAGAATCCAGGCGACCAGTTGCTTGGCCTCTGCTGGCGTGACCTGCGCATTTGCCGGCATTGGCACAGGCCCCCAGACGCCAGCCCCTCCCTTGAGGACTTTGGCCTCCAGTTTTGCCACAGCGTCAGCCTGTCCTGCATATTTGGCCGCCACGTCCTTGTAAGAAGGTCCGACCAGTTTTTTATCAACGGCGTGGCAGGCCATGCAGTTTTTGGCCGTCGCCAGTTGCAAGTCAGCCATGGCCGGCGCACAGACTGCAAAACCTGCCGCCACGGAAGCAAATGCCAAAAGAGTGCGCTTCAGTTTCATGGGATGCCTCATTCGTAAAGGGTGATGGATTCGGTTACAGTGATTTAACGTGATTGTAGAGGCGGGCGTTGACTGTGAACCACGGTCACCACCCGCAGGCGGCCCGTCCGATTTCAGGAGTTCGGCATGTATTTGTTAATGATTGGCGTTTTGGGACTGGTTTTGAAATACCTGCAAACCGAACCCGTGGCCGGTTGGAGTTGGTGGCTGGTTTTGTCGCCGTTTGCGCTGGCTGCCGTCTGGTGGGCATGGGCTGACGCTTCGGGTTATACCAAGCGCAAGGAGATTGAAAAGATGGATTACCGCAAGAAAAAACGCATTGACAGGCAGCGCACGGCCTTGGGCCTGACATCCAAAAAACGGCTTTGAAGTCGTCGGTTGACATTCGCTATACAGCGGCCTTGACGAAGGTAAAAAGCCCGTGAAGTTTGTAACTCACGGGCTTTTGACGTCGCTGTTCAGGGCTCAGGCATCAATAGTCGTCAAGTACGGCACCCTTGCTGGCGCTTGATGCGTTGAATGCGAACTTGGCCTGCACGCCGCGCGTGTAGCGCGCAGCGGGGGCTGTCCAGCCGACCTTGCGGCTTTCAAGTTCGGCATCGCTGATGTTGAGTTGCAGCAGCAACTGGTTGGCATCAATCGTGATCGAATCACCTTCGCGGATGAACGCAATGTTCCCGCCAGCCGCCGCTTCGGGCGCCACATGGCCGACAACCATACCCCAGGTGCCGCCCGAGAACCGTCCGTCGGTAATCAAGCCGACGCTTTCGCCCAGGCCGGCGCCTATCAGTGCGCCCGTGGGTGCCAGCATTTCCGGCATGCCGGGGCCGCCCTTGGGACCGAGGTAGCGCAGCACCATCACATCGCCCGCCACGATCTTGCCGTCCAGAATCGCCTTCAGTCCGGACTGCTCATCCTCGAACACGCGCGCCGGGCCGGTCATGACCGGATTCTTCAGGCCGGTGATCTTGGCCACGCAGCCTTCGGGCGAGAGGTTGCCTTTCAAAATTGCCAAATGGCCATGGGCATACATCGGCTTGTCGATGGGGCGAATCACGTCTTGGTCGGCGCGCGGCGCATCGGGCACGTCTGAAAGCACTTCGGCAATCGTCTGGCCCGAAATGGTGATGCAGTCGCCATGCAGCAGGCCGGCAACCAGCAGCATTTTCATGACCTGCGGAATGCCGCCCGCCTGGTGCAGGTCCACCGCCAGGTACTCGCCCGAAGGTTTCAAGTTGCACAGCACCGGCGTTTTCTGGCGCACACGCTCGAAGTCGTCAATGGTCCATTCGACGCCGGCCGCATGGGCAATGGCCAGGAAATGCAGCACCGCATTGGTCGAGCCGCCGGTGGCCATGATGACAGCCACGGCGTTCTCGATGGACTTGCGGGTCACGATGTCGCAGGGCTTGATGTCTTTCTTGACCGCCTCGATCAGCACCCGGGCCGATTCTTGCGCAGAATTGAGCTTTTCGTCATGTGGATTGGCCATGGTGCTGGAGTAGGGCAGCGAAATGCCCAAAGCCTCGAACGCGCTGGACATGGTGTTGGCGGTGTACATGCCGCCGCAACTGCCGGTGCCGGGAATGGCGCGGCGCTCGATCTGCAGCAGGTCTTCGTCGCTCAGGCGGCCGGCGGCGTTTTCGCCCACGGCTTCAAACACGCTGACGATGTTCAGGTCCTTGCCCTTGTAGTGGCCCGGCAGAATCGTGCCGCCGTAGACATAGATGGCCGGCACGTTGGCGCGCAGCATGCCCATCAGGCCGCCGGGCATGTTCTTGTCGCAGCCGCCGATGACCAGCACGCCGTCCATCCACTGGCCCTGCACGCAGGTTTCGATGCAGTCCGAAATGACTTCGCGGCTGACCAGCGAATACTTCATGCCTTCAGTGCCCATGGCCATGCCGTCGGAAATCGTTGGCGTGCCAAACACCTGCGCATTGCCGCCGGCTTCCTCGATCGCGGCAATGGCTGCGTCGGCCAACTTTTGCAGGCCACTGTTGCACGGCGTGATGGTGCTGTGGCCGTTGGCCACGCCGATCATCGGCTTCTTGAAATCGCTTTCCTCGTAGCCCATGGCGTAGTACATGGAGCGGTTGGGCGCGCGCGACTTGCCCTCGGTGATATTGGCCGACCGGCGGTTGATGGCGATGACTTTGGTTTCCATGGGCTTGCCTTGATGGGTTGTGGGATTAACGCGAAACGCCAAGTATCTGCGCTTTGAATGATTCTTTCCAATCCATTATTTATGCTGTATTAATATCTGTTGCATATGAAGAAAAAGCTATCAACCGACGCGCGCGCGCCCCATTTGATTGAACTTCGGCTATGGCGGCAGTTCGTTGCGGTAGCCGAAGAGCTGCATTTCAGTCGGGCTGCGCAACGTCTGAACATGACCCAGCCGCCGCTGACCCAGGCCATTGCCCAACTGGAGGCGGTGCTGGGGCTCAGGCTGTTTGACCGCACCAAGCGCAGCGTGCAACTGACTGCGGCGGGCGCCGCCCTGGTGCCCGAAGCGCGCGACCTGCTGGCCCGCGCCAGTGCCTTGCCGGTTTTTGCACGCGCCAGCGCCGACGGCGAAGCGGGGCGCTTGCGGCTGGCCTTTGTCTCGACGGTCGGGTTTGATGTGCTGCCGCGCTGGGTTCGCGCCTTTCGCGAGCAGCATCCCAAGGTGCAGCTTGAACTGATTGAAGCGACAGGCGATGTCCAGCTTGAAGCCATTGGGCGCGGTGAAATTGATGCCGGCTTCATGCTGCATTCACCCGGATTTTCACCGCCCGGCCTGGCCTGCCAGCTGATTGCCCGGGAGTCACTGGTGGTGGCCGTGCCCGGGCAAAGCGCCTTGGCCGCCAGCGACACACTGACGCTGAAGAACTTGTTTGACCAGCCGCTGGTGATTTTTCCACGCCGCATCCTGCCTTCGCTGTACGACGCCATTTTTGCGATGTACCACGCGGCCGGTTGCTTGCCGCACGTGGCGCAGGAAGCCATCCAGATGCAGACCATTGTCAACCTGGTGTCCGCGGGCATCGGTGTGGCCTGGGTTCCCGACAGCGTTCGCCAATTTCAAAGGCCGGGCGTCGTCTATCGCAAAGTCTCAGTAGCCAAAGGCCAGGCCGTTCCGGGGTGCGAAACCAGCCTGGTACGGCGCCTTGGCGTCGCCAGTCCTGCGCTGCTGCGCTTCATGGCATTTGCACCGGGCTGACAGCGATTTTCCGCACCGAATGAATAAACATAATTTACTGGAGCCGCCAGAAGTTGATGCTTGCAAGGTGCACGAAGGATAAAAGGTGTAATGTAGACGCCAATCAGGAACAATAAATTACTTTTGTTACCTTGAAGTGTTATTTCACCGCCTTAAAAGGCTTCAAGCCATGACGAACGCTTTCCTTCAGGCCAGGATGCCTACATGACTGCGCCTGATCCGCAAATGGACAAGCCATTGCGCGGCCCGGGCAGTGCGGGCATTTCCAGGAACTTGTCCAATGAAGCCATGCAGCCTGTCAACAAACGCCTGCTGGTCGAAGCAGTGCTGGTGTTTGTCCTTGGCTGCCTGGCGGGCGTGGGCTGGCTGGCGTATCGAAACATGCAGGCCGCAACCAACTCGGAACGCTGGGAAACACACTCCCGTGTGGTGATCCAGGAACTTGGTGAACTGCTGTCCAGCCTCAAGGACGCGGAAACCGGCCAGCGCGGCTTCGTTATCACCGGGAACCCCGATTACTTGGCGCCGTACCACGAAAGTCTGAAAACCTTTCCCATCCGGCTGGCGCAATTGCGCCGCCTGACCGCTGACAATCCCGAGGAGCAACAGCGGCTCGCCGCGCTCATGCCCTTGGCCGCAGCTAAATTCGCCGCCATCAAAGCCCTTATCTTGCTGCGCGAAACCCAAGGATTGACGGCCGCCAGCGAGTCGGACATGGTGGAGTCAGGCAAGTCGGCCATGGACCAGATTCGCCTGTTGGTGGCCCAGTCGCAGTCGCAGGAAACGCAACTCTTGAGGGACCGCGCCCTCGCGAGGCAGGCTGACAGCAGCAAGTCGGTTCAAACGCTTTTGCTGGCCAGCACGCTGGGCGGTTTCGCCCTGCTGCTGCTGCTGGTCTGCCTGCGAAGGGAACAGGTGAGCCGGCGTCGCGCCGAAACGCGGCAGAACGCCAGCGAGGCGCGCTATGGCTGCTTGTTCAATTCGATGGATGAAGGCTTTTGCATCATCGAATTGATTTTTGATGAACACCGGCAGCCGATTGATTGCCGCTGTCTGGAGGCAAATCCAGCGTTTGAGACGCACACCGGCATCACCGGCGCGGCAGGAAGATGGATCAGCGAAATTGCCCAGGATCAGGCAGCGGACTGCATCGAGATGTGCGCCAAAGTCCTTGAGACAGGCAAGGCGGCTCGCTTTGTGAACCAGTCGAAAACAGTGGACCGCTGTCTGGAAGGCTATGCCAGCCGGATCGGCGGGCCGAAGGGTACAACGATCGCGGTCCTTGTGCGCGACATCACCGCGCGTCGGCATACGGAAAAAGCGCTGCGCGAATCGCAACGGTTTTTGCGCTCTTCCCTTGATGCCTTGTCGGGCCACATCGCCGTAATCGATGCATCGGGAACGATTCTGGAAATCAACGAATCCTGGCAACGCTTTGCCGATGAAAACCAGCCGCCGGGCGTTTCGGCGTCCGTCATTGGAATCGGCTTTAACTACCTCGACCATTGCCGGCAGACGTTGCTGCACGGAGGCGATACCCCGGCCTATGTGCTGGCCATCAACGATATCATCGCCGGACGGCGCACGCGTTTCGAGATGGAATATCCCTGTCACTCGCCGACCGAGCAGCGCTGGTTTGTCATGCGGGTCACGCGTTTCCAGAGTGCCGGGTCGGTCCGGATCGTCATCGTGCACGATGATTGCACCGAGCAAAAACGGGCTGAAAACGCCTTGCGTGAAAGCGAGGAACGCTACCGCAACCTGTTCAATTCAATGGACGAGGGTTTCTGCATCATCGACATTGCGTTTAACGACCAGGCGCAAGCGGTGGATTGCTGCTTTCTGGAAGTCAATCCGGCTTTTGCATTGCAAACGGGTATGCAAGGCGTTGCCGGCAAGCGTTGGTCTGAATGCGCCCCTGGCCGCGAAGCGCAATGGCTGAAAGCTTGCGGCAAAGTGGCCCTGACAGGCAAGCCGGTCCGGTTCAACCACGAAGAAAAAGCGCTCGATCTCCGGTTTGACATGTATGCCGCGCGGTTGGGCAACGCGGGAAGTCGAAAAGTCGCCATCGTCTTCAGCAACATCACTGAACGCGCCAAGGCAGCGGAAGCCCTGCGCCAAAGCGAACAGCGTTTTCGCGCTTTGTTTGACCGGGGGCCAGTGGCGATGTATTCGTGCGACACCTCTGCAATGATTCTGGAATTCAACGCCTGCGCGGTGAAATTGTGGGGGCGCAAGCCCAGGCAGGGCGATGTTGACGAGCGCTTTTGCGGCGTATCCACGGTCTATCGTCCCGACGGGACTTTGCTGAGCGCTGAGCAAAACCCGATGATTGCGGTGCTCAAGGGAGAAATACCGCAGGTCGATGATGTTGAAATTGTGATCGAGCGGCCCGACGGCTCGCGCATCACCGTCGTTGCCAATATTGTGCCGCTCAAGGATGGCCAGGGAAAAATCATCGGCGCCATCAATTGTTTTTACGACATCACCGAGCGCAGTCGTCTGGAGCGGCAGACGAAGGAGCAGGCGCAGGCCCTGTCCGAGCTGCACCGCCGCAAGGACGAATTTTTGGCGATGCTCAGCCATGAGCTGCGCAATCCGCTGGCGCCGCTGGCCAGCGCGGCGCAACTCCTTCGGTTGCAGGAAAACCAGGACCCGGTGTACCAGCAGGCTTGCCAGGTGATCGAACGGCAGGTCGGTCAGATGAAGCACCTGATCGATGACCTGCTGGAGGTTTCCCGCATCACCAGCGGCAATCTGCGTCTTCGCAAGGCGCCGGTCCGCGTGGGCGATATCGTCGAAAGGGCGCTGGAAACAGCCCGGCCGCTGATCGCCAGTCGCCGGCAACAGCTCACGCTGTCACTGCCGCCCCATCCTGTCTGGCTGCATGCCGACGCCACGCGGCTGGAGCAGGTGCTGGTGAACCTGCTTAACAACGCTGCCAAGTACACCGACGAGGGCGGCCGTCTGTGGCTGAGTGTCGCGCAGGAAGGCGATGCCGGGGCAGCTGCTGGCGGGGCGGTGGCTGTGATCGAGGTGCGCGATGCCGGCATGGGCATCGCCGCAGAACTGCTGCCACACGTCTTTGACCTGTTCACGCAAGGCGAACGCACCATGGACCGCTCGCAAGGCGGCATGGGCATCGGCTTGAGCCTGGTCAGGCAACTGGTCGAGATGCACCAAGGCAGCGTCGAAGTGCACAGCATCCTGGGGCAGGGCAGCGAATTCGTCGTGCGCCTGCCGGTCGGGCAGGCGGCCGTGCCGCTGCTGTCCTTGCCGCGGCCGGTGGTCGCCCGCTCAACTGGCAGGCGCTGCCGGGTGCTGGCTGTCGATGACAGCGTGGATGCGGTGGAGTTTCTGGCCAGGCTGCTCAGGCTGTCCGGGCATGAGGTTGAAGTCGCCTATGACGGCCCCAGCGCCGTGCAAACCGCCTTGGTCATGCGCCCCGACGTGGTGCTGCTCGACATTGGCCTGCCGGGAATCACGGGTTACGAGGTGGCAAGGCAGCTGCGCCAGGAAGCCGCGCTGAAACATACCGTGCTGGTCGCCCTGACGGGCTATGGACGCGCGTCTGACCGGCAGCGCTCCAGAAATGCCGGTTTTTCTTACCATCTGGTCAAGCCGGCCGGGGTGCGCGAGGTTGAGGAAATATTGGTAATTGTTGACGAACAACTCGCGCTGCAGGCCAGTTCGGCGCCAGCTGTGGCCCCTGGCGAGTGAAGGCGCAGGCAGGCAGTGACGGCCTGGCTTGCATGCACAATGGCACCCCATGCTCATCCATCCTGAAATCAATCCTGTTGCGCTGCAACTCGGCCCGCTGGCCATTCACTGGTACGGCCTGACCTACCTCGCCGCCTTTGGCCTGTTTTTTTTCCTCGCCAGCCTGCGCCTGCGCCACGAACCGTATGCGTCCATCACCGGGCCGGGCGCCTGGTCGCGCCGGGACATCGAGGACATTCTGTTTTTGGGCGTGATGGGCGTGGTGATTGGCGGGCGGCTCGGTTACTGCCTGTTCTACAAGCCGGGCTACTACCTCACGCATCCGCTGGAGATCTTTTTCGTCTGGCAGGGCGGCATGAGCTTTCACGGCGGCATGCTGGGCGTGCTGGCGTCGCAGCTCTGGTTTGCGCGCTCGCGTCACCGCCCGTGGCTGCAGGTGATGGACTTCATCGCGCCTTGCGTGCCGACCGGTTTGGCGGCCGGGCGTGTCGGCAACTTCATCAACGGAGAACTGTGGGGCCGCTTCAGTTCACCTGACTTGCCGTGGGGCATGGTGTTTGCGCACAGCGGCTCAATGCTGCCGCGCCACCCGTCGCAGGTCTACCAGTTCCTGATGGAAGGCCTGCTGCTGTTCGTGCTGTTGTGGTTGTATGCCAGAGGCCCGCGCAAGATGGGCCAGGTCTCGGGCGCCTTCCTGGTCGGCTATGGCGTGTTCCGTTTCATCGCCGAGTTTTTCCGCGAGCCCGATGATTTCCTCGGCATTTTGGCGCTGGGCATGAGCATGGGCCAGTGGCTGTGCATTCCCATGATCGGCGCCGGTGTCTGGCTCTGGATTTGGGCCTCAAACAGGGCTTTGCGCACATAGAATGGGCGTCAATCGCTATTTATTTGATAGCAATTGGTCGGCCTGTCTTTTTTGGGGTGCGGGCAGTCGCGTTGAAATTCAACCCTCTCAAGGAGTTCATGCCATGGGTCTTGTCTGGAATTCGTTGCCTTGCCACGTCGCCGAAGGGCACGGAGCTGCGTCAGCAAGCTGCAGCGGCACGCTGGCATGAACAGCACCCACTGGCTCGGCCGCAGTGTCTCGCGCCTGCTGCCTGCCGCTTCGGCCAAGCCGGCAGCTGACGCGCAGGATGCGAGCGGAATTTCTGAAACACCGCCGGCCAAGGAAGGCCCGCTCGCCCGCTCCATTCCGGCGCGCCTCGAAGCCACGCTGCGCCAGGAGGGCGAGGCGCTGTCGCCACGCCTGCTGCGCCGGGCCTTTGAGGAACTCCGGGCCATCATCGACCCGCGCGTGAGCGAGGTCGACGGCGGACGCCGCGCCATGGATGTGGCCGCCTGGCATGCCGCCGCACCGCTGGCGCAGCGCTGCGACCTGTGGCTGCTGATGAGCGAGATGTTTGTCGCCGACGCGCAAAAAACCAAAGAAGCCCAGGCGCGGTTTGCCGCCGCCGTCGGCACGCTTGATGAAGCCGTGGCCGAGGTGCATTACCGTCGCGCCACCGTGTCGCCGCGCCGCCGCCTGCTGCAGCGCTTCAGCGTGTACCCGCAGGGCGTTCAGTTCCTGGTCGAATTACGCGCTGAAATACTGCCTTTCCTCAAGGCCGACAAGCGGCTGATGGCGCTGGATGTGGAAATGGAGTACATGTTCTCGACCTGGTTCGACGTGGGCTTTCTGGACCTGCGCCGCATCAGCTGGGATTCGCCGGCATCGCTGATTGAAAAACTGATCCAGTACGAAGCGGTGCATGACATCAAGAGCTGGGCCGATGTGAAGAACCGCCTGGACAGCGACCGCCGCTGCTACGGCTTTTTTCACCCGCGCCTGCCCGGCGTGCCCTTGATTTTTGTCGAGGTCGCGCTGGTTGATGCAATGGCCGAAGGCATCGAGCCGCTGCTTGATGAACAAGCGGCCGCGGCCGACCTGGGCAAGGCGACAAGCGCCATTTTCTATTCGATCAGCAACACCCAGCCCGGCTTGCGCGGCGTGAGTTTTGGCGACTCGCTGATCAAGCGGGTGGTGGAAACGCTCAAGGACGAATTCCCCAAGCTCAAGGTGTTTGCCACGCTGTCTCCGATCCCGGGTTTGCGGAACTGGCTGGGCAAACATGCCGCAGCGATGTTTGAGAAGCTGTCTGACAAGGAACGCGCAGCGCTGGGGCAGGCGCTTGGCAGCGACGTGCCCACGCCGACAAGTTTTCTGGCCACGATCGAACATCCATTAGACCTGCCGGAAAAGTCCCCGGTGCGCCAGTTGCTGCTGCAATGCGCCGCGCATTACCTGGGGCAGGCGCTGAAGGATGGCCAGCCGCTCGACCCGGTGGCGCGGTTTCACCTGGGCAATGGTGCCCGGGTCGAACGGCTCAACTGGGCCGCCGACCCGTCGCCCAAAGGCCTCAGGCAGTCCTATGGACTGATGGTGAACTACCTGTATGACCTCAAGCGCCTGGACAAGCACCGGGCGATGCTGACGCAGGGGAAAGTCCCGGTATCCACCGAGGTCCATGATTTGTATAGTTGACGACTTGCTCTGAACGACCCTGAGACAGAAACAAAAAAGGAGACTTGCATGACATTTCATTTTGAGAACAGCGGCACCCGCCGTAGCCTCTTGCGTGGCGCCGCAGCCGGCATGGCCGCGCTGTCCTGGGGCAGCCACGCCCAGTCGGCCTGGCCCGCTAAGCCCGTCACGGCCATCGTGCCGTTCCCGGCCGGCGGCGGCACTGACGCTTTTGCCCGCCCACTGTCGGCGCAGTTTGCCAAGCTGACCGGCAAGCAGCTCATCATCGACAACCGGGGCGGAGCGGGCGGCACACTGGGCGCCAGCATTGCGGCGCGTGCACAGCCCGACGGCTACACCCTGTTCATGGGCGCGGTGCACCATGCGATTGCGCCGTCGATGTACCCCAAGCTCGACTACGACATTGAAAAAGACTTTGTGCCGCTGGCGCTGATCGCCAACGTGCCGCAGGTGCTGGTGGTCAATTCCAAAAACATTCCAGGCGATTTCAAGGCTTTCTTGGCGCAGGTGCGCGGCAAACCGGGTGGTTTCAACTACGGCTCGGCCGGTGCCGGAACCTCGCACCATTTGGCTGGCGAGCTGTTCAAGCAGCAGACCAACACCTTCATCACGCACATTCCCTACCGGGGTGCCGGGCCGGCGCTGCAGGATTTGATCTCGGGCAACGTGGACATGATGTTCGACGGCCTGGGTTCATCGGCGGCCCACATCAAAGGCGGCCGCATCAAGGCGCTGATGGTCTCGGGCGCCAAGCGCAACCCGGCTTTCCCCGATGTGCCGTGCGCCGCCGAACTCGGCCTGCCCGACTACACCGTCACCACCTGGTACGGCATGTGGGCGCCCAAGGGCACGCCGCCCGATGTCCAGGCGCGCATCGTCGAAGACCTGCGCAAGGTCGCAGCCACTGAAGAGCTGAAAACCATCTGGGCCAGCAACGGCGCCGAGTTCGGCAGCCTCACGCCGGCGCAGTTCGGCGCGTTTGTCAGCGCTGAAGTCAAACGCTGGGCGGCTGTGGTGAAAGCCTCCGGCGCCAAGCTCGATTGATCAATGAGCGGTGCTGTTCTTCTTGACTTTTCGGCTTCCCTGGCAACGGTCACGCTGTCGAACGCAGGCAAGTTCAACGCTATGTCGCGGGTGATGTGGCGCGAACTGCGTGTAATTTTTGAAACTGTCCAGCAGCGCCCCGATGTGCATTGCGTGCTGGTCCGGGGCGAGAACGGGCACTTTTGCGCGGGCGGCGACATTTCCGAATACGCCCGTTTCCGCTTCGACGCGGCCAGCCTGCGTGATTTTCATGAAAACGACGTCTGGGGTGGCCTGCAGGCCATGCTTGACTGCGACGTGCCCATCGTCGCGCAGATCGAGGGCAATTGCATGGGCGCCGGCGTGGAGATTGCCAGTTGCTGCGACATCCGGCTGGCCGCCGGCAGCGCGCGTTTCGGTGCGCCGATTGCCAAGCTCGGCTTTCCGATGGCGCCGCGCGAGGCGGCGCTGGTGATGCGCGCCGTGGGCGAGCTGACGGCGCGCGAGATGCTGCTGTCGGCTGCCGTGCTGGACGCGACCGAGATGAAGCAGTGCGGATTTTTGAACCAGGTGATGGCGGCCGACGCGCTGGGCGCTGCGGTGCAGGAGCGCCTCCAGTGCATCGGGCAACTGGCGCCGCAGGCCGCACGCTTGAATAAAGCATCATTTAGAGCTATGGCGCAGGTTCCGCTTGCGCAAGCAGCTATGAATACAATAGCGACCGCGTATGACTATGCGGCGTCTGGCGAACACCGTGAAGGCATCATCGCCTTCATGGAAAAACGTCCGCCAGCGTTCAGCGCCTGAACGGCTGCGTCCTCCATTTTTGACAGCTTCACTCCCATGAACAACCACAACCTGTTTGCCGCGCTGCGTTCGGCCTTTCCCGACGACCTGGACGAAGTCGCCATTGAAACCGGCAGCGGCCTGCTGTATTCCTGGCGCGACCTGGAGCATGGCAGCGCCATGATGGCCAATTTGCTGCAATCGCTTGGCCTGCCCGAAGGTGCGCGGATTGCCGTGCAGGTCGAGAAATCGGTCGAGGCCCTGGTCCTGTACCTGGCCACGCTGCGTGCCGGCTTTGTGTTTTTGCCTTTGAACACCGCCTACCAGAGCGCCGAAATCGAGTATTTCATCGGCAATGCCGAGCCGGCGGTGGTGGTCTGCAGCAGCGCCAATTTTGGCTGGGTCAGCAAGATCGCCTTCAAGGCCGGCACGCAGAACGTCTTCACGCTCGACGACGACCGTACCGGCTCGCTCCTGGCGCGCGCCGCGCATTGCAGCGACCAGCATGAAGTGGCGCGCAAGCAGCCCGACGACTTGGCGGCGATTTTGTATACCAGCGGCACGACGGGGCGCAGCAAGGGCGCGATGCTGTCGCATGGCAACCTGCTGAGCAACGCGCTGGTGCTCAAGGATTACTGGGGTTGGAAAAAGGGCGACGTGCTGGTCCATGCCTTGCCGATTTTCCATGTCCACGGCCTGTTTGTCGCCATTCACGGTGCGCTTATCAACGGCAGCAAGATGATCTGGCTGGCCAAATTCGATCCGAAAAACGTCATCGAAAAACTGCCCGAAGCGACCGTGTTCATGGGCGTGCCGACGCTGTATGTGCGGCTGCTGGCCGAGCCCGGCCTGACGCTTGAAGCCTGCCGCAACATGCGCCTGTTCATTGCCGGATCAGCGCCGCTGCTGATCGAAACCTTTAGGGAATGGCAGGCGCGTACCGGCCACACCATCCTGGAGCGCTACGGCATGTCCGAAACCGCCATGCTGACGTCCAACCCCTGCCAGGATGGCGAGCGGCGCGGCGGCACGGTCGGCTTTGCGCTGCCGGGCGTCAGTCTGCGGGTGCAGGGCGACGGCGGCAAGCCCCTGCCAGACGGAGAGATCGGCAACATTCACGTCAAGGGGCCGAATGTCTTTTCGGGGTACTGGCGCATGCCGGATAAAACCGCCGAGGAGTTCACCGCCGACGGTTATTTCAAGACCGGCGATGTGGGCAAGATTGACGAGGAAGGCTACATCACCATCGTCGGGCGCAGCAAAGACCTGATCATCAGCGGTGGCTACAACGTCTATCCGGCCGAGATCGAAGGCTTTATCAACGAACTGCCCGGCGTGGCCGAGAGCGCCGTGGTCGGCGTGCCCCACCCGGACTTTGGTGAAGTCGGCGTGGCCGTGGTGATTGCCAAGTCCGGTGCCACGCCCGACGGCCTGCAGATCATGGCCGAGATGAAGTCAAAAATGGCCAACTTCAAGGTGCCCAAGCAATGCTTCATGGTCAGCGAGTTGCCGCGCAACACCATGGGCAAGGTGCAGAAAAATGTCTTGCGCGAGCGATACAAGGCGCTGTTCGGCTGAATCTGGCCATGCCGCGCACGGCGCGATTCACCGCAACGGCGCGGCCTGTGCCGGCTTGGGCTGGCCGCGCTGGGGCAACGTCGCCAGCACCACGCCAACCAGCGCAATCGAAAAAGCCCCGATTTGCGTGCCATTCAGGCTTTCACCGAGCACCCCCACGCCAACCGCTGCCGCGCTGACTGGCAGCATCACCGTGAACACGCCGGCCTGGTTGGCAGGCACGGTTCGCAAGCCGGTCATCCACAGCCACACCGTCCAGACGCTCGCCGCCAGTGCATAAAACACCAGCAGCCCCCAGCTGGCCAGTGCAACGGCGGCAAAGTCAAAGCCCCAGGCCATCCACACCCCGAAAGGCGTGACCAGGGCAAAACCCCACAGATTGATCAGTGCCGTGATGCGCTTGGGGCTGAGCACGCCGGTCAGCTTTTTACCAATCACCGCATACGCCGCCTCGCACAGCACTGCGCCCACCAGCAACAGATTGCCCAGCCAGGCATTTTTTAATGCCAAATCGGCCTCTTGCGCAGTACCCATCTGCGCAGGCAGCTCACTTTTCGAGAGCGACACCAGGGCAATGCCGAGCACCGCGCAGGCTACGGCAGCCCAAACACGGCCGCTGATCTGCTCGCGCAAAAAGGCCCAGCTCAGCAGCGCCACTGTGGCCGGGATCGCCGCCATGATGACGCCAGCGGCTACCGCGCTGGTCAGGCTGACGCCGAACAGCATGCAGATCGAGAACAGAAAATTCCCCAGGAAGGACTCCAGGAACACCAGCCGGCGGGTTTGCGGGCTCATCGGCGTTTCAGCGGCCGGCTTTTTCAGCCAGTGCGCCATCGCCAGCCCGCCAATGCCAAAACGCAGCCAGGCCAGCAAAAAAACCGGCAACGCGGCCACCAGCGGCTTGGACAGGGCGACATAGCTCCCGACCAGCGACATGCTGAGCGCCAGGCAGGCATAGGCAATCCAGGGGGAAGCGGGGCGGTGCGGCACGTTGAAAACTCCAGGGCAAGGGCAGGAAAATAGCTGGAAAAAAGTAGCTTTTTGCGGTGGCAATAAATTGGAGCCGGCGCCAGCAGCGCGGCAGGGTCACCTTCAGTCCAGTTTAGCGTAGGTATTTTTCATGCATACCGGCCAGCTCGCCTATGTCAACAACACTGTCAGCTTGCTGGCCACACCGCCCTTGCCTCTGGGGCACTCCTTTGCCGTGGCGGGCGTGCCGTTCGGCGGCGCCGTCACCAATCGGCCGGGTGCGCGCTTCGGTCCATAGAAAATTTGCCGAGCCAGCCCGATGCTGTACGACGGGATTCATCCGCATTTCAACGTTTCTCCGCTGCACCAATTGGGCCACCCGGGCGACATGCGTCTGCGCTGATGGCCGGCCAGCATGCCATTTTTCTGGGTGGAGACCACAGCGTCACGTTGCCACTGCTACGCGCGGAGTGCCAGCGCCAGGCCCGCTGGCACCGGTGAATTTCAACGCCCACCGCACGATCTGGGCTGACCATTTCGGAAAACCCGGCAGCCACGTCGCTTCGATCGAACACCCGGCTGGGCCGCGACAGCCATCAAAGAATCCAGCGTCCAGCGAGCGCCCCCGCTTTCCCCGTTGCAACAGGCGCTGCATGCGGCTGTGCTGTGGGTCGGCGCGGGCTTTTCGGGATGGTCGGCAGCGCCAGCCGGGTGCGCAGCGGGGCGTGAGTCGGCTGCCTATTTCATAGACGCCGTCGCGCCCGCGCCTTCAAGCAGAGTCTCCAGGCTCCTGGATTGGGCCGCGAGTCTGGGAATTCGTGAGAGGGTCTGGTTTACCTCGTCCAGCTTTTGCCGGGTTGCCATCGACATCGCTCCATTGGTCTGGCGCAGATTGGCGAGAACCGTATCGGTCAGCAAATGGATCACGACCTCGAAGCGAATGGCCTCGCGGGTTGAGGTTCCGGTCCAGGCAGGCGCGGCACCCCACCAGAGCACGTCGACCAGGCGGGGCAGGTCTGCTGCGGCAAATATGGACCGGGCCAGGCCGCACACCGCCTGCACCAGTGCTTCCTTGACGGCCGAAACGTTGAGTGTGTGGTCGTCAAGGGCTTTTTTGAGCAGGTCGAGTTCAACGGCCAGCGCGTCTTCGCTGAAGGTCTGCACACGCGCGCCGATCATGGTGCCGCTGGGGTCGCTAAAGCCGCCGGGCGCTTCGAGCGCATTGACCAGCGGGTGATAAGCCGTTTCACCGCTCCAGCAGAACTGGCCCCGGAAGAAGACTTCGTCATAGCCCTTGGGCACGCCCAGAAAATGCAAGGCCACCGGTTTGCCGCTGCGCTGGATAAGGTAGAGCGCCAGTTCCAGCGTGTTGACAGGCCAGCCCAGATCGACAGCGGCCCAGAAACCATCGGCCGGTGTCTGGTCAGCAAGCGCCAGCGCGTTGATCAGAAGGTGGCCTGCCTGCTGCAGATTCTGGATGTTGAAATAGCGGTCCGGGCCGTGCAGGCCGACCAGCCCCTTGGCAATGCCCTCCATGATGTCCTGCGTCACCACGCCGTTTTCCATGACATGGGTAAAACGCGTGCAGCGAAACCGCGTCGAGTTGCTGCGCCGCGCAACGGCTGCCCACTGCGCCTCGGCCAGTTTTTTGCTGCCGGTGTAGACATGATCGGACACGTAGGCAAAACACTTGCCGGTAGAAGAATAAATCGCATCCTCCACACCATGGCGCAGGCAGGCGCTGATCACATTGCGCGTGCCGAACACATTGGTTTCAATGGCCTCGCGCACCACCGCCTCGGCCCGGCCGGGCTCGCGGATGCTGGCCAGGTGGAAAACGACATGTGGCCGTACCTCTTCAAACACGGCGTCGAGCGCCGCGGCATCGCGGATGTCGACCTGGTAAGTAGACAACTGGCCATTGGGCAAGCCTTCACCGATGCCGCCCATGCCAATGCTGCCGGTCGTCACGGCAATGTCTGCAATGGCAATTTCCGTCGCCCCCAGATCGAAAAGCAAGGGAATCAGGTGCGAGCCGACGCAGCCGGCGCCGCCCGTGACCAGCACGCGCTGCCCCCCGAGCCGTTTTTCGGCGGCCTCGCGGTGCAGGTCTACCGTTCGCTCCATTGCCAGCGTCATGGGGCTCTGTTCCAACTTTCCGTCGGCCCTGGCAAGCGCCATCAGGGCTTGGGTAGCCGCCTGAAGCTGTTCGGCAATGGCCGGTGTGATGGGGGTGCCAGCCGGCGCGAGGGTAGCGATCTGGCGAACCAGGTCGTCGCTGGTGGCATTTGGGCGGGCTTCATCAATGGACATGAAGAACCATCCTTTCTAAAAATTTGTTACCTCTGCAGGTAGCCGTCCGCTGGGCCACAAGTGAACGGTTGTTCAGCAACGCATGCCGCGGGGGCAGTGAAGCAGTCACCGTTTCAGACAAGCTGAACATCCCCCGGCCATGCCGCCATGCCCTGTTCAAGGTTGTACAGCCGCAGCGGGTCATAGCCCGCCTCGACCAGCGATTTGATAATGCTGCTGCTGCGCATTCCGCTCTGGCACACCAAAACAATGTCACGATCCCTGGGCAGCGGCGCTGCGCCAGATTCATGGAGTGCGTGTTCAAGCTCCGGCTTGGGCCATCCAATGGCGCCTGGAATCCGACCCGACAGCCATTCGGCCGGATTGCGCACATCGACGATGACCATCTCATCGCGCGCCTGCAGTTTGGCCTGCAGCCCGCCAGACGAGATGGACCGGCCCACCGGTGCGGCACAGACCATCACGGTTTCCCTGAGCACGATGTCTTGCGGCGCATGGCTGCAGACCGGACAGTCGGGGTCCTTGGCGATGTGGACTGTGTTGAAGGAGAGATCCAGCCCGTCATAAATCAGCATGCGGCCGATCATGGGCGAGCCGATGCCACTCAACAACTTGAGCACCTCGGTCGCCTGCAGCGATCCGATCACGCCGGGCAGCACGCCCAGCACGCCGGCCTCGGAACAATTGGGCGCGAACTCCTGCGGCGGTGGTTCGGGAAAAAGGCAGCGGTAGCATGGTCCCGTGCGCGCATCGAACACGCTGAGCTGGCCGTCGAAACGCAGCACGCCGCCATACACGTCGGGTTTGCCGAGCTTCACACAGGCATCGTTGACCAGATAGCGGGTCGGGAAATTGTCCGATCCATCCATGATCACGTCGTATTGAGCAATCAGCGCCAGTGCATTGTCGACACCCAGGCGCACATCGTGACGTTCTATCTGGACGTTCGGGTTGATATCCAGCAAGCGTGCTTCGGCACTTTCGTTCTTCAAGCGACCGAGCGTGGACTGGCCGTGCACGATCTGGCGCTGAAGATTGGTTTCATCGACCACATCGGCGTCCAACAGTCCGATCCGTCCGACGCCCGCTGCTGCCAGGTAGAGCGAGGCCGGGCTGCCCAGTCCGCCCAGGCCGATCAGCAGCACACTGCCGGCCTTGAGTCGCCGCTGCGCTTCGATACCGAATTCTGGCAGGATGATCTGGCGGTTGAAACGCCTAAGCTCGCTGCTGGTGAGTTCTGGCAGCATGGCAGGATGCAACGTCGTGCTCATCCGCCAGCCACACTCGCAATGATCTGGACTTCATCGCTATCGTTCACCAACGTCTGCAATCCGTCGAGAAGCCGAATGTCCTGGCCATTCTTGCAGACGACGATGAATTTGCGCAAGGCTTGACCGCTGAACAGGTGATTGCGAAGCTCGCAGGAATCTTCGGAGAAGCGCTTGAGTGCCTCCTCGATGGAACTGACCGAAAGGGTGATGCGGCTTTGCTGGTTGGTGTACCTGCGCAGCGAACTGGGCACCATTAAAATTGCCATGTAAAACGTCCTGATTGGGTAGTGTTCAGTTTCAAGGCGCAGCCTTCTATCATGGAAAGCGATCCGTTGAAGAATAATCCTCACAAAACAAATGTTAATTTGATATTTTTGATGCCGCAACCCCCCAAACGGACCAATCTAAAGCGTTTTTTGTTGATGGTGAAAACGCTGAAGATAAGTTAGAAGGCACGCTTGAGTAATACGGCCTATTTCAATCTTTGCGCTGGCAAGCCACGGTCGCCATTGGTCGGGCGGACGGCCTGGCAGGAGGAAGCTGGGTGGCTGACAGGCTTGAACCCGACAGGGAAACCCGTCCATGGGTTTTTTTAAAAAAGATAGCAGTTTGTGCCCGTGTACAAAGCAGAACGAGCTGATTTGACTTGAAAAATCGCTCTGCATCCCGGAATTTCTTCCGGGAAGATGCACGTCATCCGTCACGTCATCGTCGGCTTGCGTTGGCGCCATGCCTTCGCCATCGACAGTCAGCGAGTGCATGCGCATGCCGGCAGCTACAAGTGACTCGATGGCGCTCAGCAGGCTGGGTCCTCCCTTCACACCGCGCCGCCATGGTCGGCCAGCAACTGAACGCGCTGTGCAATCGACTACGGGGTGACGGAGGTCTGTACGCGCTGGCCGGCATCAGGGTTTCAGCCGCACCCCCTACCTGCAGGTACGCCGCCACGGTGCGAGACTGCGCAATGACGGGCTGGTTACACTGGATGGAACTCCCTCAACACCCATGAACTCCACACGGCAAACCCCGTCGATTCATTCGCAGCACCTTTACCCGCCGCTGGTGTGGCTGCCGGCCGACCATCGGCTTCTGGGCGACGAGGGACACCAGTCGCCGTTCCTGGTGCTGGGCGAGAAATATGCCCGTGCCGTCAGGCAATGCGCCGGGGCCCAGCCGGTGCTATTTCCCCTGGCCGATGTGGCCCAGATACCGGCGCTTTTGGAATTGGTCGACGGTGTCATGCTGACCGGTTCGCCGTCAAACGTCCATCCTTCCCATTTTGACCAGGACGTGCTGGATGCCGGCCTGCCGCTGGACCTGCAGCGCGATGTGCTCACACTGGCGCTGGTACGGGCGTGCCGGTCCGCTGGTGTGCCGCTGCTGGGGATTTGCCGCGGCTTCCAGGAAATCAACGTGGCGCTGGGCGGCTCGCTGGAGCAAAGCGTGCATGCGCGGGAAGGGCGCTTCGACCATCGCGACCCCGAAGGCGTCAGCCTTGAAGAGGCCTACGGACCTGCGCATGAGGTCCGTTTCGTGCCGGGCTGCGCTTTTTCCCGCTGGGCTGGCGGCGACATGGCGCAGGTCAATTCGCTGCATGGACAGGGCATTGGCCGGCTGGCCGACGGATTGCGCGCGTTGGGCCATGCATCCGACGGCCTGGTCGAGGCCTTCGAGATCGAGCGCGCCGCTGCGTTTGCCTATGCGGTGCAGTGGCATCCCGAGTGGAATTGCCAGGAGAATCCTTTTTACCGCGCCATTTTTGCGGCCTTCGGCCAGGCCTGCAAGCGCCGCCAGGCCAGCCGGATGCAGGAAAGGGCTACCCCCGCCAGTTGAATCCAGGTTATTCCAATCCACCGACATGCGTCGAAAAACAGGAGTGCGCGATGAGTCTGAACATGAGCATGACAAAAGCAACGACCTTCACGGAACTTGAAAACTGGCTGAACGAACGCAGGATTACCGAAGTCGAATGCCTGGTGCCCGACCTGACCGGCGTGGCCCGGGGCAAGATCCTGCCGCGCGGCAAGTTCACTGAAGACCGGGGAATGCGCCTGCCCGAGGCGGTGGTGGCCATGGGCGTGACCGGCGAGTTTCCCGAGAGCGGCCCTTACTACGATGTGATCAGCCCGACCGACAAGGACATGCACCTGCGGCCCGACCCGTCCACAGCACGGATTGTTCCGTGGGCGTCGAGCCCGACGGCGCAGGTCATCCATGACTGCTTCGATCCGGCCGGAACGCTGGTGCCGTTTGCGCCCAGAAGCGTACTGCGCCGGGTGTGCGAATTGTATGAAGCCGAAGGCCTGGTGCCGGTGGTGGCGCCCGAGCTGGAGTTCTACCTGGTGGCCCGCAACACCGACCCCAACACGCTGCTGCGCCCGCCAGTTGGCCGCAGCGGGCGCGCCGAAACTTCGCGCCAGGCCTACAGCATCGACGCGGTGAACGAGTTTGACCCGTTGTTCGAGGACATCTACGACTACTGCGAAAAGATGGAGCTCAATGTCGACACGCTGATTCATGAAGTCGGCGCGGGGCAGATGGAAATCAATTTTTTCCATGCCCATCCGCTGGGCCTTGCCGACGAGGTGTTCCTGTTCAAGCGCACGGTGCGCGAAGCGGCGCTGCGCCACAACATGTATGCGACCTTCATGGCCAAGCCGATTGCGGCCGAGCCCGGCAGTGCCATGCATGTGCACCAGAGCATCTTGAGTCGGGAAACCGGCTTGAACATTTTCAGCAACCAGGATGGCACCGAGTCGGAGGCTTTCTTTCACTACATTGGCGGGCTGCAGCGCTACATTCCGGCCGCTATGGCGCTGGTCGCGCCCTATGTCAACAGCTACCGGCGGCTCTCTCGCGACACGGCAGCGCCGATCAACATCGCCTGGGGACACGACAACCGCACGGTGGGCATTCGCTCGCCGATTGCCACGCCACAGGCCCGCCGGGTGGAAAACCGGGTGATCGGCGCCGATGCCAATCCGTATATCGCCCTGGCCATGACCCTGGCCTGCGGCTACCTGGGCATCAAGAACAAGATCAAGCCCAAGCCCGAGATGAAGGGCGATGCCTACCTGTCGCCCTATTCGCTGCCGCGCAGCCTGGGCGAGGCACTGGACTGGCTGCGCCGCGAGTCGGACCTGCATGAAGTGCTGGGCCGTGATTTCGTCACGGTGTATTCCGAAATCAAGGAAATGGAATTCGCCGAGTTCATGAAGGTGATCTCTCCCTGGGAGCGTGAACACCTGCTGCTGCTGGTGTAAGAGTCCACCCCATTGATCAAACAATCCACTGCAACCGAGAGCCGCCCACCATGAATACTCCTGTCGACACCGCCTTGATCCAGGCCCTGGACCGCGAGCATTTCCTGCATCCCTTTACTGACTTCAAGGATCTGGAGGCCCACGGCGCGCGGGTCATTACTCGCGCCGAGAACATCTACGTCTGGGATTCCGAGGGCCACAAGCTCCTTGATGCCATGAGCGGCCTGTGGTGCGTCAATGTCGGCTATGGCCGCGAGGAACTGGCCAGCGCCGCCTACCGGCAGATGATGACGCTGCCTTACTACAACAGTTTTTTTCAGACCACCAACGTGCCCGCCGTGCAGCTGGCGGCCCGGCTTTCAGCACTCGCGCCCGAGGTGGGCGGCCGCAGCTTCAAGCACGTGTTTTATTCCAGCAGTGGCTCCGAGAGCAACGACTCGAATGTGCGCATGGTGCGCCGCTACTGGGACCTGCTGGGTCAGCCGGAGCGCAAAGTCATCATCGGCCGGATCAATGGCTACCACGGCAGCACCATGGCCGGTGCCTCGCTGGGCGGCATGTCCAGCATGCATGCGCAGGGCGACTTGCCGATTCCCAACATCACCCACATCGGGCAGCCGTATTTTTACGAGATGGGCCAGCCCGGCGAGACCCCCGCAGAATTCGGCCTGCGCGCGGCCGGCTGGCTGGAGGAAAAAATCCTGGCGCTGGGCGCGGACAAGGTCGCTGCCTTCATTGCCGAGCCGGTGCAGGGCGCTGGCGGCGTGATCATTCCACCCGACAGCTACTGGCCCGAGATCCAGCGCATCGTCGACAAGTACGGCGTCTTGCTGATCAGCGACGAGGTGATCTGCGCCTTCGGCCGCGTGGGCCACTGGTTTGCCTACGAGAAATTTGGCTACCGGCCCGATTTGGTGACGTTTGCCAAGGGCGTGACCAGCGGCTACATCCCGCTGGGCGGCGTGATGGTGGGCAACCGGGTGGCCGAGGTGCTGATCGAGCAGGGCGGCGAATTCAACCATGGCTACACCTACAGCGGCCATCCGGTGGCCTGTGCCGTGGCCCTGGCCAACCTGGACCTGATGGAAAAGGAAAACCTGCCCGGCCGCGTGAAAAACGACATCGGTCCCTACCTGGCCGAACGCTTTGCCGAGCTTGGCGAACACCCGCTGGTGGGGCTGGCCGAAACCTGCGGCTTCATGGGCGGGCTGGTGCTGACCAAAAACAAGACGACGCATGAGGCCTTCAAGCCCGAACTGGGCGTGGGCATGCTGTGTCGCGGCCATTGCTTCCGGCTGGGGCTGATCATGCGCGCCGTGGGCGACCGCATGATCATTGCGCCGCCGCTGGTCATGACGCGCGAACAAATCGACGAAATGATGGGACTGATCCGCCGTTGCCTGGACGCGACCCGGGCCGATTTGCAGGCGGCCGGCCAGCTGGATTGAATAGAATATTTGTTACCGTCTGGCGCATGCCGGCTGGTCCGGATATTGCTATTCCAACCGGGCGTTTCCAGGCTGTTTTCAGCCATTTCCGTTCGGTTGTCGCCTTGAGTCCTGTTCATTTTGTTTACTTTTCCCGGGAGTGTGTTTCACCATGAAAAAACTTGTACTGGCTGCGGCCCTGTCGGCCACCTTCTTGGCAGCCTGCGGCAAAAAAGAGGAGGCGGTGGCGGTTGCTCCTGCGTCATCGCCTGTCGCCTCAGCCCCGGCGCTACCGGTCAATGCCGAGGAGAAGGTGCTCAATATCTACAACTGGCCCGACTACATTCCCGAAGGCATGACGGCCGCCTTTGAAAAGGAAACCGGCATCAAGGTCAACTACGACACCTTTGAAACCAATGAAGCCCTGCATGCCAAGCTGGTCGCGGGCAATACCGGGTACGACATCGTGGTGCCGGGTACGGTGTTTGCCAAGTCGCAGATTGAAGGTGGGCTGCTGCAGCAGCTGGACAAGTCCAAGATTCCCAATCTGGCCAATCTGGAGCCGGCCATCATGAACACCCTGACCAAGGCCGACCCGGGCAACCAGTACCTGGTGCCGTGGGCCTGGGGCTTCACCACCGTGGGCATCAACAAGACCAAGGTAGACAAGGCGCTGTCCGGCATGCCCATGCCGGAAAACGCCTGGGACTTGGTGTTTGATCCGAAATACACCGCCAAGCTCAAGTCCTGCGGCATTGCCTACCTGGATTCGCCCACTGAAATCATGCCGGTGGCGCTGCACTACATCGGCAAGGACGCCTATTCGAACAATCCGGCCGACTTCAAGGCGGCCGCCGACATGCTGCTCAAGGTTCGCAAGGACGTGCGCCTGTTCAGCGCCACCATGATCGATGACGTGGCTGGCGGCAAGGCTTGCGCGGTCATCGGCTGGTCGGGCGACATCAACATCGCCGCCAACCGTGCCATGGAAAACGGCTCCAAGGACATCATCCAGGCCCTGCTTCCCAGCACCGGCGCGCTGCTTTTTGCCGATACGATGGCCCTGACCAAGGACGCCAAGCATCCGAACAATGCCCAGGCTTTCATCAATTTTTACCTGCGTCCCGAAAATGCCGCGTCGGTGACCAACACGATGAACTATCCCACGGCCAACAAGGCAGCCATTGCGCAGATCAAGCCTGAAATTGCTGGCAACAAGACCATCTTTGTCGAACCCGCGTATTTCAGCAAGATGATCGCGCCCAGCAGCTTCACCAATGAAGCCCGCGAAGCACTGGCCAACGCGTACAACAGCGTCAAAAAAGGCAATTGACGTTAATTTCCGAGGTCTGGCTCCGGGCTTTTGCAGGCAGGGCGGCAGCCCCCTGCGGCGCGCCACCGCACTGGCTTTCGGTGGTGGCACGGCAGACGGCCAGTGGCGTCATGCTACTGAATCAATAGCTGGTTGTGGATGCTGGTCGTGCGCCAAAGGCCTTTTTGATGAAAAAAAACAGGTTTTCATTCAGCAGCATGGTGCGGTGGCTTCCGAAATACGAACAAACGCAGGGACGGATGCATGGCAGAACAGTATGGGAAAGCGGGCTACCTGGTCACCGAAAAACTGGTCAAGCGCTTTGACGACGCAGTGGCGGTGGACGAGGTGTCGCTGTCGGTGAACCGGGGCGAGATTTTCGCGCTGCTCGGCAGTTCAGGCTGCGGTAAATCCACCTTGCTGCGCATGCTGGCGGGCTTTGAGAAGCCCAGTTCCGGCCGTATCCTGTTGGGTGGCGAGGACGTGGCCGGCCTACAGCCCTATGACCGCCCGATCAACATGATGTTCCAGTCGTATGCCTTGTTTCCCCATCTCGATACCTGGGAAAACGTCGCTTTTGGCCTGAAGCGTGAAGGCCTTCCCAAGGCCCAGATCCAGCAGCGGGTGGGCGAAATGCTCGACCTGGTGCAGTTGGGTCAATATGCCAGGCGCAAGCCGCACCAGCTTTCCGGCGGCCAGCAGCAGCGCGTGGCGCTGGCACGCAGCCTGGCCAAGCGGCCCAAGCTCTTGTTGCTTGATGAGCCACTGGGTGCGCTGGACAAGAAACTGCGCGAGCAGACCCAGTTCGAACTCGTGAACATCATCGAGAAAGTCGGCGTGACCTGCGTGATGGTGACCCACGACCAGGAAGAAGCCATGACCATGGCCAACCGCATCGCCGTCATGAGCAAGGGCAGGGTGTTGCAGGTGGGCACGCCCGAAGAGGTGTATGAGCATCCGGCCAACCGCTTCGTCGCGGACTTTATCGGCCATGTCAACATGTTTGAAGGCCGACTCAGCGTGGACGAGAACGACCACTGCGCTGCCATCACCGGCATTGGTGAAATCCAGGTTGGCCATGGCGTCAGCGGCACACTGAACATGCCACTGGCCATTGCCGTTCGGCCCGAGAAAATCGAGATCAGCAAGCTGCGACCACCTGTGGACCGCAATGTTTTTACCGGCAAGGTCCAGGAAATTGCCTACTTTGGCTCCTACAACACCTATATCGTGGTAGCCGGTGACGGCTCCCGGGTGCGGATCACCGAGGCCAACACCTCGCGGCAGGACGTGAGCAACATCACCTGGGAAGACAGTGTCTTTTTCTGGTGGGACGACCGTGCCGGCATTGTTCTGCGCGATTAAAGAAGCGAGTAACCCCATGGCCGCTTCAAGCTTTCCCATGCCCGGCAAACGCTTCGTGATCGGCGTGCCTTATCTATGGCTGATCGTTTTTTTCTTCCTGCCCTTTCTCATCCTGCTGTACATCAGCTTTGTCGACATGGGCAATGACATCAATCCGTTCAAGCCTCTCTGGGATCCGCGAACCGGCCTGCTCAAGCTCAAGTATGAGAACTACGGGTCGATTTTTCGCAGCAGCGAAGGCGGTGCGCTGTTCCAGACGCTTTACATCGAAGCTTATCTGCGCTCGCTCTGGTATGCGCTGTGCACTGCTGTGCTTTGCCTGGTGGTCGGCTATCCGTTCGCCTATTTCATTGCGCGCTCGCCATCGAGCGTGCGGCCTGCGCTGCTGATGATGGTGATGCTTCCCTTCTGGACCTCGTTCCTGCTGCGCGTCTATGCCTGGAAAGGCATCCTGGCTGACCAGGGCGTGCTAAACCAGGCGCTCATGGCGCTGGGATTCACCGCCGAACCCCTCCAGCTCCTGTACACCGATGTGTCCATGCTGGTAGGCATGACCTATGTCTATCTGCCTTTCATGGTGCTGCCGCTCTATGCCAACCTGGTGAAGATGGATTTCCGCCTGCTGGAGGCGGCCCATGACCTGGGCGCCTCGCCCCGCGAAGCCTTCTGGCTGGTCACGGTGCCGCTGTCGCGGGCTGGCATCATCGCCGGCTTCATGCTGGTCTTCATTCCGTGCGTCGGTGAATTTGTGATTCCTTCACTGCTGGGCGGGCCTGAAAACATCATGATCGGCCGCGTGGTCTGGGATGAAATGTTCACCAGCAACAACTGGCCCCGCGCCACGGCGCTGGCGGTGGTCATGATCGGGCTCATCGTCTTGCCGCTGGCAATTTATTACCACTACGCCAGCGATGCGGCCGAGCCAGGAAAATAGTCCGGCCATGAAAAACGTTCTGGAAAAGCATTTCGGCAAGCTGTGGCTGGCGCTGGTTTACCTGTTCTTGTACCTGCCCCTGATTTTCATGGTCGTTTTTTCGTTCAACAGCACCCGCCAGGATGCGGAATTCACCGGTTTTTCACTGCGCTGGTATGAAGCATTGACGCACGATACCAAGATCGTAGACGGCTTCTGGCTGTCGCTGAAAATTGCCACTGTGTCCGGCCTGCTGTCTGCCACGCTGGGCACGTTTTGCGCCTTCGTACTGGTGCGGTACCGCCGTTTTCCAGGCCGCACCGCTTTCTCCGGCATGGTCAACGCGCCTCTGGTCATGCCGGAGGTGGTCATTGGCCTGTCTCTGCTGCTGCTGATGGTCGGTGCACAAAATTTCCTGGGATGGCCGCAGCGCGGCATGCTCACCATCATCCTGGGCCATACGCTCTTGGGCATGGCGTATGCCATGGTGGTCGTCCAGTCAAGGCTGCTGGATGTGGATTGCTCGATTGAAGAGGCCGCCATGGACCTGGGTGCGCGGCCGCACCAGGTGTTTTTCCTGATCACGCTGCCCAACATCTTCCAGGCCGTGCTGGCGGCTTTTCTGCTGTCATTCACCCTGTCGTTTGATGATGTGGTGATTGCCGAGTTTTTGTCCGGCCCCGGCGTCAACACGCTGCCACAAGTGATCTTTGGCTATGCACGGCGCGGCATCAACCCGACCATCTATGCGGCCGCAACCTTGCTGATCGCCACAGTGACGATGGTCATCGTTGGCTACAGCGTCTGGGTGGCGCGGAAAACCCGGCAGCGTGAACGCGAGATGGCCGCTGCCAGCCGTGCTGAATTGACGGTACTCAATGCCGCCTAACCTGTCATCTATCTGATGCGTGGCTGATCTGGTGGAAAGGATGGGGTCTGCCAAGGTTGAAATTTTCACAAAACAGAAATTTTTATCACGCTATGAAATAAGTGCAAAGAATTGGCTGCGCGTAATTTGCGCCATAAGAAATTTATTTCCATAGTGTGAAATTATTTCGTAAGTCTTTGATTATCATGGAAATATATAGTCTTATATAAGACATAAGAGACGGTTGAAGTCTTCTAGAAGACTTAGAATAAACCCATCTACCTTTTCTACCAACGGAGTTCACCATGCCACACAGCCTTACCGAGCACCTCAGCCGCGACCAGCAAATTGAAGCCCTTGAAAAAGACTGGGCTACCAACCCTCGCTGGAAAGGCATCAAGCGCGGTTACAGCGCCGCTGACGTGGTTCGCCTGCGCGGCTCGTTCCCGATCGAGCACACGCTGGCCCGCCGTGGCGCTGAAAAGCTCTGGGGTCTGGTGAACAACGAACCCTACGTCAACTGCCTTGGTGCCCTGACCGGTGGCCAGGCGATGCAGCAGGTGAAAGCCGGCGTCAAGGCAATCTATTTGTCAGGCTGGCAAGTCGCCGCCGACAACAACGGTTATGCCGCCATGTACCCCGACCAGTCCCTGTACCCGGTGGACTCGGTGCCGAAGGTTGTCGAGCGTATCAACAACACGTTCCGCCGTGCCGACGAAATTCAGCACTCCAAGGGCATTGACGCCGGCGATGCCAATTACATCGACAATTTCGCACCTATCGTGGCCGATGCCGAAGCCGGCTTTGGCGGTGTACTGAATGCCTTTGAGTTGATGAAGGCCATGATCAATTCCGGCGCGGCAGGCGTTCACTTTGAAGACCAGCTGGCTTCCGTCAAGAAATGCGGCCACATGGGCGGCAAAGTCTTGGTGCCCACCGCTGAAGCCTGCCAAAAGCTGATCGCTGCCCGCATGGCCGCCGACGTTTGCGGCGTGCCGACGCTGGTGATTGCCCGTACCGACGCCGAAGCGGCTGACTTGCTGACCAGCGACTACGACGAAAACGACAAGCCCTTCATCACCGGCGAGCGCACCGCCGAAGGTTTCTACAAGACGAAAAAGGGCATGGACCAGGCGATTTCGCGTGCTGTGGCCTACGCCCATTATGCCGATCTGGTGTGGTGCGAAACCGGTACACCTGACCTCGAATTCGCCAAGAAATTCGCCGATGCCGTGCATGCGGTTCACCCCGGCAAAATGCTGGCCTACAACTGCTCGCCATCGTTCAACTGGAAGAAGAACCTGGACGACGCGACCATTGCCAAGTTTCAGAAAGAACTCGGCGCCATGGGTTACAAGTACCAGTTCATCACGCTGGCTGGCATCCACTCCATGTGGTACAACATGTTCGACTTGGCGCAAGATTACGTGGCGCGCGGCATGACGGCTTATATCGAGAAGGTGCAAGAGCCCGAATTCGCAGCCCGCGGCCGCGGCTACACCTTTGTGTCGCATCAGCAGGAAGTCGGCACCGGCTACTTCGACGAAGTGACCACCGTGATTCAGGGCGGCAAGTCCAGCGTGACGGCTCTGACCGGCTCGACCGAAGAAGAGCAGTTTCACTGACCTGAAGTCAATGCCGGGCCGGCGTAAAATTGCGCCATCCGGCTTTAAACTTTCAAGCGCGGCTAGTCCGCGCTTTCTCATTTTTGTTTTCGAGACCATGATCCAAATCACACTGCCTGACAACTCCAAACGCGACTACCCTCAAGCCGTTACCGTGGCTGAAGTTGCTGCGTCCATCGGCACCGGCCTGGCCAAGGCGGCCCTGGGCGGCAAGGTCGACGGCAAGCTGGTCGATGCCAGCTACCTCATCAGTCAGGACAGTGCGGTTTCCATCATTACCGCCAAGGACGCTGACGGCTTGGAATTGATTCGCCACAGCGCGGCCCACTTGTTGGCGTATGCGGTCAAGGAGCTGTTTCCCGAAGCGCAGGTCACCATCGGACCAGTGATTGAAAACGGATTTTTCTACGATTTTTCTTACAAACGCCCGTTCACGCCAGAAGATCTGGTCGCCATCGAAAAGCGCATGACCGAGCTCGTCGCCAAGGATGAGCCTGTCACCCGCCGCGTGTTGCCTCGCGATGAAGCCGTGGCGCATTTCAAAAGTATGGGTGAGCATTACAAAGCCGAAATCATCGCCAGTATTCCGGCCAACGAGGATGTCTCCCTCTACCAAGAAGGCGCATTCGAAGATCTGTGCCGCGGCCCGCACGTGCCAAGCACCGGCAAGCTCAAATTCTTCAAGCTTATGAAGGTGGCCGGCGCTTACTGGCGCGGCGACCATCGCAACGAGATGCTACAACGTATCTACGGCACGGCTTGGGCCACCAAGGACGACTTGCAACAGTATCTGACCATGCTTGAAGAAGCCGACAAGCGCGACCACCGCAAGTTGGGCAAGGAACTCGACCTGTTTCACATCGATGACCATGCGCCGGGTCTGGTGTTCTGGCACCCCAAGGGCTGGACGGTGTGGCAAGGCGTTGAGCAGTACATGCGCAAGGTCTACCAGGACAACGGCTATCAGGAAGTCAAGGGCCCGCAGTTGCTTGAAAAGACGCTCTGGGAAAAAACCGGTCACTGGGACAAATACCGCGACAACATGTTCACGACCGAAAGCGAAAAGCGTGATTTCGCTCTCAAGCCGATGAACTGCCCTGGCCACATCCTCATATTCAAGCAGGGCATCAAAAGCTACCGTGATTTGCCATTGCGCTATGGCGAATTTGGTCAGTGCCACCGCAACGAGCCGACAGGCGGCCTGCATGGCATCATGCGTGTGCGTGGCTTCACGCAGGATGATGGTCACATTTTTTGTACCGAAGAGCAAATTTTGAAAGAGTGCGTTGACTACACTGCGTTGCTGCAAAAAGTTTATGCAGACTTCGGCTTTAAAAACATTATTTATAAAGTGGCCACACGGCCCGAAGCCCGCATCGGCTCCGACGAAAGCTGGGACAAGGCCGAGCATGCCCTGATTGAAAGCCTACGGGCATCGAATTGCGAATTTGAAATTTCCCCAGGCGAGGGCGCATTTTATGGCCCGAAGATTGAATACACGTTAAAAGATGCAATTGGTCGGCAGTGGCAGTGTGGCACGATCCAGGTCGATTTTTCAATGCCAGAGCGCTTGGATGCAGAGTACGTGGGCGAGGATGGTGCGCGCCATCGTCCCGTGATGCTGCACCGCGCCATTGTAGGAAGCCTGGAGCGATTCATCGGAATTTTGCTTGAGGAGCATGCCGGTGCATTGCCTACTTGGCTCGCACCAGAGCAGGTTTCTGTCTTGACTATCACCGACTCTCAGGCTGATTACGCCAGAAGAGTTGCTAAAACGCTGCAGAATCAAGGGCTTAGGGTCAACCTGGATCTACGCAACGAGAAAATAACGTATAAAATACGAGAGCATTCATTGCAAAAGCTTCCTTTCATTCTCGTCGTAGGTGACAAAGAAATGGCAGCTGGCGCAGTTTCAGTGCGTGCCCGGGGTAATAAAGACCTTGGCGTGATGTCTATTGAAGCGTTTTCCAATCGAGTCGCTTCCGACGTTGCACAAAAAGCTTGACTTTTTTGCACACATGGTAAATGCAGGCTAATGTCCTTGAAGGACGGGCAAAAAATGCTATAGATTTTATAGCAAATATTAAAGGATTCGCACCATCGCTACAGAATTTCGTGACCGCCGTCACCGTGAAGAACGCAAGCATCGCTTGAACCGTGAAATCATGGCCCCTGAAGTACGACTTACCGGACCTGACAACGAGCCCTTAGGCGTTGTGAGTCTGATGGAAGCGCTGCGTTTGGCTGGTGAAGCGGACGTGGATCTGGTTGAAATTTCGCCAACGGCCATGCCGCCTGTTTGCAGGCTGATGGATTACGGCAAGTTCAAGTATGCCGAACAGAAAAAAGCTGCAGAGGCGAAGTCCAAGCAAAAAGTGATCGAGGTCAAGGAGGTTAAATTCCGGCCTGGTACCGACGACGGCGACTACAACATCAAGCTACGCAACATCAAGCGTTTCCTGGATGACGGAGACAAGTGCAAGATTACTTTACGTTTTCGCGGCCGTGAAATCACCCATCAAGAACTGGGTTTGGCCTTGCTGGCGCGAATTCGTGATGAATTGGCAGATTTAATTTTGGTAGAGCAGTTTCCAAAGCTCGAAGGGCGACAAATGGTCATGATGATCGCACCCGGTCGCAAGAAAACTGCTTCTAAAGCATCGGCAGAGGTTGCGTAAGTTTTGCCTGCTGAGGTTGGGCTGTCTGACCTCAGAGCAATGATTTATCGCTTCGTCTGGCAAATAACAAAGGTGCATCTAAACGGTGTTCATGTGAACTCTGGCTTAAACCGGAGTTTCGAAAGCAACGGCTTCAAAGCCGTTGCGCCGACGGCAAGTGTCAAATCTTGTCATGACAAGTGGCTCGGGGCCATCAAGTCTGTGAAAGTTTCGCAGCGCCTCACGAGCACAAATGAAAAGGAGCATATACATGCCCAAAATGAAGACCAAAAGCGGCGCTAAAAAGCGTTTCCGCGTTCGTCCAGGTGGCACGGTCAAACGTGGTCAAGCCTTCAAACGTCATATCTTGACCAAGAAGACCACCAAAAACAAACGTCAATTGCGTGGATCGGTAGCTGTTCATGAGACCAATATGGGTCACATGGCACAGATGCTGCCAGGCCGTGGCATTTAATTTAACGACGAATTAGGAGTAATACATGCCTCGCGTCAAACGTGGTGTAACGGCTCGCGCCCGCCACAAAAAAGTTCTAGCCCTTGCAAAAGGTTTTCGCGGTCGTCGCGGTAATGTCTTCCGGATCGCCAAAGAAGCGGTGATGAAGGCCGGTCAATACGCCTACCGTGACCGCCGTAACAAAAAGCGCGTGTTTCGCCGTTTGTGGATTGCCCGTATCAATGCCGCTAGCCGTTCATTTGGCCTGACATACAGTCAGTTTGCAAATGGTCTGAAAAAAGCCGGTATTGAGATTGACCGCAAGGTTCTATCCGATATGGCGATTCACGACAGTGCTGCCTTTGGCGCCATCGTCGAGCAGGCCAAAGCTAAGCTGGTAGCCTGATTTTCAGGATAGTACGCTATTAAATAGATAGCTTCTTGCATAGGAAAGTAGAGGGCTGGAGCTTGAAAAGGCTCTGGCCCTTTTTCATGGCCTTCTGTGCAGCGTCCCTGTCATGATCACCTGACCGAAATTAATGCTGCTGTGTTTCTTCCTGCACCTGTATAAGAGATCTTATGAACGACGCTGATATCCTGAATGAACTGATAATTACTGCCAAAGCAAAATTTGAGCAGTCTCTAACGCCGGCAGATCTGGAAAATGCCAAAGCGCAATTTCTTGGTAAATCAGGTCGTATCACCGAATTCATGAAGGGTATGGCACAGCTTTCGGTAGAAGTGAAAAAATCCCGTGGTGCTGCTGTCAATCTGGCGAAACAGGCTATCGAAGCTGCATTGAACGAGCGTCGCCAGGCGCTTGCAAATGCAGAGCTTGAAAAGCAGTTAAAAGCCGAAGCCCTCGACGTGACTCTGCCCGGTCGCCTTTATCCGCTGGGAGGCCTGCATCCTGTGTCGCTCACCCTGGAGCGGATTGAGGCCATCTTTGGGTCCATGGGTTTTGACATAGCGCAGGGCCCCGAAATTGAAACTGACTGGTTTAACTTCACTGCGCTGAATACACCCGAAGACCACCCGGCGCGATCCATGCACGACACTTTTTATGTCGAGGGTGGTACGAAAAATTCGCCTAACTTGCTGCGCACCCATACCAGCCCAATGCAGATTCGCTATGCCGTCCAGCATGTCAAACAACATCGCACACTGATCGATGCGGGCGGCCGCATGCCCGAAATTCGCGTGATTGCCCCGGGCCGTACCTACCGCGTTGACAGTGACGCCACACATTCGCCAATGTTTCATCAGTGCGAAGGGTTATGGATTGGCGAGAACGTGAGTTTCAAGGACTTGAAGTTTGTGTTCACCGATTTCTGCCGCACCTTTTTTGAGAGCAACGATCTGGTGCTTCGTTTTCGTCCCAGTTTCTTTCCGTTCACCGAGCCGAGTGCTGAAATCGATATTCAGTTCCAGTCCGGGCCGCTATCGGGCCGCTGGCTTGAAGTGGCAGGTTCGGGACAGGTCCATCCGAATGTGGTGCGCAACATGGGACTGGATCCTGAAAAATACATCGGTTTCGCCTTTGGCATGGGACCTGACAGGTTGACCATGCTGCGCTATGGCGTCAATGACCTGCGCCTGTTCTTTGATGGCGACATGCGCTTCCTGTCCCAGTTTCAGTCATAACAACAAGAATAGCAAACGAAAGAACAAGGCCACACCATGCAATTTCCAGAATCTTGGTTGCGCGAATTTTGCAATCCACCGATCAGCACCGTGCAACTCGCTGAAACCCTGACCATGGCCGGACTTGAGGTTGAAGAACTAAAGCCGTTCGCACCACCGTTCGACCTCATAGTGGTCGGTGAAATCATGGAAGCCCTGCAGCATCCCAACGCCGACCGCCTGCGCGTGTGCCAGGTCGACGTGGGACAAAGCAAGTACCTTACTATCGTCTGCGGGGCGCCCAATGCCCGAGTCGGCATCAAGGTGCCTTGCGCACTGGTGGGGGCCGAACTGCCCCCCGGCGAAGACGGCAAGCCCTTCCAGATTAAAGTGGGCAAACTGCGTGGGGTTGAGAGCGATGGCATGCTATGTTCGGCGCGGGAGCTCAAACTTTCCGAGGAACACGGTGGCCTTCTAGAACTGGCGTCTGACGCGCCGGTGGGGCAAGATATCCGTGCGTATCTCAAGTTGGATGATACATTGTTCACGCTCAAGCTCACGCCCAATCTGGCGCACTGCCTGAGCGTCTACGGTGTGGCTCGCGAGGTTGCAGCGCTGACAGGTGCGCCCTTGAATACGCCATCTTTTCCTGCGGTACGTGTTGGCAACCACGAAAAATTAGCTGTCAGGGTCAGCGCGCCCGACCTGTGCGGCCGCTTTTCGGGCAGGATTGTGCGTAACGTAAATCCGCAAGCGGCCACACCATCATGGATGACCGACCGGCTGGCGCGGTGCGGTCAGCGCAGCGTTGCAGTGCTGGTCGATATTTCCAATTACGTGATGTTTGAACTGGGCCGCCCCAGCCATATCTTCGATCTCGACAAGATTCAGGGTGGACTGGATGTTCGTTGGGGCAAACCGGGGGAGACACTCAAATTGCTGAATGGCAATACCGTCGTGGTTGATGAACGAGTTGGAGTGATCGCTGATGACCACCAGGTCGAATCGCTGGCTGGCATCATGGGAGGCGATGCCACCGCAGTGTCGGATGACACCAAGAATGTCTATGTCGAAGCTGCCTTTTGGTGGCCCAAGGCCATAGCAGGGCGTTCACGCCGCTACAACTTTTCCACCGATGCAGGCCACCGTTTCGAGCGTGGCGTCGATGCCGGGCAAACCGTGGAGCATATTGAACGCATCACCCAACTCATCATTGACATTTGCGGAACGTCAGAGACATTCTGCGGGCCGGTTGACGACCATCAAGTCAACCTTCCAAAGGCTATGCCGGTGACCATACGAGTGGCGCGTGCAGCCAAAATCATTGGCATGCCCCTCACGCAGGCTCAATGCCAGGATGCACTGGTGCGTCTGGGCCTGGATGTCAAGGTGGGCGACGGCCTGTTGACAGTTACGCCACCAAGCTACCGTTTTGACCTGCAAATAGAGGAAGACCTGATTGAAGAGGTAGTGCGTATAGTGGGTTATGACCAGTTGCCGGCAACACCGCCGCTAGCCCCTATCACTGCTCGAATCCGCCCTGAAGACGAACGGAGTCCTTTTGCTGTACGTCGCGAATTGGCGTCGCTGGGTTATCAGGAAACTATTAATTTCAGTTTTGTCGAGGTGCGCTGGGAAAATGAACTGGCGGGTAATCCCGACCCTATCAAACTGCTGAACCCAATTGCCAGCCAGATGAGCGTCATGCGTTCCTCGCTGCTGGGATCATTGCTGCAAGTGCTCAAGTTCAACCTGGATCGAAAAACTTCGCGCGTCAACGTCTTCGAATTGGGCCGGGTGTTTCTGCGCGACCCACAAAGCCAGGATACAGATACAACCGTGGCCGGCTTTAACCAGCCCATGCGGGTCGCGGCGCTGGCCTATGGCCCGCGCGCTGGGTTGCATTGGGGTGAGTCTGACAAGGGTGTCGATTTTTTCGATGTCAAGGGAGATGTTGAAGCTTTGCTGGCACCGCTTCAAGTTGTTTTTGCCCCTGCAACGCATCCTGCCATGCATCCAGGACGGTGCGCCAGCGTATCCGCTGCTGGAAGGCAGATTGGCTTTGTCGGTGAACTGCATCCGCAGTGGCGCCAAAGTTACGAACTGGCGCAGGCACCTCTGCTGTTTGAACTTGAACTCGATGCTGTTTTGCAACGTCAGGTGCCTGTTTTCAAGGCTGTCAGTAAGTTCCAGCTTGTCGAGCGTGATATTGCCGTAATCGTGCAGGAAAGTATTAGCCATCACGCGTTCATGTCTGCCATTCGTGATGCCAATACGCAAGACTTGCTCAAGAAGGCGACCTTGTTCGATGTGTACAGGCCGCAGCATGCGAGTCTGAATCTTCAAATGGGTGAAAAAAGTCTGGCGGTACGTTTGGTCCTTTCCAGCAACGCGGGTACTTTGACTGAAGACGCGATTGATTCAGCGATTCAGGAAATTGTGGCAATGCTGCAAATACGGTTCCAAGCCCGTCTGCGCGCCTGAGCATTCGATATAGACCATTTCTAACCAACAATAGCTAGAAGGATGCCCATGGAATTTTCCGTTGAAAGTCTGGAGACACCTGTGCTGACCAAAGCGCATCTGGCTGAGTTGTTGTTTGAGCAAATCGGGCTCAACAAACGCGAATCCAAGGAAATGATTGATGCTTTTTTTGAACTCATTTCAGAATGTCTGATTGAAGGCAATGATGTGAAGATTTCTGGATTTGGTAACTTTCAGATACGCACCAAGGCGCCCCGACCGGGGCGTAATCCGCGTACTGGCGAAACTATTCCAATTAAATCCAGGCGGGTGGTTACCTTTCACGCCAGCCACAAGCTAAAAAATCAGATTCAGGGTACATCCATCGGTGACTTGGAAAAAGAAGCTACTTTCGAAACTCACAATGTTGCGTGATGTGATTCACTTTGCGACGCTGGGAAAGTTAGAGTAAATTCGAAACACTTTTTCGAAGGGCATCGATTTAATTGGAGAATTCCTTTTTTCCTATTCCAGAAAAACGCTACTTCACAATCAGTGAAGTCAGTAGGCTATGCGGATTAAGGACCCATGTGCTTCGCTATTGGGAGCAGGAGTTCTCACAATTGCGACCCATGAAAAGACGCGGGAATCGTCGTTACTACCAGCTTCATGAAATTAAATTAATTTGCCAAATACGCCAGCTGCTGTATGAGCAGGGATTCACCATTGTTGGAGCCCGTAATAAGTTACAAGAACTTATAACGGGCGCATTTAAAGAGGGTTTTCACACTGATCCGGTACCTCTCCCAATAAAATCGTTGCTGCAGCAGAATGACAACACATTTTCTCTTATCCCGAGCCTTCTGCCGCTATGCGCCCCTATTACTCAAAATATGATGGCTGATAACGCAGTTGCTTTACATCCAGTCATTACGCGGCCTCTTCTCGGCATGGTTCGTCACGAGTTGATGAGCATCCGCGACCTGCTTGAGCCGATCGCCTAATGGGGCTAGTCGTCAGGTTATAATTTGTAGCTTAACGGTGTGTGGCGCAGCTTGGTAGCGCACTTGCATGGGGTGCAAGGGGTCGAAGGTTCGAATCCTTTCACACCGACCATAACGAATGTCAGAGGCCTTTAGGGAGCGATTCCTAGAGGCTTTTTTCATTGGTAAATCAACCGTTTCAGGTCGGTCAAGGATTTCGGCTCGCTGGTGATAACAGACTCAGCGCCAGCACGCGTCCTCAGATTGAACATTCATCGCGTAGCCCGGGTTGGATAAACCACAATGGATTCTGCTTTTGGGTGCTCGATTTCGTCGCGTGAATCTTCTGGTGGCTGGTGAAGCACAGTGGGTCGAAGCTGATGCGAATTTTTAATTTCTTCCTCGATCCGGCCAATTCTTTCGGAATACATTTTTGCCAGTGCTGCATGGTGCTCTGCTGCTGCCTGATGCTCCACCCAGGCCAGATTCGCCTCTTCAAGGTACTCCAATGACCTGCGGATGTGCGCTTCAGTGCGTGTTCCAAATAAACGAAATCTCATGACACCCTCCCTTCGAGATCTGGCTTGACGACTGTAAAACAACATCCAGTCTGCAAAATTCTTAGCCTGACTGTCGAACCATGGATAACGTTCTACTCGAATTTTGTCAATCAGACAGGCCTGATTTCCTCGGTTGAAAACCTGGTCCTACACTTTACTTGGGTATCAGCCGAGATTTTCATACGGATGTTGCTCGCAGGAATCAATAAGCGGAGGTGTCTGACAAGCCGTTTTCCTTCGATATCAGCAACAGAGAGCAGGCTTACCAACATAGGTTGAAGCAACACCACATGGGCTTGAGCACGTCTTTTGCTTGCCATGCGTAGGCTTCCTCTTCGGGGTGGCTTTCATGCCGCAGCGAGAACGCGCTCTGATGGTTCCCCAACTGCTGCAGGCGGAGCTTCTCCGTCAATGGTCAACTCGCCGCCTAGTGCTTCGAGCAGGTCAGGGATCAGCGCCGACAGTTCTCCTGTGACGATGGCGACGTCGGTGTCAAACCCGTCATCGTCCTTGCCGTTTTCCTGCACTCCGTCAAGCACCACGTCGAGCAGCTTGATCTTCCTGGCCTGGGCCATGTCGGTCAGCACGAACGACACCCGCTCGTTCCAGGTCATTGCCAGCTGCGTGGGCACTTTGCCCGAAGCAATATGCTCGGCCACTTCGTCGATTTCAAGCGTGTGGCGTGAATAGCGGACCGTTGACTTCTGGTCGTCAGGCATTTTGAGTTCGCAGTCGCGGTCCACGGTGAATCCGACGGGCGCTTCGCGGCTGGAAAGCCAATGCGCCATGGCGGCACTGGCCGCCATGGTGGTCTGCACGGGCTTGGCCATCAGTCCGGGGCGGGACCCAGGAATCTCGCTCAGTGCCTCGATCAATTGGCTGACCACCTTGTCGGCGCCGGTCAAGCTGGAGGAATCGACCACCAAGAACTTGTTGACCGGGTCGATCCACAGCGTCGTCGACGAACGCTTGGTGAAAGCGCGCGGCAGCAGGGCCTGCATGGCTTCCTCCTTGAACTCTTTTTTGATCTTGGCACTGGCCCGTTCTCGGCCGGTTTCCTGCTTGTACTTTTCGACACGTTCTTCCACTTCGGCCTTGACGGCGGAGGCGGGCACTGGGCGGCGCTCGATGCTCAGCCGCAAGAGGACCTGCGTGCCGACGGTTTCGACCATCACTGTACTTTTATTGCCGCGCGGCGGGACCCAGCCGACAGATTCGGGCTGCGTAGCGCCGCAGGGTATGAATTGGGCGGTCTGGAGCACCTCTTCGAGCGCTTCGAGTGGTGGAAGAACAAAATCGTTGGCAATGCGAAAAAAGGAGGCGGATTTGAACATGGGATTCCGGTATTGGGAGATTCTGGTGAAAACGGGGGGCGTCAACGGCTAAGTCGGAGCCAGAAGGCTTTAATAAGTTGAGGCGAAGGCGAAGCCTGAAATTTTAAGCCGGGTCTGCATTACCAAATACGTCCGGCCCGGATGAGACCTTGGAGAGAAGGTCAGGAAACGTCCAGCACATGAATGCCGAAGCGGCCCTTGCGCCGGTCTTCAAAATAACGCTCCAGCGTTTCCTTGACGGTCCGAAAAGCAATCTCGTCCCACGGGATTTCGGACTCGGTGAACAATCTGGCCTCGATGGTTTCGTGGCCGGGATTGAAGTCGGTGCTCAGCAGCCTGGCACGATAGTACAAATGGACCTGGCCAACGCGAACCACATTCATGATGCTGAAGAGGTCCTGCAGTTCATACTGTGCGCCCGCTTCCTCGTCGGTCTCGCGGGCTGCGCCTTCTGCCGTGGTTTCGCCCATTTCCATGAAGCCGGCCGGCAAGGTCCATTTGCCCCAGCGCGGCTCGATATTGCGTTTGCACAGCAGCACCTGCCCGCCGTCCTCACCCCACACCGGCACGGTGCCGACGACGTTCAGGGGGTTTTCATAGTGGACGGTGTTGCAGGCCGGGCAGACTGCCCGCTGCTTGGTGTCGCCGTCATCGGGCAGGCGGTAAACCACGGCGGTGCCGCAGACGCGGCAGTGTTTCAGAGGGGGGCGATGCATCAAATGAGTGTAGCGGCTTTGGCGTTTGGGTTCGTTTCGCGGCAGCGTTCAGGGCTTTGGGCCACTTCAAAAAGCATAGCTGTAAAGGTAAGGCGGTAAAGCGCAAGAGGCCTGAATCACCCTTAAAATGCAGCGGAGCCGCACGGATCGTTAGAGCGCCGGATGGTCGCCATTGGGGCTGCACCCGGCCACCGGCTTGATCGCTCAGGAAATTTGGATGCTCAGCGGTTCCAGGCCTGCGACGCCGCCCGTCAGGGTGTCGCCCTGCACCACGGCCGCAACGCCTTCAGGGGTGCCGGTAAAGATCAGGTCACCAGGCTGCAGTTCCCAGGCTGCCGAAAGGTGCTCTATCGTTTCGGCAATCGACCAGATGAGTTTGGACACATGGCTTCGCTGCCGGTCCTGGCCGTTCACCTGGAGATGGATTTCAGCCTGCTCCACATCGCCGGCCTGTGCGGCTGGGGTGATCGGACCGATGGGCGCGGAATGCTCGAACGCCTTGCCGATACACCAGGGGCGTCCTTGTTTCTTCATCTCGTTTTGCAGGTCGCGGCGCGTCATGTCCAGACCCACCGCATAGCCAAAAATGTGATGCTGCGCGTCGGCCGCCAGGATGTTCTTGCCGCCTTTGCCAATCGCCACGACCAGTTCGATTTCATGGTGCAGGTTGTGGGTCAGGCTGGGGTAGGGCACGCTGGCCTGGGTGCCGGCCTCCACCGGAACCATGGCATCTGCGGGCTTCAGGAAAAAGAACGGGGGTTCGCGCCCGGTAAAGCCCATTTCCTTTGCATGCTCTTCATAGTTGCGGCCGACGCAATAAATGCGGTGGATGGGAAAGTGGTCTTCCGTGCCCACGACAGGCGCTGAAACCGTGGCGGGCGGAGTGACGACAAAACGCATGACGGGCATTCCTTGACAGGTTTGTGTCCGAACCAGACGGCCGGGCGGTTGAAAAATGAGAAACGACAGGCTGGCCTGGCAGCAGGCCAGCTGCGCAGTGTGCCACGATGGCGCCGCGCAAACAGTTCAGCTCCCAGCCATTCATCGGGCCTGGCGCTATTCAAGCTTGATGCCGCGCGTCTGGATGATGTTGCCCAGAATGGCGGTTTCGTCCTTGAGCCGGCTGCGCAGTCCGTCAGGCGATGTGCCGACGGCTTGCCAGCCCTGTGCAAACAGCTTTTGGCGCGTGTCGGCATCGCGCACGATGCGCGGCACTTCCTGGGCCAGCCTTGCCTGCGCTGCGCTGGACAGGCGGGCCGGGCCGATCAACGCGGTCCACACCTCCAGGTTGACATTTTTCAGACCAGCCTCGGCCAAGGGCGGCACATCGGGCGCGAGCAGGCTGCGCCCGCCTGTCAAGCCAATCGCCCTGAGCTTGCCCGAGCGGATGTGCGGCAGGGCGATGCCGGGTGGTATCAGCGCCATCTGGATGTGGCCGCCCAGCATGGCCGTGACCACCTGCGGGTTGCCTGAATACGGAACATGCACCGGCGTCATGCCGGTCGAACGCTGCTTGATCAGTTCCATGCCGAGATGCCCGACCGATCCGTTGCCGACCGATCCGTAATTCCAATGGCTGCCAGCCTCTTGCGCTGCCGTGAAGAAATCGGCCCCGCCCGGAAGGCTGGCCGGTGCAACCAGCATCAGCGGCGCGGTGGTCAGCAGCGAGAGGGGCGCAAAGTCACTGGCCGGGTCGTAGGGCAATTTGGCATAAAGCTGCTTGGCAGAGGTCAGGTTGCCATTGATAACGACGCCCAGCGTGTGGTCGTCGGTAGCCTTGGCAACCAGGTCCGCTGCGATATTGCCCGACGCGCCCACCCGGTTCTCGACAATGACCGGCTGGCCCAAGGCTCTGGACAGCGGCTCTGCCAGCGTTCGGGCCGACATGTCGGGGGTCGATCCTCCAGGAAAGCCCACCAGGATGCGCACCGGCCGCGTCGGCCAGGCTGCTGCGGTTTCCGCTTTTTTATCAATATTTTGTGCTGTTGCGCTTATGGGCAGGGCGCATGCAGCTATTAAAAAAGTGGTATGGACGGCATGCGTCGAACAGGCACGGCAAAGCCGCTTCAGCCGGCTGGGTATCAGGTCAGGAATTTTCATTGTTGCTTGAGCAGGTTCGAAGGAGGGCTTGCATGGATAGACGATGACTGCTGGAACGCTGCCGCCTTGCGCAGGAACTGGGCGCTGGCTTGGTGCGCGCCGGCACTCGGCACGGTTTTTTATCAGGCGGATGGCGCCATCAGGCTAAAGTGCTCCACTGAGGGCGGGCTGGCAAAGAAGGGTCCGACAATCGCCCGCCAGTCGGCAAACGCAGTCGACTCGCGGAAATCGACAGTGTGGTTTTCCAGCGTTTCCCAGCGGATTTGCAACAGGTAGCGATCAGGACTTTCGATGCCTTTAAAGATCTGGTGGCCCTGGAATCCTTTGGCATGGGCAATCACGGTACGAACGCCACGCTCAATGGCTTCGTCAAAAGCGGTCTGCTGGCCGGGGTGGATACGGATGTCGGCAAGTTCAAGAATCATGAAGCTCCAGTGAAGGTTGTGATGGCAAAGGCCTAACTCTAGCGGCAAATTTCATCCAACAAGGCCCTGCTCGCCCTTGATCAAAGCGCTTACGTTGAAGCGGCATAAAAATCCGGTGTGAGCGATGCCATTTTTCGAATTGGTATTAATTTGTGTTCGCCTTGCTGCACGATCCGACGATGACTGCATCCGCGTCATTTTGGCTGCCTTGCTGTCGCTGGGCGAGCGCTCCGTCTGCAAATTCGCGAGTGGTGGGCTGGAGCTTCAATCAGGCCGGTACCCGCTTTGCTGCCATCGGCTGACACAGCCTAACTGAATTCATATTCACCTTATCTACCAGTTCACCTCCTTCGCTGGCGAAAAATCAGCAAGCACGATCCCGGTTTATGCTTTCGGCCATGAAGCTGCATAACTATTTCCGTTCTTCGGCGTCGTTCCGAGTGCGCATCGCGCTGGAACTCAAGGGACTGGCGTACGACTATGTGGCGGTCCAGCTCACAAGGGACGAGCACCGGCAAGCGCACTATGCGGGGCTTTCTGCCGACGGCCTGGTGCCGCTGCTCGAAGCGGAGGGCGAAAAGCTGTCGCAGTCGATGGCCATCATCGAATACCTGGATGAAGTACATCCCGCGCCTGCGCTGCTGCCCGCCGACGCACTGGGTCGCGCCAGGGTGCGGGCACTGGCGCAGTCGATTGCCTGCGAAATTCATCCCCTCAACAACCTGCGCGTCCTCAGGTATCTGGTGCGCGACCTGCATGTCAACGGCGAAGAAAAAGACCAGTGGTATCACCACTGGTGTCGTGAAGGACTGGAGGCCTTCGAGCGGCAGCTTGCGCGCTTGCCCGCTTCAGCCTATTGCTACGGCAGCACCCCGACGCTGGCCGACTGCTGCCTGGTGCCGCAAATTTACAATGCCTCGCGTTTCAAGGTGAATTTGGACGGCTTGCCGCTGACCATGGCCGCCTACCATGCATGCATGGCGCTGCCAGCCTTCCAGAAATCCCATCCGTCAGCCTGTCCTGACAGCCAGGCTTGACGGTGACCGGCTGTTTTCATGCTGACTGGCTGGTCCCGGACTGGCCCGCGCCGGCCGGCGTCAGGGCGGTGTTCACCAGCCGCGCCGGCGGCGTCTCGGCCGTGCCGTTTGACGCCATGAACCTGGGCAGCCATGTGGGTGACCTGCCCGCATCGGTAGACACCAACCGCCAGCGGCTGAAGAGGGCCACGGGCGCCGAGCGCGCCGTCTTCCTCAACCAGGTGCATGGCGCCCGGGTGGAACTGCTGGACCCGGGAACTCCCGACGGCCAGCCTGCAGATGCCTGCATCACGGGGCATCGCAAGCTGGCCTGCACCGTCATGGTGGCCGACTGCCTGCCGGTGCTGCTGACTTCCCTGGACGGCACAAGGGTCGCCGCAGCCCATGCCGGCTGGCGGGGGCTGGCCGGTAGCGGTGATGCCGCAGGGCAGGGTGTCATCGAATCGGTTTATGCGTCTTTTAGTGCTCTTGCGCAATACCGGCATGCACAGGCAGCTACAAAAATAATAGCTTGGCTGGGCCCGTGCATAGGGCCTGCAGCGTTTGAGGTCGGCGAGGAGGTGAGGGCTGCGTTTGCCGCGCAGCAGCCCCAAGCGGTGCGTTACTTCACCGCCATCGGGCCGGGCAAATACCTGGCCGACCTGCCAGCCTTGGCCCGCCTTCGGCTGCAGGCGCTGGGTGTCACGCAGGTGTATGGAAATGACGGCAGCGCGCCCTGGTGCACGGTGGGCAATCCCTCAAGGTTCTTTTCCCACCGGCGCGATGCCGGTATCACGGGCAATGGCTTCGGCACCACCGGGCGCATGGCTGCCTGTATCTGGCGCGACGGCTGAAGCGGTGTCCGGGCCCGTCATCTGGCCTGCGGAGGCAAGATGGCTTGCCCGCGCATCGGCCTCGCGTTTTTTGATCGTCTTGTTGCGCGCAGGAGCGCCCATCAGGTAAACCACCAACACCACCGGTCCTATGCCATAGAGCAAAAGGGTGACCAATGCGCCCAGGACGGTTCCATTGCTGCTGGCAGCTTCGGCAGCGCTCATCATCAGCACGACATACATCCACGCGATTACGACCAAATACATAATGAATTCATGCTTTCTTGTCAGGATCTAAAAAGTAATTGATAGGATACTGGCTGCAAGCAGATAGCGTTTGCCAGCACACTGCATCACCGAGGACACATTGATGAATTCTGAACTGAACTGGACTCAGGCGACCCAACAAATGCAGGAAACCCTTGGAGAAGGGATCAAGCAGGCGATGTCTTCCTTCGGCACCGGTACTGCCCCCGGCTTTCCATCGATGGACCTGTCGGTGTTCAAGTCCCTCGCACCCTCCCAGCCGTCGATCACGTTCGAGCCCTCCAAGCTGCTTGAGCTCCAACAGCGCTACATTGCCGGCGCATCGGCTCTCTGGAATCAGGGCTTGCAAACTGGCCAAGATGCAGCGGCTCCGGCCGACCGGCGTTTCTCCGATCCCGCCTGGCAGGCCAGTCCGGTGTCGAAATTCCTTGCCTCGGCTTACCAACTCAACGCCACGACCCTCATGGGCCTGGCTGAAGCGGTTCAAAGCGACGCCAAGACCAAGGCGCGGCTGCGTTTCGCGGTCGAGCAGTGGATGGCGGCTTCAGCGCCCAGCAACTTTCTGGCGCTGAATGCCGAAGCGCAGAAAAAGGCCATTGAAACCCAGGGCGAGAGCATTGCCAAGGGGATGGCCAACATGCTGCACGACCTGAAACAGGGCCATGTGTCGATGACCGACGAAAGCATTTTCGAAGTCGGAAAGAACGTCGCTACCACCGAAGGCGCCGTCGTGTTCGAGAACGAGTATTTCCAGTTGCTCGAATACAAGCCGCTGACGGAAAGGGTTTATGAAAAGCCCTTCCTGATGGTTCCGCCTTGCATCAACAAGTTCTACATCCTGGACCTGCAGCCTGAAAATTCCCTGATCCGCTATGCCACGGCTCAAGGTCACCGGACCTTCGTGATGAGCTGGCGTAATCCTGACCAGTCCATGGCTGGCAAGACATGGGATGACTATATCGAGAACGCACCCATCAAGGCGATTGAAGTGGTGAAGGAAATCACCGGCGCCGACACCATCAATGCCCTGGGTTTCTGCGTTGGCGGAACCATCCTCAGTACAGCGCTGGCGGTGTTGGCAGCACGCGGCGAAAAACCGGTGGAAAGCGTCACGCTGCTGACGTCGCTGCTCGACTTCAGCGACACCGGCATCCTGGACATCTTCATTGACGAAACCTCGGTGAAGTACCGCGAAGCCGAGATGGGCAAGGGCGGCTTGCTCAAGGGCAAGGACTTGGCATCGACCTTCAGCTTTTTGCGCCCGAATGACCTGGTCTGGAACTATGTGGTCGGCAACTACCTCAAGGGCGAAACCCCTCCGCCGTTTGACCTGCTCTACTGGAACAGTGATTCAACCAACCTGCCAGGACCTTTTTATGCCTGGTACCTGCGCAACACCTATTTTGAAAACAACCTGATCAAGCCCGGAAAAATGGTAGTTTGCGGCGAAAAGGTTGATCTCGGCAAGCTGGACATGCCGTTCTATCTCTATGGCTCGCGCGAGGACCATATCGTGCCGATTGGCGGCGCCTATGCATCGACCCAGGTTCTGCCGGGCAAGAAGCGCTTTGTCATGGGAGCGTCCGGCCACATTGCCGGCGTGATCAATCCTCCTGCCAAAAAGAAGCGCAGCTACTGGACCAATGACCAGTTGGCATCAAGCCGTACTGCTGGCGACAACTACCCTGCATCCCAGGAAGACTGGCAAAAAAATGCCACCGAGCATGCCGGAAGCTGGTGGCCTGACTGGTCCGACTGGCTGCAGGGCCAGGCCGGCAAGCAGATTGCGGCACCCAAAACCTATGGCAGCCGAAAATTCAAGGCCATCGAACCCGCGCCCGGCCGCTACGTCAAGGTCAAGGCCTGAAGCAGGCCAAAACTGTTTCGGGTTTTGAGTCGGGACAGGTTCTATCATTTCGCATCGTTTTCGTTCAACAGCACCCGGGTGCATCGCTAGTTTTATCAAGGAGACAACATGGAAGAGATCGTTATCGTGTCAGCAGGCCGGACTGCTGTTGGAAAATTTGGCGGCTCGCTGGCAAAAATACCTGCTACTGAATTGGGCGCTGCCGTGATCAAGGCCGTGCTGGAACGCTCGGGCCTGAACGCTGAACAGATTGGCGAAGTCATCATGGGCCAGGTGCTTGCTGCTGGAGCAGGCCAGAACCCGGCTCGCCAGTCCGTGCTCAAGGCCGGATTCCCCCAGGGCATTCCGGGTCTTACCATCAATGCCGTTTGTGGTTCCGGACTGAAGTCCGTCATGCTTGCAGCCCAGGCCGTGGCCACCGGCGACAGCGAGATCGTGATTGCAGGCGGCCAGGAAAACATGAGCGCTTCGCCGCATGTCCTGAACGGCTCGCGTGATGGCCAGCGCATGGGTGACTGGAAAATGGTCGATACCATGATCGTCGATGGTCTTTGGGACGTGTACAACCAGTACCACATGGGCATCACAGCAGAAAACGTCGCGAAGAAGTACAGCATCAGCCGCGAAGCCCAAGATGCGCTGGCGTTTGCCAGCCAGACCAAGGCGGCAGCGGCGCAGGATGCGGGCAAGTTCAAGGATGAAATCATCCCCATTTCGATTCCCCAGAAAAAAGGTGATCCGGTGGTGTTTTCATCCGATGAGTTCCTGAACCGCAAGACCAGCGCCGAAGGGCTGGCAGGCTTGCGCCCCGCCTTTGACAAGGCAGGCGGCGTCACTGCAGGCAATGCCTCCGGACTGAACGACGGTGCTGCCGCGGTGATAGTCATGACCGCCAAAAAGGCCGCAGCCCTTGGACTGACGCCCCTGGCCCGTATCGCTAGCTATGCCACGGCCGGACTCGACCCCGCCTACATGGGCATGGGCCCCGTGCCCGCCTCAACCAAGGCCTTGCAGCGCGCAGGCTGGAAAGTGCAGGATCTTGACCTGCTCGAAATCAATGAAGCGTTTGCCGCCCAGGCCTGTGCGGTCAACCAGGAAATGGGCTGGGACACCAGCAAGGTGAATGTCAACGGCGGCGCGATCTCCATTGGCCACCCGATTGGCGCATCCGGTTGCCGCATTCTGGTCACGCTGCTGCACGAGATGGTGCGGCGCGATGCCAAAAAAGGCATTGCCAGCCTGTGCATTGGCGGCGGCATGGGGGTTGCCCTCACCTTGGAACGCTGAATATCAGGTAAAACAGTCATGCGCGCTTGCCAGCAGGGCGTGAGCAGCTATTAGAGTAATAGCAAGGGTTTTTAAGAAGTCCAACGATCTCCAGGAGAAGACAATGAGCAACAAAGTAGCATATGTAACCGGTGGCATGGGTGGCATCGGAACGGCCATTTGCCAGCGGCTGGCCAAGGATGGATATACCGTCATTGCCGGCTGTGGTCCCACGCGGGACTTCGCCAAATGGCTCGACGAGCAAAAAGCGCTGGGTTATTCCTTTCATGCCTCGGTCGGCAACGTGGGCGACTGGGATTCCACAGTGGCTGCATTCGACAAGGTCAAGGCAGAGCATGGTCCGGTCAGTGTGCTGGTCAACAACGCAGGCATCACGCGCGATGGCCAGTTCCGCAAGATGAGCAAGGCCGACTGGGATGCCGTGATCTCGACCAACCTCGACAGCATGTTCAACGTGACCAAGCAGGTCATCGAGGGCATGGTCGAGGCCGGGTTTGGCCGCGTCATCAACATTTCATCGGTCAATGGCCAGAAGGGCCAGTTTGGCCAGGTGAACTATTCCACCGCCAAAGCCGGCTTGCATGGCTTCACCATGGCGCTGGCCCAGGAAGTGGCCAGCAAGGGCGTCACGGTGAACACCGTCAGCCCGGGCTACATCGGCACCGACATGGTCAAGGCGATTCGCCCTGAAGTGCTGGAGAAAATCGTGGCGGGCGTGCCCGCCAAGCGTCTGGGCCAACCGGAAGAGATTGCCTCCATCATTGCCTGGATCGCGTCAGACGAAGGTGGTTATGCCACGGGCGCTGATTTCTCGCTGAATGGTGGCCTGCACATGGGTTGATGGCTTTAACGCCTTGGCTTTCAAATGAAAAAACCCGCTTTCGAGCGGGTTTTTTCATGGGTAAACGAATTCAGTTTTTAATGGAATTCTTGTATTCTGAATCCATGCCGAGCGAATAGCGACGGGTCATTTTTTGGCAGGTTTTGCATCAACCACGTCTGCTTCGTAAGCAGTCCCGCCCACGGTCAGACCTTGTGCAGAAAACCTCGCTGCACTTTTGCTGCCCACGCCCTTGATGCGCTTCCTGAAATCTGCCCAGCTTTTAAACTCGGATTTGTTTCGCTCGGCAACGATCCGCCGGCTGGTGGCAGGCCCGACACCCTTGATTCCGTCGAGTTCAGCTTCGCTGGCTTGGTTAACATCAATGGCAGCAAATGCGCCCGTGAGGAACAGGGCCGCGAAAAATGCCAGTAATTGTTTCATCATCGGGAATCCTTTAACTGAATGGACAGGCCTTTGGCGTTGCGCCATGAAAAAATAAATCGTTTTCAACGCAGTCGGACCTGTGCTGAATGCTTGGCTTGGAACGGTTCAAAAAAGAAAAAATTCGGGGATTGAGCAAGGTGTCATTTTTTGCTGTTGTTGAGCCACTGCATATAGGCCGCAACACCGGTTTGCACATCAGCGAATGAATGTTCGCAGCCAACTGCGCGCAGGGCGCTCAAGTCGGCCTGCGTATAGCTCTGGTACTTGCCAACGAGCGCCTCGGGAAAACCGATGTAATCAATCATGCCTCCGCGCACGGTCTCTTCAAGACTCAATGGATTGGCATTCTGACCTTGGCGCAAGGTGTTGACGACGGCAATCGCAACATCGTTGAACGGTTGGGCGCGACCCGTCCCGAGGTTGAAAATACCTGATTTTTCAGGATGGTCGAAAAACCAGAGATTCACGGCCACCACATCGTCGATGTGGACAAAATCGCGCATTTGCCCGCCCGGGCCGTAGCCACCGTAGTCACCAAACAGTTTGACCTTGCCATCGGCCTGGAACTGGTTGTACTGGTGAAAAGCCACGCTGGCCATGCGGCCCTTGTGCTGCTCGCGCGGGCCATAGACATTGAAATAGCGGAAACCCGCAACCTGCGTCTGCGTATTTTCAAATTTCGTGCCGAGTTTGTGTCGCAGGTGCTGGTCAAAGAGCAGTTTGGAGTAGCCGTACACGTTCAACGGGTGTTCAAATTCCGGAGACTCGCTGAAGGTGTCCGAGCCGCCGTACGTGGCGGCTGACGAGGCATACAGCAGGCGGGTGTTCTGGTTCTGGCAGGCACGAAACAGATTACACGACAGCGTGTAATTGTTAGCCATCATGTATTTGCCGTCGAGTTCCATGGTGTCGCTGCACGCTCCTTCATGGAATACTGCCTCGATGTGTCCGAAGGCACCATCAGCAAACTTGCGATAGAAATCGTCGGCATCGATGTAGTCGGCAATTTTCAGATCGGCGAGGTTGCGGAACTTGTCGCCCTGCGTCAGGTCATCCACCGCGATGATGTCATCAATGCCGCGGGCATTCAGTCCCTTGACCAGATTGCTGCCAATGAAGCCGGCGGCGCCGGTGACTACGATTTTCATGAAATTTCCTAGGAGGTTCAGGGAGTCGCAGCGCTCAGGAAGCTGCAAAAAGCTCGCTGTAATTGACGGTGGCCGTGCCGAATTTCCCCACCACGATGCCTGCGGCACGGTTGGCAACTGGGACTGCGTCGCGCAGGCTCAAACCGGCCGCCGCCATGGTGGCCAGCGTGGCAATCACGGTATCACCAGCGCCGGTGACGTCAAACACCTCTCTGGCCACTGTGGGCACATGCAGTTCTCCCTGCGCATCAAACAGGGTCATGCCTTCTTCGCTTCGGGTGACCAGCAAGGCCTGAAGATTGAGCGCCGATCGCAAATTGTGGGTCTTGGTACGCAATTCGTTTTCACTGCTCCAGGGACCAATGACATGCTCCAGTTCCACGCGATTGGGCGTGATAATGCTGGCATTCCTGTAGCGTTCGAAATCTGAACCTTTAGGGTCTACCAGAACCACCTTGCCGGCAGCCCGTGCTTGAGCAATCATGGTCACGATGTGTGCCAAACCGCCCTTGCCATAATCTGAAAACAGGACGGCTTCGTGTTCAGGGTAAAGGGTTTCAAAGGTGGCGGACTGGGTTGCCAGCACTTCATGCTCAGGTGTATTTTCAAAGTCCAGCCGCAGCAATTGCTGCTGGCGCCCGATCACGCGCAATTTAACCGTGGTCTTGAGATTTGCATCGCGTCCGAAGTAGGGCGCGATGCCGGTTTTCGCCACCAGGTCTTCCAGCGTATGGCTGGCTTCGTCCTCGCCCACCACCGTCAACAGGGAGGCCTGCGCGCCCAGCGTCACGATGTTGTAGGCCACATTGGCGGCTGCACCAATCCGTTCTTCGGTACGGGTCACGCGCACAACAGGCACTGGCGCCTCGGGAGAAATGCGGTCCACGGCACCGTACCAATAGCGATCCAGCATGGCATCGCCCACCACGAGGACGCGGGCCGATGCAATTTTTTCGGGAGTGATGCCAGGGTTCATTTTTGGTAAGTTCAACAGCTTTATAACTCTTCAATGCGGCGCATGGGGTAGCTGTCCCATGCCTGGCAGCCGGGGCAATTCCAGAAATGCTGGGTTGCTTCAAATCCGCAAGCGGCGCAACGGTAGCGCATCAAGGGTTTGGTGGCCTGATCCATCGCCCGCAGCACCAGTGTGTGGTGATGTTCGTCTTCAAGTTTCTCTCCTGCAATCCACTTGCTGGCCGCCACCAGGGAAATTTCACGCTCCATGTGCGTCACATACCATTTTCTGGCGGAAAACGAGTCTTTTTCAAGTTTGACAATAGCTTCAATCAGGTCAATCGAAGGTGCCTGGGTATAGCCAGCCTTGAGTAGCACCAGTGCAGCTTGCTGTTCGCCACTGCTTTGCGCTACATTGGCCAACAAGTTGGCGGCCAGTGGCAAAGCCTGCGGAGCGACCGTGGTAACAGTGCGAAGTGTCTGAAACGCATCCTGTCCCAGGCATAGCTGGCTCTGCAGCTTGGCCAGATCAATCAACGGTCTGGCGGAAGCGGGCGCCATGGCGACAGCCTGCATCAGAAGATCAAGCGCCACACCGGTATCGCCCGTGGCGATGGAGGCATTCGCCTGCTCGCACAAATAATGTGACTGTCGTTTGCTGAAACTGCCGTGGGTAGAGTTTCCAAGTCGGGCGGCAATTTCGGTGGCATTGGCCCAGTCACGCGAACGCTCGTAAATCGACAGCAACGCAAGCTGGCCTTCCCCCTCAAACGGTGTGCCTTCGAGCTTGCGAAGCGCAGCCTCGGCACGATCAAGCAATCCGGCTTTCAAGAAATCCAGTGCCAGCGCATGCTGGGCGCGCTCGCGTTCAGGTTGGGTCAAGTCGCCGCGCGACATCAGATGCTCGTGAACCCGAACGGCACGCTCATATTCGCCACGGCGGCGAAACAAGTTGCCCAAAGCGAAGTGCAACTCGGACGTGTCGGGGTCGTTCTGGACCGCTTCAATAAAGGCATCAATGGCCTGATCCTGTTGCTCGTTGAGCAGAAAGTTCAATCCCTTGAAGTAGGCTTTGGGCGCCTGGCGGTTCTCGATGCGCAGCTGCCGCAGATCCAGCCGGGATGCCAGCCAGCCCAGCGTGAAGGCAATCGGAAATCCGAGCAGAACCCAGGTGAAGTCAAATTCCATGTTGAAGCGATGCAGAGTTGTTTTCGGCTTCCTTCGGCACCGCAGACGATGCAGAGGCTAAAGCAGCTTTGCGTTTTTTCCACCAGCGCGGCATCATGACAAGAATACCCATCGAAAGACCGCAGGCAAAGGTGGCCAGCACCACAAGCACGAGTGGCGCTTGCCATAAGGTGCCAAAAAAGAAATGCACTGCAACCGTTTGCTGGTTATTCAATGCAAAAGCAAAAAGCGTAAAAAAAATGGCTGCCTTGAGCAGCCACATCAGGTGTTTCACTGGCAATCCCCGGAGTGGTATGGCCATTGTAGTCAGCCCACCGGGTAAGAAAGCCCCAAGCGTCAACCCGGCAGCGGAACCTTCTGCAATTCGTCTGTTCGGGCATCGACGGCTTCGCGCAAGGCCTTGCCTGGTTTGAAGTGCGGCACCCATTTCTCAGGAATTGCCACGCTTTCTCCTGACCGAGGGTTGCGTCCCAAGCGGGGAGGCCGCCGGTTGATGGAGAAACTGCCAAAACCCCTGATTTCAATCCGGTTGCCGCGCACCAAGGTGTCGCCCATCGCGTCAAGAAGTGTCTTGACAGCCAGTTCAGCATCACGGTGAGTCAGCTGGCTGAATCGGGCTGCCAGTTCTTCGACTAAATCGCTTCGGGTCATCCGGAATTATCTGGTTGGGGACAGTGCACATGGGCGGCAAGCCGCGTTATATGGACTGTCCCGCAAGATTACTTGGATTCGCTGCTGTCCAGCTTGGCACGCAGCAAGGCGCCCAAGCTGGTCAGGCCGGCGCTTTCACGCGACGACTGCTGGCTGAGCGTTGCCATGGCTTCTTGCTGGTCAGCATTGTCCTTGGCTTTGACCGACAGCTGGATGTTGCGGGTCTTGCGATCCACGTTCACCACGACTGCTGACACTTCGTCGCCTTCTTTCAGCACGTTGCGCGCATCTTCGACGCGATCACGGCTGATTTCGCTGGCACGCAGGTAGCCAATGATGTCTTCGCCCAGATCGATCTCTGCGCCCTTGGCGTCAACCGTCTTGACCTTGCCAGTCACAATCGCGCCCTTGTCATTGATCGACACGAAGGTGGTGAAGGGGTCGGAATCAAGCTGCTTGATACCCAGGGAGATACGCTCGCGGTCGACATCGACAGCCAGCACAATCGCTTCGACTTCCTGGCCCTTTTTGTAGTTGCGAACAGCGGCTTCGCCGGGCTCGTTCCACGAGAGGTCAGACAAATGCACCAGACCGTCGATACCAGCAGCCAGGCCCACAAAGACGCCGAAGTCGGTGATCGACTTGATCGGGCCCTTGACGCGGTCGCCGCGCTTGGTTTCCACGGCAAATTCCTGCCATGGGTTGGCCTTGCACTGCTTCATGCCCAGGCTGATGCGGCGCTTGTCTTCGTCGATTTCCAGAACCATGACTTCGACTTCGTCGCCCAGGGCCACGAGCTTGCTTGGCGCGACGTTCTTGTTCGTCCAGTCCATCTCGGAAACGTGGACCAAGCCTTCGATGCCCGGTTCAAGTTCCACAAACGCGCCGTAGTCGGCAATGTTGGTGATCTTGCCGAACAGTCGGGTGCTTTGCGGGTAGCGGCGGTTCACGCCCATCCATGGGTCGTCGCCCATTTGCTTCAGACCCAGCGACACGCGGTTTTTCTCGGTGTCGAATTTCAGGATCTTGGCCACGATTTCCTGACCAGCCGTCACCACTTCGCTTGGGTGACGCACGCGGCGCCATGCCATGTCGGTGATGTGCAGGAGGCCGTCGATGCCGCCGAGGTCAACGAACGCACCGTATTCTGTGATGTTCTTGACGATGCCCTTGACGGCAGAGCCTTCTTTCAGGGTTTCCATCAGCTTGGCGCGCTCTTCGCCCATGCTGGCTTCGACCACGGCGCGGCGGCTCAATACCACGTTGTTGCGCTTGCGGTCGAGCTTGATGACCTTGAATTCCATGGTCTTGTTCTCGTACGGAGACAAGTCTTTGATGGGGCGGGTGTCGATCAGCGAGCCGGGCAGGAAGGCGCGGATGCCGTTGACCAGAACGGTCAGGCCACCCTTGACTTTGCCGCTGGTCTGGCCGGTGACGAATTCACCGGATTCCAGTGCTTTTTCCAGGCTCATCCACGATGCCAGGCGCTTGGCCTTGTCGCGGCTCAGCAGGGTGTCGCCGTAGCCGTTTTCAACGGAATCGATGGCAACGGACACAAAGTCGCCGACCTGGACTTCAACTTCGCCCTGGTCGTTCTTGAATTCTTCGAGAGGAATGTAAGCCTCTGACTTGAGGCCGGCGTTCACAACCACATGGTTGTGATCGATGCGCACTACTTCGGCGGTGATGACTTCACCGGATCGCATTTCAGAGCGTTCGAGTGATTCGTTAAACAGGTCGGCAAAAGATTCAGACATGAATTTCCTAATCCACACAGCAGGTTTCCAACAGCGGAATTGCTATTGTTTTTATGGCTGCTTGCGGCGGTTTGGTGGGGTTTCGCGGTCAAACTACAGGTAAGACCGCAGGTTACGAAAATTTTCCTGCGAACCCTGCGGCCCATTAGGGGTGCGCGTCGAGGGTCAGAAGGGTCGGGTGCCTTGCCACCAGTCCATCACCAGATCCAGCGATTGTTCAATCGTCAGGTCGGAATTGTCCAGTAGCTGGGCGTTATCAGCAGGTCTTAACGGTGCGGCTTTGCGGGACATGTCCCGTTGGTCGCGCGCTTCCAAATCCTGTTGAATGGCGGCGATTGTAATCGTGTTTCCTTTTGAAATCAACTGCTTGTACCGGCGTTCGGCGCGGTGCAATGCGCTGGCGGTCAGGTAAATCTTGAGCGGCGCGTCGGGAAACACGACTGTGCCCATGTCCCTGCCGTCAGCCACCAAGCCGGGCAGTTGCCGGAAACTGCGCTGCAAGTCCAGCAAGGCATTGCGGACTTGCGGATGGGCCGAAACCCGGGAAGCAGCCATGCCTGCGACTTCGGTGCGAATTTTCTCGGAAACGTCTTCCTCGTCGTCGCCGGTGGCCAGGAAGATGCGGTCGCCCTTGAACCGGACCGGCAAGCTGCGTGCAATCTGGGCAACTGCGTCGCCGTCATCGAGTGACAGGCCAGCGCGCAAGGCCGCGAAAGCGCTCAAGCGGTACAGGGCGCCGGAATCGAGGTAGTGATAACCGAGGTGATGCGCCGTCAGCGCTGCCAGCGTTCCCTTTCCGGAGGCGGTGGGACCGTCCACGCAGATCACGGGGATCTGGTCGTCTTGCGCTTGAGTGACCGAGAACAGGGTTTCGAAATAGTCCGGGAAAGTCTTGGCAACGCACTTGGGGTCCAGAATACGGACTGGCAGATTGGCCGGGTTGAAAGCCGCCAGTGAAAAACACATGGCGATGCGGTGATCGTCGTAGGTATGAATAACCGCAGAATTCCAGGCACCGGCCTGCTTGGGCGGGATGATTTTTAAATAATCCGCACCTTCTTCGATAGTAGCGCCAAGCTTTCGCAACTCGCAGGCCATGGCGGCGATGCGGTCGGTTTCCTTGACGCGCCAGCTGCCGATGTTGCGCAGAACCGAGGTTCCGTCGGCATACAGCGCCATCACGGCAAGCGTCATGGCGGCATCGGGGATGTGGTTGCAGTCCATGTCCACCGACTTGAGCGGCCAGGCACCGCGCGATACCTGCAGCGAGTTGGGCATGCTGTCGATGCGGGCGCCCATCAGGCGAGCGGCCTCGACGAACCGGATGTCGCCCTGAATGGAATCCGCGCCTACGCCCAGTATTTTCAAGCTATTTTGGCCTTTTGCGCTTGCTGCTATTGCACCGAGTGCTATGAAATAACTAGCGGAAGAAGCGTCGGCTTCGACGTGGATATCTCCGGGTGACTGGTAGACGCTGCCGGCCGGAATCGTGAAACGCTGCCAGCCTTCGCGCTCCACCTGAATGCCGAAACGCCTAAGCAGGTTGAGCGTGATCTCGATGTAAGGCCGTGAAATCAATTCTCCGACGACTTCGATGCAGATGGCTTGCTTGGCCACCAGTGGCAGGGCCATTAAAAGGGCAGTGAGAAACTGGCTGGAAACGTCGCCCCGGACACGAATCGCCTGGTCGAGCTTCACAATCCCTGGACGCAGTCTCAAAGGTGGAAAGCCCTCGTTGCCCAAATAGTCGATGACGCATCCCAGTTGCCTGAGGGCATCGACGAGATCGCCAATGGGCCGTTCGTGCATGCGCGGCACACCCGACAGTTCAAACTCGCCACCCAGCAGCGCCAGTGCAGCGGTCAGGGGGCGGATGGCAGTGCCTGCATTGCCCATGAACAGTGTGGCCTTGCGCTCGATGAGCTGGCCGCCCAGTCCCCCGATCACCGCAGTGTCGCCGTTTTGCATCACAGTACAACCGAGTTGCTTGAGAGCCGTGAGCATCACTGCGGTATCGTCGGAAGCGAGCAAATCATGAACCGTGGTCGGGCCGCGGCTCAACGCGGCCAAAAGCAGGACGCGATTGGAAATGCTTTTGGAGCCGGGCAGGCGTACCTCGCCTGCGGCACAGGCCAGCGGCGGAAGGTCCAGAAACTCGGTGTCATACATGAAACGGTGCTTTACTTGGGAGTGTTGTGTGAGGAAATGCGCCACTTGGCGCGCGTTTCACTGGCTTGCCTGATTTTTGATTCAAGTGCTTCTTCGTTGCCGCTTGAAATCAGCTGTTCGAGCGATTGGAGGGATTGCTGGAAAATTCTGGACTGTTCGAGCAGCTCTTCGCGGTTGGCCATCAGAATGTCGCGCCAGATCTCCGGGGCGCTGGCGGCGATGCGGGTGAAATCACGAAAGCCCGGCCCGGCAAGTGCCATATAGTCATGGCCCTGCGCCTGGGACAGGATGCCATTGATCATCGCAAAAGCGATCAGGTGCGGCAAGTGGCTGACCGCTGCGTAAGCTGCATCATGTGCCTGGGGAGACATGCGCAACACCTGGCAGCCCAAAGCCGTCCAGACTTCCGTTGCCTTTTGCAACTGTGCGCTCAAGGTATCTTCAATCGGCGTGAGGATGACCTGCTTGCCGGCGTAGAGGTTCACGTCCGCATGTTCCACCCCTGAGACCTCCTTGCCAGTGATCGGATGGCAGGGCACAAATGAGCCCAGCTGCTCACCTAGCGCCCGGCGTGCTGCGTCCACGACGTCGCACTTGGTGGAGCCGACATCCATCACCAGTGTGGTGGGTGCGACAACATGCCGGATGGCCTTGAAAGTGGCTTCCGTGCCCGACACGGGGATGGCCAGCAAGACGATGTCTGCGCCGTAAACCGCCAGAAGTGCCGACGGTGCCTCCACGTCGATCACCCCCATCTGGCGGGCCCGTTCAGTGGTGGAGGGCGATTTGCTGTAGCCAACAATGCGCTTGACCAGACCGGCACGCTTGAGCGCCAGCGCGAAGGAACTGCCCATCAAGCCGCAACCGATGAGGCCTAATTGTTCGAACATGCCGGCCCCCCGAAATGATGATCTTTGCCTGGCTCGGGTCGGTTTCGCTCTGAATTTCGCATCAGTCGTTGACGGGGTAAGTGCCCAGGACTTTGTAAAACGCGCAAAGCTGCTGCAGGTCAGCCAGTGCGGCTTTCACATGGTGCTGGGATGGATGGCCCTTGAGGTCGATATAGAAATAGTATTCCCACTGGCCCGAGCGGGCTGGCCGCGATTCAAAGCGCGTCATGGAAACGCCATGGGTTTTTAACGGTGCCAGGATGTCATGCACGGCGCCTGGCCGGTTGCGTACTGAAACCACCAGGCTGGTGCAGTCCTTGCCCGAGGCAGGCGGGGCCGGTAGTGTCTGCGGCAGACAAACCACCGCAAAGCGGGTGCGGTTAAAGGCGTCGTCCTGGATGGCATGCGCAGCCGTGTGCAGAGATAACTGCGAGGCGGCGCGGGCGCTGGCAATGCCGGCCCAGGCAGGATGGGTGGTGGCCAGGCGCGCGCCTTCCGCATTGCTGGAAGCGGCGCGGCGTTCGACATGGGGCAAATGGGTGGTCAGCCATCCCTGGCATTGGGCCAGCGCTTGCGGGTGCGCAAAGACAACTTCGATACCTTCCAGGGAGTCTGAAAGCCGCAGCAGGTTGTGCCGCACCATCAGGCTGACCTCTCCCACGATGTGCAGCGGCGAATGCAACAGCAGGTCAAGCGAGCGTGACACGACGCCCTCGGTTGAGTTCTCGACCGGCACCACGCCAAATTCGGCTGTGCCTGCCGTGGCAGTCCGAAACACTTCATCAAAACTGGTGCAGGGTACGTGCTCAATGCTGGAGCCGAAAAACTGTACGGCAGCTTCTTCGCTGAAGGTTCCGGAAGGCCCCAGGTAAGCCACCCGTACCGGTGACTCAAGCGCCAGGCAGGCCGACATGATTTCCCGCCAGACGGCGGCAACATGTTCATTTTTAAGCGGACCCTGGTTGGTTTGCTGGATCTTTTCAATGACCTGGGCAACCCGGTCGGGCCGAAAAAAAGGCGTTCCTTCGCGCTTTTTGACTTCTCCCACCTGTTCCGCAACCAGTGCACGCTGGTTCAGGAGCGTCAGCAGTTGTTTGTCGAGCGCGTCAATCTGGACGCGCAAATCACCAAGGTTGGCAGTCATGTCAGGCTTGTTTTTGTTCGAATTCTTGCAGATAGCTCACCAGAGCCTGAACACCTGCCAATGGCATGGCATTGTAGATACTCGCGCGCATGCCGCCCACGGATTTATGGCCCTTCAGTTGCAACAGGCCGCGTGCTTTTGCGCCAGCCAGAAAGGCGTCACTGCGTGACTCGTCGCGCAAAAAGAACGGCACGTTCATCCGGGAGCGGCAGTCCTTGCTGACCTTGTTGAGATACAGCTGGGAATTGTCGATGGCGTCATACAACAGTTGCGCCTTGGCCACATTGTGCTTTTCAATGGCTTCGATGCCGGTTGCCTCGCCTTCCCGTTGCCGCTTGAGCCACTGAAAAGTCAGCCCCGCAATATAGATGGCGTAGGTTGGCGGCGTGTTGTACATCGAATCGTTGTCTGCAACCGTCTTGTAATTGAAGGCGCTCGGGCAGACCGGCAAGGCGTGGTCGAGCAAGTCTTCGCGCACGACCACCAGCGTGACGCCGGCAGGCCCCAGGTTCTTTTGCGCGCCGCCAAAAGCCAGGCCGACCCTGGACCAGTCAACCGGCCGTGAAGCCACTTGCGACGAGAAGTCGATCACCAACGGTGCGTCGCTGCCCAGGCCCTTCAGGTCTGGCAACTGCTGGAACTCGACCCCATGGATGGTTTCGTTGGTGCAGACATGCACATAGCTGGCGTTGCGGCGCAACTGCCAGGAAGCCGTGGGCGGCAGGCTGGTAAAGGCGCTGCTCTCCGTCGTGGCGGCAATCTGGACATCGCAGTATTTACGCGCTTCCTTTTGCGACTTGTCGCTCCAACTGCCGGTTACCACAAAATCAGCCGAGCCACCACGCGACAGGTTCAGCGGGACGATGGCGTTTTCTGCCAGTCCGCCGCCTTGCATGAAAAGTATTTTGAAGTTGTTGGGAACGGCCATCAGTTCGCGGAAGTCCGCTTCAGCGTTTTCGTAAATCGAAATGAATTCCTTGCCCCGGTGGCTCATTTCCATCACGCTCATGCCGCTGCCATGCCAGTCGAGCATTTCGGCGGCTGCCTGCTGCAAGACAGCTTCTGGCAAGTTGGCAGGACCCGCCGAGAAGTTGAAGGGCCGGGTCATTTCTTGGCGGGCGGGGTGGCCTTGGGTGACGCCGAAGTCGCACCCACAATTTTCAGCGCCGCTGCATCAAACTGCTTGGCCCTGGCGAGTACATCGGCCCTTGAGGCATCAATCAACTTTTGGACAAACATGTTGCCAAGTTCAGGTGAGTTAGCCTGGTATTTTTTGATGGCGGGTGATTCGAAGAACGCGGCAATCTGCTGCAGCTCCTCAAGCGTAAAACGCTCGGCATAGGCTGGCACCAGAACATCGGTGCTGACTTTGCTGACCTGTTTGGCAATCAGCTGGTTGGTGTCGTCGGAATACTTCTTGAGTTCGGCATTCAGCGCTTCCGACGCTTTTTGCTGGTTGGCCTTGGCCACATTCGTTTCCAGCCGGGGCCCCCAGCTGGCGATCAGTTCCTGCGTTGTGCTGCCTGCCAGCTGGGCGATGAGCCGGTCAAGTTCCGGCCCCTGCTGAAGCTTGACGACCTTGGCCGCCAATTCGGTTTTGGCGTCGGTGGTTTGGGCATGCAGCCCCGTGGTGAGGGCAAGGCTGGCAAATGCCAGCGTGGTGATCAGTTTCTTCATCAATTTTGTTCCGGGTTGACGGCATCGCTGCCTGCGTCGTTTTCAGTATCGGTATCCAGGCTTTCGTCTGCATCTTCCAGAGTCGCATCGTTTTCAACGATGCGCTGGAGCCCGCTGAGTTGCGAGCCTTCATCCAAGCCTATCAGCGTAACACCCTGGGTGGCACGTCCCATTTCACGAATTTCGCTGACGCGCGTGCGTACCAGTACACCCCTGTCCGTGATCAGCATGATTTCATCGTCGGCATGAACCAGTGTTGCCGCGACGACCTTGCCGTTGCGTTCGCTTTGCTGAATGGCAATCATGCCCTTGGTGCCCCGGCCATGACGGGTGTATTCGGTAATGGACGTGCGCTTGCCGAAACCCTTCTGGGTGGCCGTCAGCACGCTTTGTTCGCCATCCTCGGCAACCAGCATGGCGATGACCCGCTGACCATCCTCCAGATTCATTCCCCGGACACCCCGCGCGTTACGGCCCATCGGGCGGACATCGTTTTCGTCAAACCGAACTGCTTTGCCGCCGTCGCTGAACAGCATCACGTCATGCTTTCCATCGGTCAGTGCAGCGCCGATCAGATAGTCCCCTTCGTCCAGTGCCACGGCAATGATGCCGCCCTTGCGTGGGTTGTTGAAGTCGTCCAGCGGAGTTTTCTTGACGGTTCCCATGGACGTGGCCATAAAGACATACTGGTCAGCCGGGAAGCTGCGTTTTTCCCCTGTCAGGGCCAGGACCACGGTGATTTTTTCACCCTCCTGCAGTGGGAACATGTTGACAATCGGCCGGCCACGCGAGCCGCGCGAGCCTGCCGGCACCTCCCAGACCTTCAGCCAGTAGAGCCGGCCGCGGTCTGAAAAGCACAGGATGTAGTCATGGGTATTGGCAATGAACAACTGGTCAACCCAGTCGTCTTCCTTGGTAGCCGTTGCTTGCTTGCCGCGGCCGCCACGCTTTTGCGCCCGGTATTCCGACAGTGGCTGGCTCTTGATATAGCCCGTGTGCGAGAGCGTGACCACCATGTCGGTCGGCGTGATCAGGTCCTCAGTGCTCAGGTCAAACGAACTGTGCTCGATATGGCTGCGCCGCGCGCCCAGCTTGGTCTGGCCGAATTCCAGCTTGATGGCGGCCAGCTCTTCACCAATGATGGTGGAAACTCGCTCCGGCTTCGCAAGAATATCGAGCAGGTCGTCAATCTCGGCCATGACCTCCTTGTATTCAGCAACGATCTTGTCCTGCTCCAATCCCGTCAGGCGCTGAAGGCGCATCTGCAGAATTTCCTGCGTCTGGGTTTCTGACAACCGGTAGCGTCCGTCGCTGCCCATGCCGAATGATTTCTCCAGCCCGTCGGGGCGGTAATCGTCTGCATTGACGATGCCGCCATCGGTCCGCGCACGGGTCAGCATTTCGCGCACCAGTCTGCTGTCCCATGCCCGGGTCATCAGTTCAGCCTTGGCAACGGGCGGTGTCGGCGCATTGCGGATGATGGCAATGAACTCGTCTATATTGGCCAGTGCGACGGCCAGGCCTTCCAGCACGTGGCCGCGCTCGCGCGCCTTGCGCAGCGTGAACACCGTGCGGCGCGTCACCACTTCACGGCGGTGCGAAATAAAGACCTGGATCAGGTCCTTCAGGTTGCACAGTTTTGGCTGGCCATTGATCAACGCGACCATGTTGATGCCAAAGGTGTCCTGCAACTGAGTCTGTTTGTACAGATTATTCAGTACCACCTCGGGCACTTCTCCCCGTTTGAGGTCGATGACCAGGCGCATTCCAGATTTGTCGCTTTCGTCCTGAATATGGCTGATGCCCTCAATCTTCTTCTCGTGGACCAGTTCGGCCATGCGCTCCTGGAGCGTCTTTTTATTCACCTGGTAGGGGAGTTCATCGACGATGATGGACTGGCGCTGGCCTTTGTCGATATCCTCGAAATGGCACTTGGCGCGCATGACCACCCGGCCCCGTCCGGAGCGGTAGCCATCTTTCACGCCATTGATACCATAGATGATTCCGCCGGTGGGGAAGTCCGGCGCTGGAATGATTTCCATCAGTTCATCAATGGACGCTTCCGGATATTCCAGCAGATGCAGGCAGGCATCCACCACTTCATTCAGGTTGTGCGGCGGAATGTTGGTTGCCATGCCCACTGCAATGCCGCCAGAGCCGTTGACCAGCAAGTTAGGCAAGCGGGTCGGCATGACCAGTGGTTCCTGTTCGCTGCCATCGTAATTCGGGCCGAAGTCAACCGTTTCCTTGTCCAGATCGGCCAGCAGTTCGTGTGCGATCTTGGACAACCGGATTTCCGTATAACGCATCGCCGCAGCACTGTCGCCATCGACCGAGCCGAAATTGCCCTGGCCGTCCACCAGCAAATGGCGCAGTGAAAAGTCCTGGGCCATGCGCACGATGGTGTCATAGACCGACTGGTCACCGTGGGGGTGGTATTTGCCAATGACATCGCCGACGATACGAGCTGACTTCTTATAAGGCCTGTTCCAATCGTTGTTTAATTCGTGCATAGCGAACAGCACGCGCCGGTGTACTGGCTTGAGTCCGTCGCGAGCGTCAGGCAATGCCCGGCCCACAATAACGCTCATCGCATAGTCGAGGTAGCTTCTTCGCATTTCCTCTTCTAGGCTGATGGGCAAGGTTTCTTTTGCGAACTGGGTCATGAAAAGCCTGGTTTGGGAAATGTCAAGGTGTGAGAGAAAAGTGCTTTTATTTTAAGGCTTGAGTTTAAAACGCCTTGTTTGTGGCAGGCCTGCAACATATTTGGAAGAAACGCTGCTCTGTGTCAGACGAAGGCTACAGCGCGCTTGAAGGCCAGAATGTGTGTGGCACAATCAATGTAACTCCTCGAGTGATGGTCACTTGAGGCGTGTAATCTTAATAATCGCAGCAAGTCTGCGGCTTTTCTCTAGAGGAGAATCATGAACAAACTCAACAAAGTGGCAATGTTGTTTGCTTCCGCAGCGCTTGTTACCGCCGCTGGTGCGCAAACAATCGACAACTGGAAAAACGGCAACAACGAGTTGGTCTGGAAAAACGGTACCAACGAACTGTGCTGGCGCGACAACTTCTGGACCCCAGCGACTGCTGCCCCAGGCTGCGATGGTGCTATTGTTCCTGTCGTCGCTCCTGCTCCTGCTCCTGTGGTGGTTGCTCCTCCTGTAGCCGCTCCTGTTGTTGTTCCTGTAGCACCACCTGCTGCTACCAAGGTTACCTACGCTGCCGATGCTTTCTTTGACTTTGACAAATCAGTTATCAAGCCAGCAGGTAAAGAAAAGCTGGATGATCTGATCGGCAAGATCAAGGACATCAACCTTGAAGTCATTATCGCTGTTGGTCACACCGACTCTGTTGGTAGCGATTCCTATAACCAAAAGCTGTCGGTTCGCCGCTCAGAGGCCGTGAAGGCTTATCTCGTGTCTAAAGGCATTGAGAAAAACCGGGTTTACACCGAAGGTAAAGGCGAGAAACAGCCTGTTGCTGACAACAAAACTGCCGAAGGCCGTGCGAAAAATCGTCGCGTGGAAATCGAAGTGGTTGGTACCCGCGCTAACAAATAATCCTTTCCTGACTACCCAAAAAACCGCGCATCGGCGCGGTTTTTTTATGCCTCAACGATAATGATCCGATGCCTACAACCAAAAATTTCGATCCTGCCGAACTGGCCAAATTTTCTGACCTTGCCCATCGCTGGTGGGACAAAAAAAGCGAGTTCCGTCCATTGCATGAAATCAACCCGCTGAGGCTTGACTGGATTACAAGTTTTGCGTCGCTGAAAGGGTTACATGTACTTGACGTTGGTTGCGGTGGCGGGATTTTGGCAGATTCAATGGCACGCGAAGGTGCCACCGTGCTCGGAATAGATTTGGCAAGCAAGGCATTGAAAGTTGCCCAGCTTCACGCGCTTGAGGCCCAGACCCAAGGGGTTGAGTACCGTGAAATTAGTGCGGAAGCACTTGCGGCAGAGCAGCCGTGCACTTTCGATATGGTCACCTGTATGGAAATGCTTGAGCATGTTCCTGATCCGGCAGCAGTTGTCAAAGCCTGTGCAACTTTGGTCAAACCGGGTGGGTACGTATTTTTTTCAACCATCAATCGAAACGCCAAAGCATTTCTCTTTGCCATCGTCGGTGCAGAATATGTACTCAATATGCTTCCCCGTGGCACGCATCAATATGCGAAGTTGATCAAGCCTAGTGAAATTGCCCGTTATTGCAGGGCTACCGGTCTCGATTTCGTGCAGACCAAAGGCCTTGAATACAACCCGCTGACGCGCCACTACTGGCTGAGCGCCAATACCAGTGTGAATTATTTTGTGGCTACTCAAAAAACCGAACGAGTATCAAACCATGCTGAAGATAAATTGACAGCGACATGATGAACAACATAAGCGCAGTACTGTTTGACTTGGACGGTACGCTGATTGATAGCGCTCCCGATCTGGGCGCAGCCGCTGACAAAATGCGTACTGACAGATCGCTTGAGTCACTGCCTTTGTCAAGGTACCGCCCAATGGCGGGGGCTGGCGCCAGAGGAATGATTGCCGTAGCTTTTGGCTTGACGCCTCAAGACTCAGCATTCGAAACATTGAGGGAAGAGTTTTTTTTGAACTACGAAGAACGGCTTCTGAAGAGTACCTATGCGTTTGATGGTGTAGACGAACTGATTGCTCGCATTTGTGATTACGGACTCAAGTGGGGTGTGGTGACCAACAAATCAGCCCGGTTCACACTTCCGTTGACTCGGGTAATGTCACTTTTTACGAGTGCTCAGACCATTATCAGTGGTGATACCACGGCTTATTCAAAGCCACATCCTGCCCCCTTGCTGGAAGCGGCGCGCCAGCTTGGTTTGCCTCCGGACCGATGTGTTTACGTCGGTGATGATGAGCGAGATATTATTGCTGGTCGGGCGGCTGGCATGCTCACAGTGGCTGCGGCTTATGGTTATTTGGGAAATGTCAGCGATGCGGAAAGCTGGAATGCTGACTTCACGATCATTAAGCCTTCAGAACTCTTGAATTTATTGAAAATGACTTAAGATAGCTTGCTTGGGGCTGCATTGGTTTCGACGTGGGTTCGGACGCGGTGTGGTGCATGTCGAGCTGAGTGTGCTCGTTAAACTGATTCAAACAAACTAACTGCAAACGACGAACGTTTCGCACTCGCAGCTTAATTGCTTGCGAGCTTTACAACAGCAGGCCGATGGGCTGGGCAAGGGGTTTTTAGCGCAAGTTAAGGATTCCAGGCTGTAAAGATAATTTTATCGGCTGGTTCCGGGTTGGGTACCTTAACCCGGGACAAGAAAGTAGGGTGCTGGCGTCCTGTATAGCATGCGACTGTGCGATACAGGTGGCGAGACTTAAATCAGACCGCTAAACATGTAGATCTGCCCGAACAAGGCTTGCGGACGGGGGTTCAAATCCCCCCAGCTCCACCATATATGGAAATCCCAACTCTTATCGGTTGGGATTTTTTTGTCTGTTCCCTCAGTGAAACCGCACTTTCCCTCGCGAGCGTCCACCACCCCGGCTACCTGGTTTTTGGGGCCATTCCCGGCCATTTTCTCTCTCTGTTCTCTGTTTGCCTCGCGAGCGTTCGCGACCTAGTGTCGCGTCATGAGAAATTTGACGTGGACAATGGGGAATGGGACATTACAAAGTCACCTTGTCAGAGCAGGAAAGTGCCGAGTTGCAGGGCATCGCAGGCAAAGGCACGCACGCAGCATCCAAAGTCATCAATGCCTTGATACTGCTCAACTGCGACCAAGCGGGGGAGCG